>CAYHBG010000007.1:0-8306 GCA_964354815.1 uncultured Thermotogae bacterium
GTCGACGAGAGCCCAGTGCGGCTCGACGTAGCGGACCTTTCCGAGGTCGCCGGCGAGGACGCCGTGCGTCGGGCCTTCTAGGATGAGGAACGTGAGCGGGTGCGCCTCCGGATGTGCCGGATCGATGTCCGCGTCCTCCGCGTGCAACGTGAACGAGACCGGAACTCCCTGAAAGGTCGAGACGTACTGGGTTGTCATGGCGGGCGGGGTGTCAGCGTAGCCCACAAGCCACGCCAGGATGACGACCGAGGCGAGGACAGCCGTTGCCCTCCGGATCACTTGCCCTCCCCCAGCGCCAGCTCCAGAATGACCGTCTCACCGTTGCCAAGAGGGACAGTCAGCCAACAGGTTGCCACAGACAGGGGTCCCGTGTCAAGCAGGAGGAGGTACCTCCCCAAAGTGGGATCCCAGCGCACAGACAAGGCTTGCTCAAGCACTCCGGGCTCAAGTGGCGCCCCGTCGCCTGCGGTGAGGGTGATGCCGTCCGAGCCAGCCTGTTGCGCCGCGGCGAAGGACGCGGGAAGGAGGATTGGAAGGACGGTTCCGCGGGCAACGGCTAGGGAAGGCGTCGCTCCTTCGCAGTCGGTGACGTCGATATCGACGACGGCGGTCGAGGACTCCCCGTAGGGATCCTCGAACTTGACGTCGATCCGGTCGCGGCCGACGAAACCGGCCGCGGGAGCGTAGGTAAGGGTGGCCAAAGCTGTCTCGGGCTCCTCGTAGCGTAGGTCGCCCAGGTCGCCAGTGAGGACGCCGTGCGCGGGACCGTCCAGGATCGTGAACTGGAACTTGCCAACGCTCTCCTCGGTGACGAGCGGCTCGGTCGCCTGAAGCGTGAAGGCCACGGGCTCGTCGCGACACGTTGCGTACGTCCCGTCGGCCATCGCGAGCTTCGGCACGACCTCGAGGCGGACGGTCGCCTCCGTCGAGACGTTCCCGCACGCGTCGATCACCCGGTAGGTGAACTCGTCCGGACCGCGGTAGTCCTGGAACGGGGCGTAACGGACGTGCGAGAGCTCGCCCTCGATCGCGGCCGTGCCGTAGGTTGGCGGGGCGGAGATGTCGTAGATGCGGAGGACGCCGTCGCAGCGGCAGGGCTCGCCCTGCCACTTCCTCGTGCAGTTGTCGTCGTCGTTCTCAAGGACGTAGATCCGCGTCGGCGTGTCCTCGCGGATCCGATCCGCGTCATCCTGAACCTCCGGCGGGGTGACGTCGATCACGAGACCCTCCAGGCTCTGGGACGAGACCGGAACCGCGTCGTTCCCGCAGCAATCGTAGGCGTCGACCCGCACGCTCACGCGGGCCGGGCAACTCGAGAGGCAGCGCACGTCGACCGACCCAGTGACGTCCACCCGGCCCGGTCCGTTCTGGACGCGATGGACGACGGTGTTCTCTGGGATGGCGTTGGTGGTCGGGAGGGTGACGGTGACGCGAACGTTCTCCGGATGGATGCAGCAGTTGTCGGTCACGTTCGCAGAGAACCCGATCGTGGCGAAGCAGCAGGCGGCGCTCACCTCGACGACGGGGGTGACCCACAAGTCATTGATCACCGGGATGATCGCGTCGTAGACGTTTGCTGTGGCGTCGGTCTCGCTTCGGTTAGCGCGACTGTCCGTCGCACTCACGTCCACACGCACGATCGCTGGGCAGCCGGTGAGGTCGGAGACGAGGAGGCTCCCCGTGATCCTGACCTCCTTCGCCCCGAAGGCGACCTTGTCGATGACGACGGCGCTCATCGTCGCGTTCGCCACGGAGGGAGTGACGATCACGCTTCCTGGATCGATGCAGCAGTCGTCGGTGACCGTCGCCGAGAACGTCACGGGTTCCTCGCAGGCTCCGTCGACCAGGCCATCCTGAGGAGTGACGACGAGGTTCGCGATCGCCGGAGAGGTCGCGTCGACGACGTTGCCGCTCGCTTGGCTCTGTGCCGCCGCGTTTCCGGCGCAATCCTGCGCGTCCAGGGTGACGTGCACCGTGGCGGGGCAACTGGTCAGGTTCTGGACATCGACCTTCCCGGTGATCGTCGCCGTCGTTGAGCTCACCGGCGTCCGCACGACATCGTAGGGGACGCCGAGCCTCGCGTTGGCGGTCGGCAGCTCGACGGATGTCAGGATGATGGCCGTAGCGTTCTGGCACCCGTTCGCATCGGTCACCGTTGCCGAGAGCGTCACGGTGCGCAGGCAGCTGGCGTCCACCACACCTCCGGTCACCGTGAGCCCACTGATCACGGGGTTCTGCGTGTCGATGTCGAAGGCGTTCGCCGTTGTGGAGGTCACTTGGACGTTTCCGGCCACGTCGCGCGCGTTCGTCACTCGGATATCCACGTCGTAGATCATTGCGCCCTGATCGGTCACGTTGTAGGTCGCCACGTACGTGCGTGCGTCCGTCCATGGGCCACCTGCAGGGGCCAGGGTCGCCCCGGCTGCCGGGTCCTGGAAGGCGATCGTCGGTGCCGGCATCGCCCCCATGGCCTCATCGTAGGTGACCGTCACCGTGAACCGTCCTGGGCCGGCGTTCGCGTCCGCGATCAGGGTCAGACTCGGGACCGCACTCACCACGACCGGATTCCTCGTGTCCACGTCAAACGCGTCGGCCAAGGTGTTCGCGACTTGCGCGTTCCCGGCATCGTCCCGTGCGCCGGAGACGGTAACGTCCACGCTTCGGGTCTCCTCGTTCGCGTCGGAGATCGTGAAGGACTGCGTCCAGATCCGCCGTGTCCCGTCCCACTGTCCCGTTCCGGGTGTCCAGAATCCGGTCGTGGTCTGGAACTGGATCGTCGGGGCAGGGGACTCGCTCATCGCCTCGTCGTAGTTGACGGTGACCTCTTGCACTCGGTCGCCGTCGTAGACCATCGCCGTGCCCACGCCGATTGTGCAGGTCGTGTTGAGGGTGTCGATTCCGAACTCGCTCTCGGGCGCATAGTCCTCCTGGGCGTTTCCAGCTGCGTCCCGCGCTCCGGCTACGTCGATCGTCACGTTGCCGTGGTCCACGTTCGCGTCGGAGATCGCGTACGTCGCCTGGTAGGTCTTGCTGTCGGGCCACGTGGGGCTGGCGAGGGACAGTGTCGTCGCGGCGGCTGGGCTAAGGGTCAGGGCCGGCTCCGTCCCGGTGTCCATCGGCTCGCTCCAGTCCACGGTCACAATGAGCGCGCCGCCGACATCAGCGTCCGTGACCAGAGGGTCGTTCGTCAGAACGCCTGTCACCCCGGGGTTCAGGGTGTCAATCCCAAACTGCTGCTGAGGCGAGTAGTCCTGTTGAGCATTCCCGGCTGCGTCTCCCGCTCCGGTGACGTCGATCGTCACGCCGTCGTGGTCTACGTTCGCGTCGGAGACGCCGTACGTCGCCTGGTAGGTGTCGCCGTCGAGCCACGTGTCCCTCGTGAGGAAGAGCGTCGTCGCGACGGCCGGGTTGAACGTCAGGGTCGGCTCCATCCCGGTGTTCATCGCCTCGCTCCAGTCTACGGTCACGGTGAGCCTACTGCCGGCATCGGCATCCGTGAGCAAGGGATCGCTGGTTGATACCCCGATCACCGCAGGCGGTATCGTGTCGACGTCCAGGTTGAAGTACCCGCTCCACGTTCCGGTGTTTCCCGCGACGTCCCGCGCATAGAGCCGCCACGTGTAGTCCCCATCACCGAGCGCTTTCGGAGTGTAAGTCGTATTCACGATGTAGGAGTCTTTCGGAGATGGCCCCGAGAGCTGGATCCGATAGCCCCGGACACCGCTTTCGCCGGGGTCACTCGGAATGGTCCAGGAGAACGTCGGTGTGTTGTCGTTGGTCCGGGCTCCGTCCGGCGGGGTGCGCTCCCCCGGGGCGGGCGGGGCCTGCGTGTCGATGAGCAGGGCAAGGCCAGCCGACCAGGGCCCGAAGTTCCCGGCTGGATCTGTCGCTCGGGCCGAGATGGCGTGCGCGCCGTCAATCAGGGGCGAACCTCCCGCGACGGTGAAGGTCCAAGCCCCGCTGCTGCTGGCCGTTGTCGTCCCCAGGGAGCCGCTGACGCTGCTTCGCAGCTCGATCGTGCTCCCTGCCTCCGCTGTCCCGCTGAAGGTCGGGGCGCTGTCATTGGTGACGTCGTCCACTTCGGACAGTCCGTGGTCGCTCCCCGGATCGAGGTCCGGGACGGAGGGGGCGGGCGGGTTCTGTGTGTCGACGTCGAGCGCGTCGGGTTGCGTGTGCGGAGTCTGCGGATTCCCGTCTGTATCCCGGGCCCCGTCGACCGCAATGTCAACGCCCGCGGCCGTCACGTCAGCGTCGGCTACGTCATAGGCCACCGCGTACGTGTCGTCGGTCACGTTTGTCATGGACCAGGTCCAGCTTGCGATGGACAGGATCCCCCCGACGTCCGGACTGAAGCCCAGCGTCGGACGAGTTACGGCGTTCATCGTCTCGCTGTAGACGACCACGACGCTGAACTTGCCCGCGCCGACGTCAGCATCGCACAGTAGGGAGTCGCTCGGCGCCACGCTGAGGACTGCCGGGTTCTGGGAAAGCGCCGTCGCCCCCCAGCTCATGCAGACGATGAGGAGGAGAAGCCAGACCCTACGGAGGGACCCGGAGATCACTCGCCTCCCTGAGGCGTCGCTCATCCACCCCTCTTCCTGAGCCTCTGCCGCCATCATGGCGGGCCACGATCGGCCTCTGCGTCGCGTGTCGCTGTCCATACTCGCACTTAGTATAGCACCATTCACTCTATAAGGGAAGAGGCGAAGTCACTGGCTGCCATTGCCCGGTTGTGATTGTCGCGCGTGCACGCTGTTGCTGTGCCTTGCGCGTGCGGCGGGAATCGCATTCCCTGCGAGTCCCGTTCAGATCCGCACGGCTGTCAACGGTCGTCAGCCGTTCACAGGCAGGGGGGTGATGCCTCAGAAGCAGCCGTCAGCGAAGCAGGGGTCGGTACCTCAGAAGAGGTGTCGGCGGACCAGCTTCGGCAGTTGCGCGTTGACGCGTGACGAAGGCGTGCTCTAGAATCGAGGGGTCCGAAAGGCCAGAGTGGCGGAATTGGCAGACGCGCGGGACTCAAAATCCCGTGTCCCGTGAGGGACGTGTGGGTTCGACCCCCACCTCTGGCAGATCCCGCTACTTCTTGGGGCGGCGCTCCTTCCAAGGACCCGCGGGGGGCTCGTCGCGCGTGCCCTTTTTCCCGCGGCGGAGGAAGGTGGGGATGTCGAAGTCGTCTCCGCCCACCCGGCCCTCCTCCTGAAGCTTCTGGAGGATCGTCTCGTTGCGCAGGGAGCCGCTTTCCTCTTCGTCGGTGGCGTAGGTGGCGGAGAAGCCGGTCGCGATCACGGTCAGGCGGACCTTCTGCATCCCCTCGCGGATCGCCGTCCCAAAGATGATGTCCGCGCGGTCGGAGACGGCCTCGCGGATGAGGGACGCCGCGGCGGTGACCTCGTCGAGCGTGAGGTCGGTCCCGCCGGTGATGTTCATGATCACCTTGCGCGCGCCCTTGATCGTCCCGTCGAGGAGAGGAGACGAGATCGCGTTCCGTGCGGCTTCCTTCGTCTTCCCCTCGCCCTCCCCTTCGCCGATGCCCATCATGGCGGTGCCGGCGCCGCGCATGACGCTCTCCACGTCGGCGAAGTCAAGGTTGATCATCCCGGGGGTCGTGATCAGATCGGAGATGCCTTCCACACCCTGGCGAAGGACCTCGTCGGCCATCTCGAACGCCTTGGTGATCGGGGTGTCCGCCGGGGCGACCTTGAGGAGCTTGTCGTTGGAGATCGTGATCAGGGCGTCGACGGACTGCGCGAGGCGGGCGATCCCGGCCTCCGCCTTCTCCGTCCGCGCCGTCCCTTCGAAGGAGAAGGGGCGGGTGACAATCCCGGCGGTCAGAATGCCGGCTTCTTTGGCGAGCGCTGCGATCACTGGGGCCGCGCCGGTTCCTGTCCCGCCTCCCATCCCGCAGGTAATGAAGGCCAGGTCGACCCCGTCCAGGAGGTCCATGATCTCCTCGCGGCTCTCTTCGGCCGCAAGCTTCCCGATCTCTGGGTTCCCTCCCGCACCGAGCCCTCCGGTCAGCTTCCGCCCGATCTGAAGCGTCCGGTGCGCCTGGACGACGTCCAGGACCTGGGCGTCCGTGTTGACGGCGACCATCTCCACGCCGGTTACCCCGGAGTTCATCATCCGGTCGACGGCGTTACCGCCGCCTCCGCCGACGCCGATCACCATCAGTCGGGCCAGAGGGCTCCGCTCGCTAGGCATCCGCTACCCCCGGAAGAACGTGTCGAACCACTCGCGCAGCCGATTGATCAGGGTGCGCCGCTTCTTTGAGCCGTACCCGCGCTTCTTGAAGTCCTTCGCCTCGACCGCATATCGCAAGAGGCCAATCGAGGTGGCGTAGATCGGCGACTCGACGATGTCACGCAGGCCGTGGATCCCCTGCGGGATCTTCCCGCGCCGGCACGGGAGGTCGTAGCGCTTGGAAGCGAACTCGACGATCCCGTTCAGAAGGGACGTCCCGCCGGTGAGCACGAGTCCTGCCGGGATGAGGTCGCGGTAGCCCGCGTCCTCCACTTCCTGCATCCCCAGGTCGAGGAGCTCCTCGATGCGCGGCTCGATGATCTTGGCGAGCTTCTTCTTGGAGACGAGCTTCTTCTCGTCGCCGCCGATCGTCGCCACCTCGATCTTCTCGTCCTCTCCGACGCTGTCGACGAGCGCGGTGCCGTGCGTCTTCTTGACGAGCTCGGCCTCTTCGATCGGGGTCTGCAGCCCGACCGTGATGTCGTTCGTGATGTGCTCTCCAGCGATGGGGATCACCTTGGAGAACCAGATGTCGCCGCCGCGGAAGACGCTGATGTCGGTCGTCCCTCCCCCGACGTCCATCAGGCAGACGCCGAGCTCCTTCTCCGCCGAGGAGAGGACAGCCATCGACGAGGCGAGCGGCTCAAGGACGATCTGCTCGATCCCGATCCCCAGTTCCTCGACGCACCGGACGAGGTTGCGCACGGCGGTGATCGCCCCGGTGACGATGTGCACATCGACCTCGAGGCGGGTCCCGGTCATCCCGACGGGATCTGTGATTCCGTCCTGGCCGTCGACGATGTACTGGCGCGGGATGATGTGGATCATCTCGCTTTCGGGCGGAAGCTGGATGGCCTGGGCCGTCTCCACGACGCGGCGCACATCGTCCTGGGCGATGATCCGGTCCGGACGGTTGATGGAGACCGTGCCGCTGTTGTTGATCGAGGTGATGTGCTTCCCGGCGATGCCGACGTAGACCGAGTCGATCTTCACGTCGGCCATGTTCTCCGCTTCCTCGACCGCCTTGCGGATCGACGTGATCGTCCGGCCGATATCGACGACGACTCCCTTCTCCAAGCCGTGAGACTCTGCCTTGCCGAGCCCAATCACCTCGATCGACCCATCGACGACGTTCCCCACCAAGGCGACGACCTTGGTGGTCCCGACATCGAGGCCGACCACCACTCTCTCTTTTCTCATCGCTTCACCACCTTGCGGGGTACCAGCGTCGCCTCCCCCCCGAATCTGAGATCGATGGAACGATACTGCGTGACGTCGATTGTCGAGAAGAGCGCTCCGAGTTCGTCGATGCGGAGTTCCAGCCCCTCCACCGGTCCCAGGAGGACCGTGAGTTCGTCTGGCCCCTGGAGGACGACGGAGGCAGGATCAGAGAAGTCGGCGACGGTGAACGCCCCGTCGGTCAGCCGATGCCGCAGGAGTGCGGCAAGGAGAGAGATCACACGCCCATCCGCGAGGTGGGCTCCAAGTGCCGCCTGGCCCTTGACGAGCGCACCTCGCAGAACGAGGGGTGGCCGGAGTTTGGCCGTGGTCTGCTGGATGAGGAGCCCGTCGTCGCCGACGACCCACTCCCCCTTCGCCGAGTCAAGAAGGGTCGCCACCGGGACGCGCTCGACGAGCGCGATCTCGACACGGTGGAAGGAGGTCCTTCGGATGGAGACGTGTTTCACCCACGTGAGAGAAGCGAGAGCGCGCGCGGCGCGCCGTGTCGGGAGCCGGACAAGGTGATCTCCAAGGCGGAACCCCGAGATCCGGATTGCGTTCTCTGTCGAGACGTGCACGTTTCCCGAGACGGCCACTTCTCGCACGTCGAAGAGGGCAGGCCACGGCGAGTACAACAAAAAGACGGTCGCAACGATAAGAACCCCCCCCGTGACGGCAACCTGGCTCGCGAGACGCCCCTTCGGTTCCCCCCTTTTCACCCCTGGACGACCCCTATCTCCAATTCCAGCCAGACGCGGAAACTCTTATACACCTTCTGGCGCACAGTGTCAATTAAGCTGCGAATCTCCGCGCTCGTCGCCGCGCCTCGGTTGACGATGAAGTTG
>CAYHBG010000007.1:8406-35271 GCA_964354815.1 uncultured Thermotogae bacterium
TCGCCCCGATGGCCTTGTCCGGGATGCCGGCGTTCATCGTCACGGCTCCGCCGACGGTCCCGGGGATGCCGGCCAGGAAGTCGAGTGACGGGGTCCCTTCCTGTCGGACCATAGAGAGGAGCGCCGGGAGGGGTTCTCCGGCAAGGGCCTGAACCCCGCTGCCGCGGAAGCAGGCCCCACGCAAGCGGTCCGTTGAGATGACGATGCCGGAGAAACCGTCGTCAGGGAAGAGCAGGTTCGACCCGCCGCCGAGGACGACGTAGGGACGCTGGAACCGCCGGCAGAGGTAGATGGCGCTCGCGAGGTCGTAGGGGTCCTCGGGGTAGAACAAGCAGGCCGCCTCGCCTCCCACGCCGATCGTGGTGTGACGAGACAGGGGTTCGTCGAGGAGGATCTCCCCGCGCAGCCGGGCCAGCCGCTCCGTGTACAGGGAGCGGGGAGCCTGGCGCGTGGCTACGCCAGGCAGAAGCGCCCCTCGCGTAGAAAGCACGATAGCTCCTCGGTGACCGTGCAGATGTCCCCCGCGCCGAAACTGATGATGAAGTCGCCGGGGAGGATGTGATCCTTGAGGAAGGAGATGACGTCTTCCTTCTCTTGGATGAAGTGCGTCCGGACACCGGTCGAGGCCGAGATGGAGTCGACGATCTCCTGCGCCGAGACGCCGGGGATCGGCCGCTCGCACGCCGGGTAGATCGACGTGACGACCACGCTGTCCGCCTCACGGAAGGCCGCCCCGAAGTCGGGCCCGATGGCCTGCGTCCGCGTGTAGCGGTGGGGCTGGAAGATGGCGACGATGCGCCGGTTCTCCCACCCGTCCCGAATGGCCTTGAGGGTGACCTCGATCTGCTCCGGCAGGTGGGCGTAGTCGTCGACGACGGTGACGCCGTTCTCCTCCAGAAGCTCGAACCGGCGGTGAGGGAGCTGGAACTCGGCGAGGCATCCCGCGGCCTCTTCGAGGTCGACCCCGGAGAGGAAGCTCGCCCCCATCGCGCACAGGGCGTTGCGGACATTGTGATCCCCTGGAGTGGGGAGGACGACGGGGGCGACGCGCCGCCCCCGATGGAGGAGCTCGAAGCGGGTGCGCAGTCGGTGGTGCTCGATGCCGACGGCCGTGAGGTCGGCGTCCTGCGAGATCCCCACGGTGAGGGCTCCCTGGGCGCTCGCCGCCAACTCCCGCACGTGGGGGTCATCGATGCACAGGACGGCCCGCTCCGATTGCGCAACGTAGCGTCGGAAGCTCCCCACGATCGCGTCGAGGTCGCCGTAGGTGTTCAGGTGGTCGCGGCCGATGTTCGTCAGGACAGCGGTAGAGAAGGCAAGGTCAAGGAAGAGCCCGTCGCTCTCGTCGACTTCGGTCACGAAGGGGACGCCGCGGCCTAGGCGGGCATTGCCTCCCAGCGCGGGGCAGTCGCCGCCGATGAGGAAGCTCGGGTCCTTGCGGGCGGCGACGAGGATGCTCGCCACCATGGCGGTCGTCGTCGTCTTGCCGTGGGTCCCGGCGACTCCGACGCTCTCGTGCCCCTCGAGAAGGGGGGCGAGAGCGTGCAGTCGCCGCACGACGGGGATTCGCTGTTCGCGGGCCGAGCGAACCTCCACGTTGGCTTCGTCGATGGCGGAGGAGATGACGACCTCGTCGACCGTTCCGTCGACCTGGTGGGCGTCGTGGCCGATGTGGACTGCCGCTCCGGCCCCCCGAAGGCGGAGGGTCTCCGGATTCTCATGAAGGTCCGAGCCAGAGACCCTCGCTCCGCGCGCGAGCATCATGGCCGCCAACCCGCTCATCCCGATCCCGCCGATTCCGACGAAGTGGACCTTCTTCATCACGTGCGAGCCTCCCTTGTCTGAGTGACGATCTCCGCGAGGATGAGAGCGGCGGCGTGGGGCCGTCCGAGGCGCCGTGCGTTCTCCGCGATTCGGCGCAGGGCATCCCCATCGTTCAGGATCTGTCCGATCAACCGGGCCAGACCGTCCTCCCGGATCTCCGCATCGCCTGCGACGGCGCAGGCCTTTTCTTCGTGCAGGCAGAGCGCGTTTTCCCACTGGTGCCCCTCAGCGGCCCCATCCCACGGGACCAGGAGGGACGCCTTCCCGCAGGACGTGATCTCAGCGAGGGTGGACGCCCCGGCCCGTGAGACGACGAGGTCCGCCAGGGCGAACGCCTCGCCCATCCGTTCGATGTACGGCAGGACGACCACGTTGGCGGCCTCGGCTGAGGCGATTCTGGCCGCGATGTCCCCGACGTCCGCTCCCCTCCCGGCGGCGAGCAGGACCTGCACTCCCTCCTCCCGGCCGATCGCCGCGGCCGCGCGCAGCACGGCCTCCGTCAGGGCGGCCGAGCCCCCGGACCCGCCAAAGACAAGGACGGTGCGCCGTCGCGGGTCGAGTCCGAACTGCCGGTAGAGGGCCTTGCTGCGCCGAGAGTGAAGGAATTCGCTTCGCACCGGGTTCCCGGTCGCGACGACGCGGCGTGCACGCGGGAACCGATCTGCGGACTGGGGGTAGGAGACGAGGACCTCGTCCACCCACGGGGACAGGAGTCGATTGGCGAGACCCGGGATGGCGTTCTGCTCATGGACGAGCGTGCGGATCGGCAGGATTCGGCCAAGGAGAGAGGCAAGGAGGACGGGGGGGAACGACGCGTAGCCGCCCATGCCCAGGACGACGTGAGGCCGGAACACGGCGAACACGAGAAGGCTCTCCGCCAACCCCACCAGGGTGAGGGCGATGGCCAAGGCGTTCTGTGCGGGGCTCCCGCGCGAGAGTCCGCGCGAGTGAATCGGGAGGAAGCGAACCCACGGGCAGGTCGAGGGGAGGACGCGTGCTTCCAGCCCTCTTCGCGTGCCGACGTAGGCGAGCTCCATCCCGGGGTCCTGCGCCCTGAGGGCTTCGAGAACGGCGATGGCCGGGTAGAGATGGCCCCCCGTCCCGCCCCCCGCGATCAGAACCCTCACGACGGACCTCCCTGCCGCGCGATGTTCAAGAGGACGCCCGTCGTGGCGAGGGAAGCGACGAGCGACGAGCCGCCGTTGCTGATGAAGGGAAGAGTGAGCCCGGTCACCGGGACGATGCCCACGGCGACCGCCAGGTTGAGAAGGGTCTGGAACGAGATCGAGAAGCCGATGCCGAGGGCAAGGAGCCTCCCGAAGCGATCCGGGGCGCGCTCTGCGACCTGCAGGGTCCAGTAGGCGAAGGCGGAGAACAGGGTGATCACGACGAGAGAGCCGAGAAGGCCCAACTCCTCGGCAGTGATCGAGAAGACGAAGTCGGAGTGCGCCTGCGGGAGGTAGAAGAGCTTCGCCCGCGAGGCCCCGAGTCCTCGCCCCAGGACACCGCCGGAGCCGATCGCCGTCAGGGACTGAATCATCTGGTATCCCGACGAGGTGCTATAGGTGTACGGGTCGAGGAAGGAGAGGAGGCGCGCCAGGCGGTAGGGCGCCACCTTGATGGCGACGAACACGATCGGAACGGTGCTCAAGGCGAGGAGCCCCAGGTGGAGGGGCCTCGCCCCGCCCAGGAAGAGCATGATCACGGTGATTGCTCCCAGGACGAGGATCATCCCCAGATCGGGCTGCTGGATGATGACGCCGCTGAAGAGCGCAAGGACGAGCACAAAGGGCAGGATCCCCTGGCTGAAGGACCGAACCCTCTCTCCCTTCCGCTCGATGCTTGCCGCGAGGTAGACGACGAGCGCGAGCTTCGCGAACTCCGTCGGCTGGAAGGCGAACGGGCCCAGGAGGAGCCAACTCCCGTCGGTGATCCGCGGAATCGGGACCAGGGTGACGAGGGTGAGCAGCAGGGATCCGGCGAGGAGCACGGTGTCCATGTCGCGCAGACGGCGGTAGTCAAAGCGGGAGAGGGCAAGGAGGAGGATGAGGCCAACGGCAGCGGCAGCGAGCTGCTTCAGGAACAGGTGGGCGCTCGTGCCGTAGTGCCGGAGGGAGAAGGGAGCGCTGGCGCTGTATCCCATAACCAGGCCGAAAAGGACGAGGAGCCCCACGACGAGGATAAGGCCCCCCTCCGTCCCCGTCTGGCGCCCCACCGCCGCCCTCTGATTCAGCATGTAGAACCGCCTTCCCCCACGCCTGTAATCGATATCGCAGGTGTCCACGCGGGAGAAGGAAGGCCGTCGTGGGGCGGGAGACACTCGGTGGCCCGGAGAGAGGACGCCTGTCCCGAGCACGGGGGACAGGTCTCCGTTTTAGGCGGGGGTGAAGGCGGGGTGCGAACGGACGATCTGCGCGAAGTCCTCGCCGCGTTTCGCGTAGTCCTTGTACTGGTCAAAGCTTGAGCAGGCCGGGGAGAGCAGGATCGTGTCCCCAGGGCGACTCACGGAGAGGGCCTCTGCGAAGGCCTGACGAAGGTTAGCGCATTCCCTTACGTGCCCATACCCGGTCGCGTCGAGGGTGGCGGCGAGAAGCGGCGCTGCCTCTCCGTAGAGGACGACGGATCGGACCGCGCGGGCGATGATGGCGCGCGCCAATTCCTCGTACCCTCCGCCCTTGTGTCGCCCACCCAGGATCAGGACGACGGGACTCGGGACGCTGGCCAGGGCGGCGATCGTGGACGCCGCGTTCGTCGACTTCGAATCGTTCAGGACGTCCACTTCGGCGACGCTCCCCTCAAGATGGAGGCGGAAGGGAAGGGACAGGGCCTCGCGCAGGTCCTCGCGGCGGACCTTCGACGGGGCGAACTCCGGAAAGAGGGCCGCGCACGCAACGAGGGCCGCGCGCAGGTTCGCCCGGTTGTGCGGGGCGAGCTCGGCGAGGAAGGGGAGAGGGGAGAGGGGGGACTCGTCGAAGAAGACGCGTCGGGCCCGCCCTCTAGGGAAGGTCGCGCCGAGGCCGCGGGGGAGGACGGCCACGTCTCTCTCGGTCTGCCTCTCGAACAGGTGCGCCTTGGCCGCGGTGTACGCCTCCATCGTGCCGTGCCGGTCGAGGTGATTCGGAGAGAGGTTGAGCAGGACGGCGACCTGAGGGTGGAAGTGAAGACTCTGCTCAAGCTGGAAGCTTGACGCTTCGAGGACGAGAACCTCGGGCAGGATCGGCCGTTCGAGGATGGAGACGGCCGGCGTCCCGATGTTCCCCGCGACGACCGTGTCCCGTCCGCTTGCCCGCAGCAGGGCGCCCATCAGCTCGACGGTCGTGCTCTTCCCGTTCGTTCCCGTCACGGCCACGATGGGGACCTTGGGAGGGATCAACAAGGAGGCGAGGTCGAGCTCGGAGATGATGGGGATTCCGCGCCTCGAGGCCTCGGTCACAAGCGGGAGAGTTGGCGAAACCCCCGGGCTCAAGACCAGAAGGTCTGTCTCCAGAGCGGCCGCCGAGTGCCCGCCTTCCTCGTGCGCGATCCCTGCCGCGTCGAGAGCCTGACGTGCGTTCGCCGTGAGGATCCCTCTTTCGCTCACCAGGACCTGCGCCCCGCGGCGTGCGAGGAACGAAGCCACGGCCTCTCCCGTCCGGGCGTATCCAAGGACGGTCGTCCGTGTGACCTCGCGGCTAGCGATCCTCACCGAAGGCCTCCTCGATCCGCTCCTCCAGCACGAGCTTCGGGCTGAAGTCAAGGAGTTGAAGCGAGGAGGCGGCGACCTCATACAGGGCCTCCCGGGGAACCGTCCCCACGATCTCCGCTCCGGATACGGCCACCCCGCAGCGCTCCGCTTCGCGCCTCACCATCTCAAGGACGCGCAGGATGGGAGTTCTCCTGAAGTTGGTCAAGTTCATCGAGACCTGAACCGCCCCGCGCTCGGCGAGAGGGAAGCCAAGGGCCTTCACGTAGCGTAGTCCTCCACTCGAAAAGCGAACCGCCGCGGCAACCCTCTTGGCCACGCTGAGGTCCGGGGTCGCCAGGTTGACGTTAAACGCGATCAGAAACTCCCGCGCCCCGACCGCGACCGCTCCGGCGCTTGGGTGAGGGTGAGAGGAGCCAAGATCCGGGCACCAAGTGGGGTCCTTCATCTTCTCGGCGAGTCCCTCGAACTCGCCCCTGCGGATGGCGGCGAGGTCCCGCCGGGTCTCGTCCCTCGCCGACTCCTCATACAGGTAGACCGGAACCCCAAGCTTGTCTGCGATCTCCTCCGCGACCCGCCGGGAGAGGCCGACGCACTCCGGCATCGTGACCCCGCGGACAGGGATGAACGGAATGACGTCGACCGCGCCCATCCGTGGGTGCGTCCCGCGATGCTGGCGCAGATCGATCCGCTCCACGGCCGCCCGCATCAGGGCCAGGACGCCCTCCGCCAGCGCGTCGGGCTCCCCGACGAGGGTGATGACGGTCCTGTTCTGATCAGCGTCCGGCTTCGTGTCGAGCAGGACCCGCCCGCGTCCCTGCGCGGCCGTGGCGATCTCCGAGATCAAGCTCTCGTGCCGCCCCTCGCTGATGTTGGGGACGCACTCAACGAGCCTCTTCCACACCCTTTTCCCCTTCTCCCGCCAGGAGCGAGAGGTTCGCCTCGGCCACGGTCTCCTCACGGACCGTGGCACGGACCTCGGCCTGGAGGAGGCTCCCTCGTCTCCGGACGGCTTGCGCGGTCAGGATGAGCTGGTCTCCGGGGGTGACCTTCCTTCTGAAGCGAGCACCCTCCACCCTGACCAAGTAGCCCTCGCTTCCGCTAGGGCTACCAAGAAGGAAGGCCGCCGTCTGGGCCATCGCTTCGAGGATCAAGGTCCCCGGCATCACGGCAGGGAGCGGCTCGGGGAAGTGTCCCTGGAAGAATGGCTCGTTGACCGTCACGTTCTTTAGAGCCACGACCCGGTCCGGCCCTTCCTCGATGACCCGGTCGACCATCAGGTATGGGTAGCGGAGAGGTAAAGCACGCCGGACTCCCTCGACATCGCGGGACATTTGCGCCGGATCCTCTCCGTCTAGAGGTAGGTCGCGAGCTCCCGCTTGACGAGGTCGGTGAGGTCGGTCAACCGCGTCGCGTTCCGATAGACGATGACGTTCTTGGAGCGCAGGACGAGGTCGAAGCCGTTCTTCACCGCGACCTTCTCCGCGGCCTGGACGATCTTCACCGTCGCCGCTTGCGTCAGGAGCTGATCGAGCTGCGAGAACGCCGTCTTTACCTGGTTGAAGCGGTTCTGGAACTCGGCGACGTCGAGGATGCCGACCCGCACGGTGGAGACGAGGTTCTTCATCTCCTCGACCACCGGCTGCGCTTCGTCACGCAGCTTCTGGAGGTCCGCTTTGAGATCCGCGAACCCCGGGGCAGTGATCATCTTGTCGATCATCCCCATGTCGATGGCAAACTGGGCCTGCAGAAGGTCGACCTGGAGCTGGTTCGTGCGCGTCTGGTACTCAGCCTGGGTGACCTTCCCTTGCGCGAACTGCTGCTGGAGGGCGACGATCTCCGCCTGCTTGTCCGTCGCCTTCTGACGCAAGTCCTTGACCGCGTCCGTGAAGACCGTGAAGGATCCCTCGGCGTCGACGTAGGCGATCTTCAAGGGGACCCCGCCGGCGAGTTTCGCGTCCAAGGCGTCCACGCGCCCTTGAAGGGCGCTCACGCTCCCCTTGTCCGTGTCTCCCCCGGGATTGACGACGAACGGGAGGACCAAGGCGCAGACGCTGAGGACCAGCGAGACGACGACCGCAATCACGAGATTCCTGGACATTCACTCCTCCTTCTCGATTCGCCCAACGCGGACGGATTATAGGGACGCCCGCTCCCCCTGTCACCCTCTAGAATAGGGGGCCGAAGCCGAAGCCGAAGGTCGGCACAGGGTTCATCTCCGGCCCGAAGACCCAGGCTGCGTCCAGCCGGAAGTACATCCCGGCCGCCTCGATCCCAAGTTCGATCCCGAACGAGCCCTTGGCCGCGGACAGATTCGGCTTGTCGAGGTCCAGTCCCCCGTCGAGGAACAAGGCGGCAGTCAAGCCCTCGGTGAGCAGGACTCGGTATTCGACGTTCCCATAGCCGAGGCGCGCCACCTGAGAGGTTTCGGCTCCACGGATGGACGTCTCCCCGCCGAGGTTGTAGGTCTGAGAGGCAGGTAGGTCGACTCCCCACCCCAAGACCGCGCGAACCGCGACGACCTGGTCCCGATCCTCAAGGTAGGGCACCTCCAGTTTCACCGGTGTGAAATGGGCATAGGACAAGTCGAACTTGGCGAACTCCGCTCCCGGAGCGAACCCGCCTGCCTTCTCGATCGACGCCCTTCGGCGGCTTCCCTGGGTCGGGAAGCGAGGTTGGCTCACATCGTCGTAGCGCAGGCCGACCGTCACGGTGTCGATCGGCTCCCACGTCGGGTCGTCGCCTTTCTGGACGATCTCGTGCGCGTAGGTGAGGTCAAGGTCGGTGTAGCTCCCCCATGGGTAGCTCACCTGCCCGCTTCCCCCGAAGGTGGTGTAGGTCTCTGTCTCGCCCTCTGCCCCTTCATCACCGCTCTCATCGCCCGTCTCCGCCGCCTTCTCCTCGCTCCTTTGGTACAGGTTGAGCCCGACGCGGCTGAACGCGTGGAAGTAGGCGACGGTGCTGTAGCCGACGTTCCAGACGGCCGTGGTGTCCGCCAGCAGGCCGCGGCTGTAGGAGAGCGAGACGTCTTGACCCGTCCCGAACAGGTTCTTTTGGTGGTAGTCCATCTTCCCGACCAGCCCACCGCTCTCTGGGGAGTAGGCGAGGGAACCGCTGATCCCGCCGAGCTTCGTTTCCTCGACGACCGCGACCGACACCGCCACCCGGTCGTCGGTCCACTCCGGTCGGATGTCCACCGACTTGAAGTACCCAAGGGACATCAGGCGCTGGTACGCGTTGCTCAGTCCGGTGCGGTTGAGGACTTCTCCCTCCGTGAGGTCGAGCACCTTGGTGACCACGTAGTTCTTCGTGAACGTGTTACCGGACAGCGCGACCTCCCCGACGACACCCTCCTCCACGCGGAGCCGGAGCCGGCCGCCCGCGACACCCTCGTTCGCGAACCGGACCATCATGTAGCCCTTTCGAGAGTAGAGATCGTAGAGTCCTTCGATCACTCGGAGGAGGCCGTAGTTGTCGATTGGGCCGGACGGGATCTCGCCGAGCGTCGAGTTGGCGACGTCTTGCGAAAGCGAAGCGACTCCCACGAGCTCGATCCCGGTGAGCTCGACGGGGGCATCGACGAGGCGCCGCTCGGTGAGAGTCCAGTCGAGCCGGACCGAATCCGGCGTCGCTCCCTGCTGTGGGACCAGGCTCACGTCGGAGAAGTAGACTGAGGCACGCAGGCGGCCGAGGACCTCCTGAACTGCGGTCTTCTTGATGCAATCCTCCATGGGGAGGGTGATCATCGCTCGGGCTACCGATTCGGGGACGGTCACCAGGCCGGTGATGGCGTTCTCGGCGATGTGTCCCTCGACAATCCCGATCTTGAGGTCCGCAGCCGGCAGGACATCTCCGATCCCGATGAGGGCGTATCCCTTCTCGTCGTAGGCCTTGATGACCGCTTCGAGTCCCTTCTTCAGGGAGGCGGCATTCAGGACCTTGTCCACGCGGGTCCCGTTCTCCCTCAGCAGGCGGCGGATCTTGTCCGTCCGCATGATCGGCGCGCGGAAGAGGATGATGCCGAAGACCTCGAACGGCTCTTGGTTCACGTTCCCGGTGATGGTGATGGACTTCACGACGGGGTTCTCCGTGACGTGGAAGACGACGATCCCTCCCTCCTCGACGGTCGGGACCACGTTGCTGAAGTAGCCGAGGTCGAAGATCGCCTGGGAGGCCGCGCGAAGGTCCCCCTCTCCAATGGAGCCGCCCTTCTTGAAGGGGACTGCGTCGACGATCTCCTTCCCTCCGACGGTCACGTTCCCCTCGACCTTGACGTCGCTCACCACGAAGGGAAACTCGACCGTCTGCGCAACGGCCGCAACCCCCACCGCAAAGATCAGAACGAGCCCCCACATCCTCGACATGGTCCCTCCTTAGTAGGTTGTCTCGTCGGCCCGCCGGTACTGGACGGCTTCGGCGACGTGCTCTCCTCGGATAGACGGTTCCGCGGAGAGGTCGGCGATCGTCCGGGCGACCTTGAGGACCCGCGTCGTCGCCCGCGCGCTGAGGGCGAACCGATCGATCGCTAGCCGAAGGAGCGAGCGAGCCTCTGGCAGGAGGGGGCAGTGCACCAGGACTTCCCCGGCCTCCAGCTGCGCGTTCGAGTAGCGATTCGGCCGATCCTTCATCCGGGCCCATTGTATCCGGCGCGCCGCCTCCACTCGAGCGCGGACCGCGGCACTCGGCTCCCCTGCCCCGCGGGCCAGGATCTCGTCCGAGGCCAGGCGCGGCACCTCGACGAAGAGGTCCAGGCGGTCAAGGAAGGGCCCGGAGAGCCTCTTCCGGTAGCGCCGTACGTCGCGCGGGCTGCAGCTGCAGGCTTGTCGGGGGTCACCGAGGTACCCGCACGGACAAGGATTCATCGCCCCGACGAGGGTGAAGCCGGCCGGATAACGGACAGACGCTCCCGCGCGGGCGAGGAGGATCGCGCGATCCTCGATCGGTTGACGCAGGGCTTCCAGCACGCGCCGGTCGAACTCTGGAAGCTCGTCCAGGAATAGGACGCCGTGGTGGGCAAGACTGATCTCTCCGGGTGCAGGGAGGCCGTGTCCTCCCCCCACCATGCCGGCGTAGGAGATCGTGTGGTGCGGGGCCCGGAAGGGCCGCTCCGTCGCGAGAGGCGTGCCGCGTCGGATTCGGCCGGTGACGCTGTAGACCCGCGTCACCTCGAGCGCTTCCGGGAGGGAGAGCGGCGGAAGGATCCCGGGAAGCGCCCGCGCGAGGAGGCTCTTCCCTGCCCCCGGTGGCCCGATCAGCAGAAGGCTATGCCCTCCTGCGGCCGCGATCTCCAGCGCCCGCTTGGCGTGCTCCTGCCCCTTCACTTCCGCAAGATCCACCGCCGCGCGATCTGGACGCAAGGCCAAGAGTGCGTCCCGATCGACGCAGAAGGCATCGATGTGCAGTCCGCCGGCCAGAAAGGCCGCCGCCTCAGCGAGCGTTTGTACCGGATAGATCCCCACCCCGTCCACCAGAGCGGCCTCTCCAGCGTTCTCCCTCGGGACCACGACCCCGTCGAGGCCTGCCTCTGCCGCAGCCAGGGCGAGCGGAAGGGCGCCCGCGATGCCGCGCACCGTGCCGTCCAGCGCGAGCTCTCCGACCAGGAGGTGTCGCTGCCTTGCCCCAGGGAGTTGGTCGGAGGCGATGAGGATCCCGAGGGCGATGGGCAGATCGAACCCCACCCCTGCCTTCCGCTCGTCGGCCGGGGCGAGGTTCGCCGTGATCCGCTGCGCCGGAAAGCGGTAGCCCGAGTTGCGGATGGCGCTTCGGATTCGCTCCCGGCTCTCCGTCACCTCCTTCTCCGGCAGGCCGACAACCTGAAAGCTGGGGAGCCCCATCGTCACGTCACACTGCACCTCGACGAGGTGAGCCTCGACGCCGACCAGGACGGCGCTCAGAAGCCGAGCGAACACGGTTCCTCCGCGGAGAAGGCGTCGCGGTAGTGGGTCAGGGCGTCGCCACAGATCGCGACCACGTCGAAACGGACGGGGAGGTTGGGTTCCTCTCCCATCAGGTACGCCCCCGCTGCCGCGATGAGTCTCCTCCGCTTGCCCGGCGTGAGCGCCCCCTCCGGTCCTCCGTACGCTGGCGAGGAGCGGCACTTCACCTCCACGAAGACGAGGGTGTCCCCGTCACGGGCGACGAGGTCCAGCTCCCCGAACCGACAACGCCAATTGCGCGCGACGATCCGAAACCCCTGCGTGCGCAGATGACGGCACACAAGCGCCTCGGCCTCTCGACCAGGGACGTCGGAACTTCTCACTGTCTTCATGTGGCTCGACTACAATACACGCCATGGCGCCGTCCGGCTAGACCGAGGCCGAACGTGAGAGGGATTCCGTTGCGATCCCTCTTCCGCGCGGCTATAATGCCTCCCAAAAGGGAGAGAGACGACGACGTAGCTCGATGGAGACAATCATCACGGATGTCACCCTTCTCGGCGGCGACGCCGCATCCATGAGGACGGTGAACCTGCGCATCGACGGAACCAGAATCAGCGCCATCGGCGACCAGCTTCTATCGGCGGAGCCAGGCGCGACCTTGATCGATGGCGGCGGGAAACTCGCCCTGCCTGGGCTGGTGAATGCCCACACCCACCTTCCCATGGTCCTGTTTCGCGGCCTGGGGGACAACCTTCCCCTGCGGGAATGGCTGGAAGAGGCGATCTGGCCTAGGGAATCTCGACTGACGCCGCAGGACGTCTACTGGGGGAGCCTCCTTGGCCTGGCCGCGATGGTTCGCTCCGGGACAACCGCTCTTGCGGACATGTACTTCCACGTCGACGCGATCGGGACGGCGGTGGAGGAGGCGGGCGTGCGCGCCGTGCTTTCCTACGGGATCATCGCACAGGACCTCGACGCGCGCGGCCGGGAGGAGCTTGCGCGGGCGGAGACGGTCGTCGAGTGCTGGGAGGGGCGGAACGATGGGAGGATCCGGACCGCGATCAGCCCGCACGCTCCCTACACCGTGGGGGAGACGGTCTGGAGGGAGGCGATCGGCCTCGCGCGGCACCACGGCGTCCTCCTCCAGACCCACCTCGCCGAGACGCGAGAGGAGGTACGGGCGTGGCGATCCCGGACCGGTGAGAGCCCGGTCGCCTCGCTGGACCGAATGGGGGCGTTCGGGGGACCGACCCTCGCTGCGCACTGCGTCCACGTCGACGCGGACGACATCGCCCTCTTGGCCGAGCGAGGGGTGTGTGTCGCGCACTGCCCGAAGAGCAACGCCAAGCTGGGCAGTGGGGTGGCGCCCGTGCGGGCGTTGCGGAGAGCGGGCGTGCGAGTTGCCCTCGGGACGGACGGGGCGGCGGCAAACGACGGCCTCGATCTCATCGAGGAGATGCGTTTCGCCGCTCTACTGCAGAAGGCGACCGCCGAGGACCCCGCTGCCCTCAGCGCCGGGGAGGTCCTGGAGATGGCGACCTCGGCGGGAGCCGCGGCCCTAGGCCTGAATGCAGGAGAGCTGACCGTCGGGTGTGAGGCGGACCTCATCCTGGTCGACCTCGACCGGGTGGAGACCCTCCCCCACCCGAGCGATGCCGTGTCGCTAGTCTACGCTGCCGGAGGGGCGAGCGTTCGGGACGTGATCGTGGCGGGCGAAGTCCTCCTCCGCGACGGGGAACTCCTCACGATCGACGAAGAGAGAGTGAAGGAAGAGGTGAAGCGCCTCGCGGGGCGCTACCGGAACTAGTCGCGTCCGTCCCTGGGAGAGCGGGGGTTCCCCTCCCTCGGGGCCCGGACGGAAGGAGAGAACGATGGGTCTACCCCAGGAGAAGAAGCAGGGGATCGTCAAGACGTACGGCAACCATGCCACGGACACCGGCTCAGTGAAGGTGCAGATCGCCCTTCTGAGCGAGCGGATCGCCCAGCTGACGGAGCACCTGAATCTGCACAAGAAGGATTTCAGCTCCCAGCGCGGCCTGAGACAGCTCGTCGGCCAGCGGCGCCGATTGCTCAAGTACCTGCGCGATGAGGACCTCGCCATGTACAAGGACCTCATCCAGCAGCTAGGCATCAGAGGAGTCTAAGACAAGATGGTCATTCGAGAAAGCATCGACTTTGAAGGCAAGGAGATCTCCCTCGAGACAGGGAGGGTGGCCAGGCAGGCGAGCGGCGCGGTCCTGGCGAGTTACGGGGATACGCGAGTCCTGGTGACGGTGACGCTTCAGGAGGCAAAGGAGGAGCAGGAGTTCTTCCCGCTCCGGGTGGACTACGAAGAGCGGTTCTACGCCAGCGGGAAGATCCCGGGAGGGTTCTTCAAGCGGGAGGGGAGGCCGAGCGACGAAGCGGTCCTCAACGGGCGCATGATCGACCGCCCGATCCGTCCCCTGTTCCCGAAGGACTACACGGACGAGGTCCAGGTCGTCGCGACGGTCCTCTCCGCTGAGCCGGACTGCCCTCCGAGCGTCGTGGGGATCCTCGGGGCCTCGGCCGCCCTGATGATTTCTGAGGCCCCCTTCGCCGGGCCAATCGCCGGGGTCACGATTGGGCGGAAGGACGGGGTCCTTGTCGTCAATCCGGACGCCTCGTCCCAGGAAGAGGGAGGCGTGGAGATCACCGTCGCGGGGACCCAGGGGACGGTGACGATGGTCGAGGGCATGATGACCGAGCTCCCGGAGGAAGACGTCGTTCACGCGATCGACCTCGCCCACCGGGCGATCCGGGAGATGATCGCCCTCCAGGAGCGATTCATCGGCCGGGTCCGCCCGACGAAGAAGGAGCTCGTCCCGGCACAGGGGCCGGATGCGGCCCTTGTCGAGCAGGTTCGCCCTCTCGTCTGGCCGGAGCTTCCGGCCATGCGAGGGCTGGCGACGAAGAAGGAGCGGCACGACCACCTGGAAGCCCTGCGCAAGCGGGCCGTGGAGGCCCTTGTTCCCGCGGACCTTCCCACCGACGTCGTGGTCAAGAGGACAAAGCAGGTCGGCGCCCTCGTGGAGGACCTCTTCCGCACCTTCGTGCGGCAAGGGATCCTCGATCGCGGAGAGAGGATCGACGGGCGCCGCCCGGACGATCTCCGCGCGATCAGCTGCGAGGTGGGCGTCCTGCCGCGCACGCACGGCTCGGCCCTCTTCACCCGCGGCGAGACGCAGAGCCTGGGGATCGTCACCCTCGGGGCGACGCGGGAGGACGAGCAGATCATCGACCAGATGATGAAGGAGGGGCGGAAGCGGTTCATGCTTCACTACAACTTCCCGCCCTACTCCGTCGGCGAGGTAGGCAGGATCGGGTCGCCCAGCCGCCGCTCGATCGGCCACGGCTACCTCGCGGAGGGCGCTCTGCAGGCCGTCCTTCCCTCGGCAGAGGAGTTCCCCTACACGACGCGCATCGTTTCAGAAATCCTGGAGTCCAACGGCTCCTCGTCCATGGCGACGGTGTGCAGCGCCTCCCTCGCGCTGATGGACGCGGGAGTCCCGATCTACAAGCCGGTCGCCGGGATCGCGATGGGGATGATCCAGGACGAGGTCACGAAGCGTCGCGTCATCCTGACGGACATTCTCGGGACGGAGGACCACCTCGGCGACATGGACTTCAAGGTCGCCGGGACGCGCGATGGCGTGACCGGGTTCCAGCTCGACGTCAAGGTGGGCGGGATCGACCAAGAGACGCTGCGCGAGGCGCTCACCCAGGCGCGGCGGGCGCGACTCGCGATCCTTGCTGAGATGACGCGGACCCTCCCCGCTCCGCGCGAGCACCTCTCCCCGTACGCACCGCTCTTGGAGACGGTCACGATCCCGGTCGAGAAGATTGGCGCCGTCATCGGCCCGGGAGGCCGGATGATCCGCCGGATCATCGAGGAGACCGGGACGCAGATCGACGTCGAGGACTCGGGCGAGGTGACGGTCTCCGGGACGGACGCCGAGTCCGTGAGGGAGGCCGTGCAGTGGATCAAGGACCTCACCACGGAGCTCGAGGTGGGGACCGTGATGAAGACCAAGGTGACGCGCATCGTCGACTTCGGGGCGTTCGTCGAGCTGCGCAACGGATCCGAGGGGCTCGTTCACGTCTCCAACCTCGCCTCGGGGTACGTGGAGAACGTGCGCGACGTCGTGAAGCCGGGCGACGAGATGACGATCGAGGTCATCGGGGTCGACCGGATGGGTCGCCCGGACCTGCGGCGGATCGAGGAAGAGGGAGAGGAGCCCCGCCCTGCCCGCAGTGAACGGCGCGAGGGGCGTGAGGGTCGCGGGGAAGGACGGGAGCGGCGCGAGGGGCGGAACGGCGGTGGACGGCGCGCGGCGCCGAGGGCCGAACCCGAAAGGCCGGTGAAGAAGGTCGCCGTCGGGGACATCATCGACGGAAGGGTCGAGAACATCACCGACTACGGGGCGTTTGTCGAGCTGGCCCCTGGGGTGACCGGGCTCGTCCACATCTCCGCCTTGTCCGACAGCTACGTCAAGCGCGTCCAGGACGTCGTGAAGCCTGGGGACCGCGTGAAGGTGGAGGTCCTGAACATCGATGAGCGGGGGCGCTACAAGCTCCGCCGGATCGAAGAGACAGAGCGCCAACCCGAGCGGGACGAGGGGGAGCGCGAGCCAGAGCCGCAGCCACCGGCACGTCGGTCCTCTGAGCGCCAGCCCGAGCCACAGCCGCAACCGCGCCGGTCCCCAGAGCGTCAACCGAAGCCGCAGCCTCCGACACCCTTCGAGGATCGTTGGTGACAGACAAGCTCTACGAGGGGGCGTACGCCGCCACCCTCGAGAGTGGGATGCGCCTTCTCGTCGAGGAGGTTCCCGCCTCGCGCTCCGTGAGCGTGGGGATCTGGGTCAAGGTGGGGAGCCGGGATGACCCGGCCCCCGCCTCGGGCCTCGCCCACGCCCTGGAGCACCTCCTGTTCAAGGGGACGACGAGCCGCGCTGCCCTGCGCATCGCGCAGGAGATCGACGCCGTCGGCGGGCACCTGAACGGCGCAACCGGGGAGGAGGCGACGTTCCTCTACGCCGACGTCCCCTCGGACGGGGTCGAGACCGCCCTGGACCTCCTCTCCGACCTCGTCCTTCATCCGGCGTTCGATCCGGCCGCCCTGGAGAAGGAGCGCGGGGTGATCCTCGAGGAGATCCGTGGCTTCGAGGACGATCCCGAGCAGTACGCCTTTGAGCTGTTCAACGCCGACCTGTGGGAGGCAGGGCATCCCCTCTCCCGCTCCGTCCTCGGGGAGCGCTCGACGATCGAGCGACTGACGCCCGACCAGGTGGCCGCGCACCATCACCTGTACTACCGACCCGAGAAGATGGTCCTCGTCGCGTGTGGTGCGGTCGACGCCCGGCGCGTCGTTGAGATCGCCGAGCGTCTGTTTCCTCCCTGCCCGCTCAGCGGCGGAGTCTCCCCGCGGGTGGCGCCGCATCTGTCGAAGGGCCGAGCCTTCCACGAGCGGGAGACCGGCCAGACGCACCTCTACCTCGGCCTCCCGGGGGCTCCGGCTGCCGATCCGGATCGGATCGCCCTGGAGGTCGTGAACGCCGTCTTGGGTGGAGGGCCGAGTTCGCGCCTCTTCCGCCTTATCCGCGAGGATCGCGGTCTGGCCTACGCCGTCTCGAGCACGGCCACCTACTACTCCGACGCCGGGGCGTGGATTGTCTACGCCGGCGTTGGGCCGGAGCACGTCGGCGAGGTCGCCGAGATCGCGCTCCAGGAGGTTAGGCGGCTGGCGAAGGACGGTCTCTCTCTAGACGACCTCGCCCTTGCCCGAGCCAAGCTTCGGGGCGGCCTTATCCTGAGCCTAGAATCGAACCCTGGCCGAATGGTTCGACTCGGCGGCACGGCGGTCGCCGGACGGAAGATCCTCTCTCCCGACGAGCTGATTGCGCGCGTCGAGCGGATCACAGGGGAGGACACCTCCCGGGCAATTGCGCGCTTCGCCCGGCTCGATGAGGCTCGGCTGTCCGTGATCGGGCCCCGCACGGACGGCGTTGAAAAGGTGCTCGCCGAAAGCTAGGATCAACCGGCCATGCCGAGATCGAGTGCCATCTACCCGGGGAGCTTCGACCCGATCACCTACGGCCACATCGACATCGTCCGTCGGGCGAAGAAGCTCTTCGACCGTCTCGTGATCGCCATCGTGGCCAACCCGAACAAGACCCCCCTCTTCGCCGCCGCGGAGCGGGTGGAGGTCACTCGGAAGGCCCTTGCCGAGGAGGGCCTCTCCTGCGTCGAGGTGACGAGCTACGACGGCCTCCTCATCGAATGCGCGAGGACGGAGAGGGTTGAGGCCATCGTCCGCGGCCTGCGGGCGAACTCCGACTTCGACTACGAGTTCCAGATGGCCCTCACGAACCGCGACCTCGATCCCGAGATCGAGACCGTCTTCTTCATGACCGCCGGCCAGTACTGCTTCCTGTCCTCATCGATGGTCAAGGAAGTGAAACGCCTGGGAGGCGACGTGCGGTCGTTCGTCCCCCCGTCAGTCGAAGAAGCCCTCGCGCGCCGCTTCGCCCGCAGCTAGAGCCGTCTTGGCCCTTCTTCTCCTGCATCCCTTGACTTCGAGCGCGCTCTAGGGTGTATAGGTTGGGCGATGGACAAGGAGTACACCACCCAAGAGGCGGCCGCCGAAACGGGCATCAGCGTCTACACGCTCCGCTACTATGAGCGCATCGGACTCCTCGGTCCCGTCAACCGGGCGGACAACGGCCACCGTCGCCTGACGGAGGAGGACCTCGGCCGGATTCGTTTTCTCCGCCTCCTGCGGACCACGGGCATGTCCATTCAGCAGATGTTGTCCTACGTGCGGATGGCGCGCGAGGGCGACCCGACCGGCGAGGGTCGGCTCGAGCTGTTGGAGGATCACCGTCGGAGTCTCGAGCGCAGAATCGGAGAACTCGAGCACAGCCTCGGGGCGATCACGAGGAAGATCGAACACTACCGGCAGGCGGCCTGCGCGGAAGGTCAGGCGCCGAAGAGGTAGCTCGGACTGTTGCCGGGGCCGGCCCAGGGACGGCGAGGCGGGAGGAGACTCCACCCGCGTGCGTTCCGGCTGCGCGCACGGCAACCAGCGCCTGAGCCAGGTCCACTGGGCAGATTCAACGACAAGAGGTCAAGAGGAGGGGAGAACGTTGAGGTATAGACGGTTCGGTCAGTCGGGGTGGAAGGTGTCGGTGTTGGGGTTCGGCTGCATGCGCCTGCCCACGCTTGGCCAGCCGGCGGCGATCGACGAGCCGCTCGCCACGCGGATGCTTCGCCACGCGGTCGACCAGGGCGTGAACTACGTGGACACGGCGTATCCCTACCACGCCGGCGAGAGCGAGCGGTTCGTCGGCCGCGCGCTGCAGGACGGCTACCGGAACAGGGTTCGGCTCGCCACGAAGATGCCCGTCTGGGCCATCCAGTCGCGAGAGGACTTCGACCGGTATCTGGACGAGCAGCTCGAGAAGCTTGCGACAGATCACGTCGACTACTACCTCCTCCACGCCCTGAACCGGACCCTATGGGAGAACGTGAGCCGGTTCGACGTCCTCGACTGGGCCGACAAGGCCATCCGCTCCGGCCGGATCGGCGCCCTCGGCTTCTCCTTCCACGACGCCTACCCGGTCTTCGAGGAGATCGTCGATGCCAACGACCACTGGGCCCTTGCTCAGATTCAGTACAACTACATGGACGTCGCAAACCAGGCCGGAAGGCGTGGGCTCCGTTGCGCGGCGTCCAAGGGGATTCCGGTCGTGGTCATGGAGCCCCTCCTGGGCGGGAAGCTCGTCGTTCCTCCCCCCAGGATAGAAGCGATCTGGCCGAGCACCGCCGCGAGGCGTTCGCCCGCGGACTGGGCCCTCCAGTGGCTCTGGGCCCAGCCCGAGGTCTCCACGGTCCTGAGTGGAATGAGCGCGATGAGCCACGTCGAGCAGAACCTTTCAAGCGCGGATCAATCCGGAGTGGGTTCGCTCTCTGCGGAGGAGCTTGCCCTCGTCGATCGCGTGCGGGGAGAGTACGAGAGCCTCTCACCGATCCCCTGCACGCGCTGCGGGTACTGCATGCCCTGCCCGAACGGCGTGGACATCCCGGAGAACTTCACGATCTACACCAACGGGGCGATCTACGAGAGCCCGGGGATCGCCCGTGGCTCCTACGCCTGGCTCCTTCGAGGCCACGAGGTCGGCATCTTCCCCAAGGACAGCCGCGCGTTTCACTGCGTTCAGTGCGGCACGTGCGAGTCAAAGTGCCCGCAGGGGATCCCGATCAGCAAGTGGATGCCCAGGATTCACGCCGTGCTCGGTGAGGGGAAACCCTATCCCGAGGCGGGCTCACCATAGGGTCGGGCAGACTGGATACGGAAGGAGGGCTCTTGGAGCCACGGATTCTTGGTCGAAGCGGGATCCAAGTCAGCCCGATGGGCATGGGCTGCTGGGCGATCGGAGGTCCGTTCTGGCACGACGGGTGGGTCGGCTACGGGGACGTCGACGACGCGGAGTCGATCCGCGCCGTCCGGCGCGCCTTGGACCTGGGCATCACGTTCTTCGACACCGCGGATGCCTACGGCTGCGGGAGGAGCGAGAGGGTCCTTGGACAGGCCCTGGCGGGTCGACGCCGCCGGGTGATCGTGGCGACGAAGTTCGGCAACGTCTTCGACGAGACGACGCGTCGGATCACCTCGACCGACGGGAGCCCAGAGCACATCTTGCGGGCGTGCGAGGCGAGCCTCGAGCGACTGCGCACGGACTACATCGACCTCTACCAGTTCCACCTCGACGACTACGGCCTGGACAAGGCGTTGGAGGTTCGAGAGACACTCGAGGCGCTCGTTCGGGAGGGCAAGATCCGGTCGTACGGCTGGAGCCTCGACAACGGGCAGGTTGAGCGCGCCCGCTTCTTCGCGGCAGGCGAGCACTGCACCTCGATCCAGCACACGCTCAACCTGTTCATTGACGACCCGGAGCTGCTTGCGGTCTGTTCGACGCACAACCTCGCGAGCCTCAACCAGGGACCGCTCTCGAGGGGCCTGCTCACCGGGAAGTTCCATCCGGACACGACGTTCGCCGAGAATGACATGCGAAGAGCCTGGGGATGGAACTTCCGCGAGGGGCGACCCGCGGAGCGTCTCCGCCAGTTGGACATCCTCCGCGGCGTCTTGACAGACAACGGACGGACGCTCGCTCAAGGGGCGCTGGGTTGGATCTGGGCGCGGAGCGAGCGAACGATCCCCATCCCCGGCTTCAAGACCGTGGTCCAGGTGGAGGAGAACGCCCGGGCGATGGCGTTCGGCCCTCTCCGCGCCGACCAGATGCAGGAGATCAAGAGACTCCTAGAGCGCGAGCCGTCGTGAGAAGCGATGAAACCTGCGATGCCACGGCCGAACTCACGGTGAACGCCTCCGCGGAGCAGGACACCTGGACCAAGCCGGCGACGAGGAGGCAGAGGGGAGGGACCACGTAGAGAGAGGGAGGGACGGTCCGTTCAGTCGGGATGAGAGGTGCCGGCGTTGGGTGGCCTGCCACGGGCTCGCGCGCATTGACTGAGGTGATAAGGGATGCTCGAGAATAGGACCAGCCACGAGGTCGCCGTCATTACCGGAGCTTCGAGTGGAATCGGAGAAGCCTTTGCCAGGAGGCTAGGCTCTCAAGGGTACGGTCTGGTGCTTGTTGCCCGGAGGGAGAAACGACTGCAGGCACTCGCGGGTGAACTGGAGAGCAGATGCTCCATAGCCGCCAAGGTCCTCCCTGCAGACCTATCCCGAGACAGGGACGTGGCAGAGGTCGAGCGATGGATAGGCGAATCGAGTGAGATCTCGATGTTAGTGAACAACGCGGGTTTTGGAACACACGGGCGCTTCGCCGAGGTCGGCATCGACAAGTCGGTCGACATGATTCACGTTCACGTCGTAGCAAGCACCAGGCTCGCGAAGGCCGTTCTGCCCCAGATGATGGAGCGAAACCGCGGAGTGATCATCAACGTGTCCACCCTCGTTGCAGACATACCGGCCCCGCGCCGAGTCGTCTACGCGGCGACGAAATCCTACCTGAAGAGCTTCTCTAGGTCCTTGCAGGTGGAAATGCAGGAGCAGGGTCTGCAGATCAAGATCCGGGCGATTCTGCCTGGTCTGACCGACACAGAGTTCTTCAGCACAGAGGAATACGGGTCCAGGGGGATCGGTGAGGAGTGGCAGACGTACGTCAGACCGCCGGCGGAGGTAGTGAAGGCCGCACTCGACTCACTGGAAACAGATGAAGTGGTGGTGCTTCCTGATTCAGGGAATCGCAGGATCTACGACATGATGGTGAAGCGCGGAAAGACCTGGGAGGAGGCGGCTCGAATCGTGTTCGGCGAGAAGCCCTAGGTTGCAGCGCAGGCTGCCCGTTCGCCGCGGTGGACAGCGCGGGCAGGGCGGTCCTCGTCAGGAGAGAGGTCAGAAGGGGAGAGGGAATGAAGACCGTGTGCCTGGGCAGGACCGGCCTTGAGGTCTCACGCATCGGCCTTGGGGGAATCCCGATCACGCGCCTTACCGAGGCTGAGGCGATCCGCGTTGTCCAGCACGCCCTTGACGCAGGGATCACGTTCATTGACACGGCCCGCCGCTACGGGCCGAGTGAGGAGAGGATCGGGAAGGCGATCGTCGGGCGACGCGGCGAGGTCGTCCTCGCGACGAAGACCTACGACGCGGAGAAGGGGGAGAGGGCGACGGCCCTCGCGGACCTCGAGCTGAGCCTTCGACATCTGGGCACCGACTACATCGACCTGTGGCAGTTCCACGGGATCAACACCCGCGCGGAGTACGAGCGACTCCTGGCGGACGGCGGAGCGCTCGAGGCCGCACATGACGCCCTGCGCGCCGGGAAGATCCGCCACGTGGGGATCTCAGGTCACCATCTCGGCGTGGCGCGCACTGCGCTCCTCTCCGGTCACTTTGAGACGGTCCAGTTCCCATTCAACTTCGTGAACGACGATGCCGCGCGGGAACTCGTTCCTCTCGCCCGTGAACGCAACGTCGGGTTCATCGCCATGAAGCCGTTCGCCGGCGGGCAGCTTCGCGAAGCGCGCCTTGCCCTCAGGTATCTCCTCCAGTTCGAGGGGGTCGTTCCTGATCCCGGCTTCCAGCGGACGGAGGAGATCGACGAAGCGGTGCGGCTTCTCGACTCATCCCTCGACTTGGCTCCCGACGAGTGGCGGGAGATCGAGGCGATCCGGGAACAGCTGGGAAGGAGATTCTGCCAGTGGTGCGGGTACTGCCAGCCGTGCCCGCAGGGAGTCGACATCCCGATGGTCATGAACGTGCACACCGCGGCCAGCTACTCGGAGGGCTTCCGCGCCGAGATGGCCCAGGCTATCGCGACCGCGAGTCGATGTGTCCGGTGCGGCGAGTGCATGGCGAGGTGCCCGTTCGGCCTTCCGACGGCGGACACGATCGCTGAGAACGCCCGTTTCTTCGCGGAGACCTTCGGTGGGGGGACCCAACCCGTGTGAACGATCGCGCCGGTCGACACGAACGAGGAGGCAGGGGCGAGCGAGAACGGGACCCGCGAACAACCGCAGAACATCTGGCCGGAGCGGCTGGCCACGGCCCACCCGTGGTGCGCGTTCTCCCACGGGTACTCGCTGCGCATGCGCCGACCGGGCGACGAGCCCGGCGTCGGTTGCCCCGGCGCGGAAGCTCGGGTACAGAACTCAGCGGGAGGAGCGGCGACTCGTTTGGTTGAGGCCCCGCCGCAGGGGCGGAGAGGAGGCATCGGGTGAAGACCGTACGCTTGGGAAGGACTGGGCTTGAGGTCTCGCGAGTTGGCATCGGGGGCATTCCCCTCACCCGTCCGAGCGAGGCCGAGGCGATCCGCGTCATCCGGCGTGCCCTCGACCTGGGCGTGAACTTCATCGACACCGCCCGCGGCTACTGGACAAGCGAGGAGCGGATCGGCAAGGCGCTCGTCGGCCGACGTCGGGAGGTGGTTCTCGCGACCAAGGGCGGGAGACCGGAGCACCTCGACGAGAGCCTGAGGACGCTCGGCACGGACTACGTCGACCTGTGGCAGTTCCACGGCGTCAGTTCCTCGGAGGATCTGGAGGCCGTTCTCGGTTCGGGCCTCGATCTAGCCCGGAAGGCGCGACAGGCTGGGAAGGCCCTCCACATCGGGATCACGAGCCACTCCCTGCGGATCGCCCGGGAGGCCGTGGCCTCGGGGCAGTTTGAGACGGTCCAGTTCCCGTTCAACTTTGTGGAGAACGACGCAGAGGAGGGCCTCGTCCCCCTCGCCCGCGAGCACGACGTCGGGTTCATCGCCATGAAGCCCTTCGCGGGTGGGCGGCTGCGCGATGCCGGCCTCGCGATCCGCTACCTCCTCCAGTTCGAGACCGTCGTGCCGGACCCTGACGTCGAGACCGAGGCCGTGATCGAGGAGATTGTCCGCGTGGTGGAGGCCAGGGACTACGACCTTACGGCGGAAGAGGACGAGGCAATTGCCATGCTGCGGGCCCAGCTCGGGACCCGCTTCTGCCGCCAGTGCGAGTATTGCCTGCCGTGCCCGCAGGGGGTCTGCATTCCCGGCCTCCTGTACCTCCCCATCCTCTGGGATCTCTGGCCGGCGGAGCGGTTCTTCTCCTGGAAGTACGTCGCCGACTCGGTCGCGAGCGCGAAGGCGTGCGTCGAGTGCGGTGCCTGCGAGAAGAAGTGCCCCTACCAACTTCCGATCCGCGAGATGATCAAGGAGAACGTCGCGTTCTACGAGCGCCTGCCCCGGTGACGGCGGCGCGATAGGATTCCTCTTGAGGAGGTGGAAGAATGCGTGTGAGTGAGTGCGTGAAGTGCGAGCGGTTTCCGTGTCTCGACGTGCGACACGAAGCCTACGCAGTTCCCAGTGTCGACCTCCGTCCGGACCGCGTCTCCGTGGTCTTGATCTCGGAGGCCTCGCCGGAGGACCCCGGTGACTCGTACTACGCACCGGGGAATCCTCTCTTCGGGCAGACGACCATCCTGGCCTTTCAGGACGCGGGGGCCGCTGTGTCGTCTGTGAACGACATCCTCGGCCTGGGCGTCTATCTCACCACCGCCGTCAAGTGCGCCAAGACGGCGTACGGCATCGCGACGGCCACGGTCAGAGAGTGCTCCCGTCTGCTAGAAGGGGAGCTTGCCCTCTTCCCGAACGTCCAGGCGTACCTCCTGATGGGGGACATCGCGATCAAGGCGCTGAACGCCATCGCCACCCGAGCCAAGGAGCCAAGGGTGATCCCCGCGGGCTCAACCTACAGGATCCGAGGACAGGCGTTCACCTTCCGCGGGGCGCGGGCCTTCCCCTCCTATCTCCAGGCCGGGCCGAGTTTCTTCATCGAGAAGACGAAACGCCGCATGATCGCCGAGGACATCGCGCAGGCCTTGGGACTCGTGGAGAAGGGATCCAGGTGAGCGGAGGGAGGTCACTCCTGCGGGCCTCTGATGGACGCCTCGCCCTCGCTGTGTTTGGAGGTAGCCGCGTGCGTGGACCCCGCCCATGATGGCCGGGTGAGCCTGGCCTGACCCCATGGCGAGGGTGAAGGAGAGGGAGGCTGCCTTGAGGAGGCTCTGGACCGGACTCAGACTGGCTGGTACGGCCAGCGTCCTTGTCGTGCTCTTGGCACTTGGGGCGATCCAGGGAAGCGTCCCGGAGAACCGCCCCTCGCCCGCTCATAGCGTAATCCTCTTCATCGGGGACGGAATGGGCACGGGCCAGCGGGCGGCCGCGCGCTGGCTTTCCGTGGGACCGGACGGGCGCCTCGCGATGGATGCCCTGCCGGTCCAGGGGAAGGCGCGCACCCTATCGATCGCCGAGACGGTCACCGACTCCGCGGCCGCGGCCACCGCCCTGGCGACGGGGGTGAAGACCCGAAACGGCTCGATCGGCATGGATCCCAGTCGCGTGCCTCTCACAACGATCCTCGAGCTGGCGAAGGCCGACGGGAAGGCGGTCGGGCTCGTCAGCACCGTCCAGCTCGCGAGCGCCACCCCGGCTTCTTTCGCGGCGCACGTCCCGAGTCGGGGTGAGACGCAGGCGATCGCCGTCCAGCTTGTTGACGAGGGCATCGACGTGCTGTTCGGAGGTGGCGAGGACGACTTCCTTCCGCCGGGATCCTTGGACGACTGCGGCCGTGCCGGGCGACGCACGGACGGACGGGATCTCGCCGAGGTCGCCCGACAGGCTGGGGCCACGGTCCTCTGCGACGCGCGGGGCCTCGCTCAACTGGACCCCCTGTCAGCGAGCCGCGTGCTCGGGCTCTTCGCGCGCGCTGAGCTGCCCGAGCCCTACACGCCGAGTCTTGCCGAGATGACGAGGGTGGCGATCGAGATCCTCTCCCGCGACCCGGACGGCTTCTTCCTCATGGTCGAGGAGGGGCAGATCGACTGGGCGTGCCACGACAACGACGCCCCGACGGCGATGGACCACACCCTGGAGCTGGACGAGGCGGTCGCCGTGGCCGTCGAGTACGTCGAGGGCGCGCCGGAGACGCTCCTCGTCGTCACCGGCGACCACGAGACCGGGGGTCTGAACGTCCTGACCGGCGAAAGCGGGAGTCCGTACAAGGATGGTCCTTTCCAGACTCCGACCGGAGAAGTCTTCTACGTCGATTGGGATGAGGGCGGCCATACCGCAGCTCCCGTGCCCGTCTCCGCGCTCGGACCCGGAGCCGACCCCCTGACGGGGACGTACGAGAACACGTGGATCTTCGACGTGATGATCCAGGCCCTCGGCCTTCCGGATCCGAGGGCGACACCCTAGCAGCCCGTTGATCTACCGTACATTCTGGCGTCCTCGACGTACGAGAGAGGTCATCCGGCGCGTGCCGGCGCCTGGATGAGCATCGGCCTCGTGTAGAGCGACCAAGCAACGCCAACAAGGGTCACCCGATGGCAGACACAACACCCAGCGGCAAGCAGGTGGCGGCATGCGGACTCCGCCAAGCCCCGCGGTGTGCCTTTACCGAACAGACTCCGCATCACCAGCCCAAGGTTCGCTGCACTCGCCTGCAACAGGTAGCGTTTGCTCACGTTCTCTCTGCCTCGCAGCCGTGTACGTCTTGCCCCTCCCGTTTCGCAGATGTGGGCAAACGTCCGTTCGAGCAGCTCACCGCGCTTGCGCTGAAGACCCTTTCCCTTCTTCCGCTTCACTCGTGCTCGGTTCTCGTAGAACGCCACTGCCGTCTTTCGTCCTCCCTTGTCCGTCCACCGGCGCTTGCCCTGTTGTCGACGTTCCGGGATGTAACTGCTGTATCCCTTCTCCTTCAGCCGTCGTAGCAGCACAGCTTTGTTGTACCCCTTGTCCGCGACCACGGCTCGCGTACCCTCTGTTGCGCCCTTCGTTGGCAAACCTCCAGGCAGGCCGTTGTCGTCGTCCCCATCCTCCTCCGGTGCGTCCACGCTACGTACCCTCTGCAGGTTCTCTTCGGCCCCCTCCAGCGTCTCCTCCATCGTTTCCGTATCGGATCGGT
>CAYHBG010000008.1:0-16596 GCA_964354815.1 uncultured Thermotogae bacterium
ATGGCCAGGTTCCTGGAGGACCATGACTACCCGAAGACCGCGACTAGCTAGGCTCGGCGATCAGCCTCCAAGACGCCTTCTTGTTCGGGCAGTTGGCGAGCCCGCATGAGGGCATCTTCTCGCCCTTCTTGACGGTGACGGTATTCCCGCACCCACCCGTGTGCTCGTATCGTGCCGTTGCGGGAGCTGGGGCTCCCTCAGCGACGAACTGCCCGACGTAGTGTCCAATGTAGGACATCTCTGCAGCCTCCTTCTCGAATGCCGGCGCATCCCGCCGGTATGACGCGGGAGCTTCGTGCCCGAGCAACACTATAGGTCACGATTGACCCCGAGTGAAGCGCAAAGGCGGAGTGGGCCGATCTCGAGGAGGGCCGGCCAGGGGGCGCCGCAGGCAGTAGGCGAGTCCGGATCTGCAGAACGCCCTGTCTCAGAAAGGAGGATCGGAAGACCCCTCTGTGGCCAGCCGGGAGCGGTGGACACCTCTAGAACTCTGCCGAGCGGGTCTGCCGAAGCAAGGCAGGCCCGAGCCGTCGGCCACCGGTGTCGTTACGGGCAGAGGGCGAAGAGCACGTCTCGCGCGAACACCATCTGGAAAAGACGCTTCGGCTGATCACCGACGGGTCGGACGGTGAGGATCAGATCCGACCCTTCGACATCCGCTCCAGTCAGCGTGAAGGCGACCTGTGAGTAGGGCTGCCCTGCCTGGGCGCTCGCACCGGCCTCGGCCAGGCCTCGCCGAAGAGGAAGATCGGAGTTCGCGGAGGCCGGATCGAGGAAGTGAAAGACGAAGCTCCCGATGGGTAGCTCGCCGTCGCAGCGGTATCCCACTCCAAACCCGGTGAAGACGTGAACGCCGGCCCGCTCCGTCAGGAGCGCCTTCAGCGTGGCGTACAGGCTCTGTGGGTCACTCGCGTTGATGAACGACTCGAGCGCGAAATCGGTGGACAGGCTCGAACAGGCTCCCGGGCCGATCACCAGGATCGCAGACGCGGCGCTCCGCAGTCGGCTGGCCACCGCTTGAGCCGCTGGGTCCGCGCTCAGAGTTGGGATCTCTCGTCGGTAGGCACTCAGCGCCTCGTCCAGAGCAGCCGCAGACGACGACAGGATGAGCAGCCCGTCGTCGGCCACAACGGCTGTGTTGAGGACAGCCAGCTCGCTCTTGATCAGCCATTCTGCCCGGAGGTCGAGCGGGTGCGAGTAGACTGCCACGCCGTGCGAATCCGTCTGTGTGAAACCACGCTGCTCAAACAGGGACACGAGTAGGCCAAACTGGAAGCCACGAGTGAATTGCAGTACGTAGACAGGGATCCCCGTGCTGCCTGCGAAGTTGGCCTCCCACTCAAGATCGCTGCTTCGCCATCCCCAGAGCGCGGGTTGCTCTGGGTGGTTCGCTCCGAAGTCGGAGGCGGCGGCCTGGTCGCGACCCAGGCTCGCAGCGATCGCCTTCTCCGCATCCTCAGAGCTCTGTTGGAGGGCCGCATCGACCCCGGCGTAGGCCCTGAGCGTGCACCAGTTGGTGAAGGAGACGACCGCTGTGACCGGTGCCGCCGGGACGAACGACAGCGTGTCGAGAAGCGCTGAGGCTCCCGTCACGTCCTCACCCCGAGCGCCGACCGCGCCCGCGGTCACAGCTGAGAGTAGCAAGACAACTAGCGCCTTCATTTCACCTCCCTGCCACTGGCCCATGCCACATCACGGGCCTCCCCGCAAGCCTGTCGCTGTACGTCCGTCAGCCGCTTCCCGCACTCACCCCTCGCTCTGCTTCAGGTCCTTGACCCGGGTCGGAATCCAGATAGTCGACGAACGTATCCACCAAGGCGTCGAGATAGGCCTTGAAGTCCTTTGGGGCAGCCATGGTCGAGTACTTCCCTGCGTCGATCTGCTGGCGGAGAGCGGAGAGGCGCGGGCTTCCGATGCCCGACTCCGCGAGAATCCCAATCAGCCGACTCGCTGCATCGACCAGGCGGAACGGACCGTAGAACGGCGTTTCGTCGATGAGATTGCGCGCGCTGCTCGTCATGTAGCCGATAAGGTCAAAGACCTCGGCTTCGAGTCCCATGCTATCCACCATAGACCTCCCAGTGAACAATCCCATCCGTTCTGCGGGTCGGCGGCGCTGGAGTCTCGTCCGGTGCTCCCACACTGACCAGGAGGATCGGCTCGACGGCGTCGGGGAGCCGCAGGAGGCGTCCGACGGCTCTTCGGTGGAACGAGGCAATCGTGCAGGTGCCCAGGCCGTCGGCGTACGCAGCCAAGAGCAGGTTCTGCGTCGCCATCGCCGCATCGGCAGGCGCAAGCAACGTCTCTCCAAGTGCGCTCCCTTTGGCGCGTGCCTCTGCGAGATCCTGACAGATCGCCACCACCGCACCGGGCACCCCGATCAAGCCGGGACTTACCGTCCGCAGCTTGGCGATCCTCACGGGCTCAGTCACGATGACGAAACGCCAGGTCTGAGCATTTCCCCCCGAAGGAGCCCAGGTTGCCGCTTCGACGATCCGCTTGAGGACCGTCCGATCCAGAGGCACTCTGGCAAAACGTCGGATGCTTCGTCTCCCACGGATTGCGTCGTAGAGTTCCATCGATGGTCTACCTCGCTTCGCTGCACGTTCTCAGCATCAGTGGAATGCGCTCGCCTGCCACCCAGCATATCACCTCGGAGATCCCCGCGTCGTCTTCAGCCTTCCGCACATCGGGCTTCGGCTGCCTGCCGACGAACTGCTTCCCCCTCAGCCGACCGTCGACCTGATTCGAAAGGGCTGCGCATGCGGAAGATAAACACGGCGGCTTTCGGACTCTGGGGGACTCGAACGCCTGCGATGGAGGTCATAACGAATGGGAGGGCACTAGAGCTACTGGCTGGAGGTGGTGGACGGCTCTGGGACTCTGCCCAGTGGGTTTCTCCTTGGGGCTGACGTGGCAAGAGGGTAGCCTGACAGGCTGATCGGGGCACAGTCGCGAGCTGCGCGGGCCTACGGCCGAGCGAAGTCGACGGCGCGAGCCTTCACGAGGTGCACGCCGACCCGGCGCCACTCGGCGTTGAACAGGGGGATGATGTCGCGGGCCTTCTTCTCGACCGGGTCCCCGTCCGAGGTGGCGTGGGCGTCCTCGATGACGGTGACTTCGTAGCCCAGCGCCCGCGCATGGACGGCCGCTGCGTTCACGCAGCCGTTCGTGGCGAAGCCACAGATCACGAGGTGCTCTATCCCGCGTCGCTTCAGTTCCTTCTCAAACGGCGTATCGACGAAGACGTCTCCGAAAAGCTTGTGGATCACCGGCTCCCCGGCCTGCGGAGCGATCCTCGGATGCGTCGCGAGGAGGTGCTCCAGAGGCCGATCCTTCCCGAAACCGACGTGTTCAACGTAAAGGACAGGGATTCCGGTTCCACGGGCCTTCTTCAGAACTCCCTCGATCTTCTCCAGGAGGTCGTCCCCGTCGAGGGTCAGCATGGGGTCCGCGTCCATGAACGCTTGCTGAACGTCAATCACGACCAGGCCGGTCTTCTTCGCCATCTCGCCTCCTCTACTTCGAAGCCATCTTCCCGAAGCGAAAGCGGGGTGTCAATTGACGAACGCCCGCTCTAAGCGATTCGTCAGATCACATCCTGACGGTTCCGTGCGCCCAGGGGAGGCTCTAGCCTTCTGGGGCAGAAAGTGAGTCTGGATCTAGGCGGGGAATCCGGACGACGATGGCCTGGTCGCTGTCTGCGGCCGGGGCCCGCTCCCTGAACTCCTGGAGCCGGGTGAGCGTGGGGCCGTCGGGAATACGGAGTAGGTCGGGAGAGGGGAGGATTCGAACCCTACAGTACGGACTGGGACTATACGGAAGCCTCATGCTGGGAGTAGTGGACAGCTCTAGAATTCTGCCGAACTCTCCGCACGCGGGACGCGACTCGGCGGCGAACCCGCCATGACTTCTGATCTGATCGAGCCACAGCCTGGCTCCGCCGGTTGGTCCGCGTAAACGGCAGCGGCCTCCTGCGCGAAATCGGCGAGGGTCATCCGCAGCGCCAGAGGCTCGATGACCTCCACACTCCCTCCGTACGCAAGGAGCCTCGAGCGCGCCTCTTCGATCGATCCGAACGTGATCTCGACGCAGTACGGGAGCGCGCTATCCTGCAGCTGCGCCTCCTGCGCCGATACGGCGACGTGGAGAGAGGCTGCGCCTTGTAGATCGGCGAGGGCGGCTGCGGAGACGCGCACCGTGGCAGAGAAACGCGATGCACTCTCCTCCTGCCGCAAGCACCACGCCTTCCAGAACTCGGCAAGGTCAAAGCCGTCTCGACGCACGAACGTCGCCACCTCTAGTTCGGCTTCGAGAACGCGAGCGACGCGATCGACGCGCAGCTGTCCGTCCTCCCCCGCCCAGACGACGTACCAGGTCGTGGCCTTGGCGACGAGTCCATGCGGAGCAATCCGCCGCACTGATCGAATACCTCGGGCTCGATCGAAGGTGGCCCGAACCCAGCGAGTCTCGAGAACAGCCTGATGTAGGGTTGACAAGTGGCGAACTGCCTCCCGCGGCGCAGACCAGGGGACCGAATCGAGGTGAACGCGGTTCCCCATCTGGTCTGCAACGTCGCTGCGCGACGCCGGAAGAGACGCGGAGAGCTTGAGAAGCGCCCTCTGGAGGTCACCCGCCACCCCCAGCTCGACGAGTGGGGCCGGGATGTTCGTCGTGAACAACGCGGCCAGTTCAGCCTGCGTCAGCCTCAGGAGGCGGTTGCGGAAGTCGTCGTCGAGCCAGCACCCGCCGCTCGGGCCGCGTTCTGTGTTCACCGGAAACCCGGCGACGCGAAGCGCGTACAGGTCACGAATGATCGTTCGTCGAGACACTTCCAGCTCTTCTGCCAGGCGAGCGGTCGTGACTCGACCTCGCGTCTGCAGAGTGGTCAAGAGCAGCAGCAGGCGATCCGCGCGCATCGTGTCCTCGGGAGCCGATTGTACATCGGTGACACGAGATGTCGCCAATGCCCCCCACACTGAGAGCTCAGGGAAAGGGGACTAGCGCGCAATGCAGGACAGATGGCCCATGGTCAACTCCGAGGCTGGCTTCGGCGCCCCGCCCCTTGCCGGGATGCGCTCGGTGGGCAGCCCGTGGAGGGCGACTCACTGCAGCCACTGCGAACCGGCGATCCCTGACGCCCTACGTGATGGACGGCGAGATCTCGCGAGGATCCGGCGACCTGTCCTTCTCTGGCTGCAGCAGGTGCTGCAGGCCATGCAGCGGAGTGCCGAGTCGCCGAGCAAGAGCGGAGGTCGGATGCCGGGGAAGAGACGCGAGCCAGGAAGTCGGACGCCGCACCGGGTGTGGCTCAAGGAGGCAATGATGGCGCTGAAAGATGTGCGGATCGTCGAGCTCCGTCCGATGCGGGTAGCCAGTTCGCTCGGATTCGGGACGCAACCGGAGGATCGGGCTGCGAGGCAGATCTACGAGTTTGCCAAGTCCATTGGCATCGATCCGAAGTCGGAGGCCTACCGAACCTACGGCTTCAACAACCCAAGTCCCTGCCCCGGGAGCGACAGGTACGGCTACGAGATCTGGCTCCCCGTCGGCCCCGACGTCAAGGCAGAGGGGCCGATCCAGATCAAACAAGTGCCGAGAGGCCGGTATGCGGTCACTCGATTCACCGGGCTCTCGAACATCGGCCGAGTCTGGATGGAGCTCGTCGCCTGGTTCGAAGACAGCCCCTACACCTGCCCGCCGAACGGCGGACAGTGTCTCGAGGTACCCCTCAACCACGGCGAACCCGATCCAGAGAAGTGGGTGTTTGACCTCTACTTGCCGATTGCGAGCTAGTGCGGGACGACACGCAGCGAGAAGGGTGCTCGCGAGTCCTCCTCGTCGCATCCCTGCGGCACTCAGAGTGGGGGCAGTGACTCGCCGGGTGCTTGCGCAGAGCGCTGTGCCGCTAGTGCCTTCCAGAGCGCTGCTCCAACGCGTGCTGGGAGTGATGGACAGCTTCAGAACTCCCGTGAGTGGCTTGCTCGACGCGGGCAGGTTCAGGATGGACTAGACTGGCTCTCGAAGTGCCTCTCCTACCCGGGGCTCACCGGCCTCATCTACGCGCACGAGTTCACGTCAGCGCTCGTCGCCGAACCTGCTCGAACCTCCGCAAGACGGCGATCCACGAGGGGCGCCCCCCTGCAGTCCGGGCTACGGCGTGTCGACCCGTACGTAGATGTTCCCGCCGGCGGCAATGCAGCGCTGCGCGCGGCCATCGGCGATGCAGTCGAAGCGCAGGGCTTCCCACGCGAAGCTCGGGGGCTCAGTGTGGAACTGCCCGTCACCGTCGTCAATGAGGGGGGTTTCGACGTACCCGCTCGCCCACACAAGGAGGAGCGCGCCCTTGCGCTCGATGACGCGGAACGTTCGCATGAGCGGGGCAAACGCGCGATAGTGGCCGAGGAACTGAGTCCACTCTTTCGGGATTTCAAACGACGACGGACCGCTGTACCGCCCGCCGCGAAACCAGCGGCAGCCATGGTGTGCCTCGACCACGGTTCCGTCTTCGCGACCGAAGTGGAGGAGGTAGAGGGCGAAGTCGGGGTGCGGGACCTGGAAGGTATCGCCCCACAGGTGGATCGGCTCAACGCGCCCCCCGTCGAAGCAGAGGACGAGTCTACCCCCCTCGACGATGCACTCCATCTCTGAGTCCTCGGAGCGATAGGTGCCAGCGTAGTCCGCTGGATTGCATGGCTGGCCGGCTGCCTCGGGCCTCGGCGGGAACTTGTCTCCTCTCGCGAGCGCCTGGAGGACGCGCAGGGTGAAGTCGGTCTCTTCCTTCGGCACGGCGAAGCTGTTGACCAGGATTGCGGCGCCGACACCGTCGTCGAGGTCGCCGATCATCGCCGCCTCGTATCCGGGATTCTCTCCTCCCATCCAGACCAGGGTGTGGCCGGCGTGCTTCTCGAGCCGCCCGGCGAACAGACCGTATCCCCAGAGATACTGTGGATCGAACGGCTCCCGCATCCGCTCGCGACCAATCAACGCGTCAAAGCTTCGAGCCGACAGGTATCGGCCGCGGGGCGTCTCGCCGCAGTTGAGCAGCATGCGCACGAAGGCGGCAAGGTCTCGCGCGGCGCACGTGAAGCTCGCGCACCCGGCGGTGACCTCAAACCAGTCTACCGGCGTCCACGGTTCTCCGGGAAGCGGGGGCCGATCGTCGCTGGGTCCGCTCTTGTGACCTCGTGCGATGCGGGGATAGAGGTCGTGCGTCACGGCGATCGTCGCGTCGCCCATGCCGAGCGGCTCGACCGCTTCGGCACGAACCAGGTCGACGAGGGGCACCCCAGCCGCACTCTCGAGCACATGGCCGAGCAAGACGTATCCGACGTTGGAGTAGTGGAACCGCTCGCCCGGAGCGAACAGAGTCTTCGTTTCTCGGAGGAGCCAAGTGGTGTACCTGGACGAGGGCACCGTGTCGATCATGCTGACAAGGCCGGCCGTGTGCGACAGCACGTGGCGCACTGTGATCGGCCCGTAGTCCGATTGCACCTCAAACCAGTCGAGATAATGCGTGATCGGAGCGTCGAGGTCGAGCTCTCTCTTGTCAACAAGCCGCAGTGCCACCGCGCCGAGGATGGCCTTCGTGATCGATCCGATCTGAAACAGCGTGTCGGTCGTCGCTGGCTGTCCCGTGCTGGAATCGGCAACACCGTAGGCGAACTCAGCTAGCAGCCCGTCGCGATCGGTGAGGGCAACAGCCAATCCAGGTCCGAGCGGGCTTGCCCCCTTTCTCTGCCTCTCCCGGAAGTAGCGATCGAGCAGGGCGCGTGCCTGCGACAGCCGCGCCCCGTATCTCGACTCGATGGACGTCTCCCTGTGCATGGCTTCTCCTCCTCAGTGGGTAGCCTTCGGGCAGAAGACCGCCCGAGTCGATCGGAAGGCACTGTCAGACCAAGGGTGAGAGTAGCCGAAGGAACAACGAGAAACAAGAGCAGGACTGCGCTTGCCGATTTCGGCGTGCCGCCTTCCCGCCGTACACGCGGAAGTGTAGGCCGCGGCTAGGAGGAGTGCAAATGTGCGGCGACAAGAAGGACGGCGGAGGGCAGCTGATCAGCTGTTCGACGAGGCAGTCGTTCCAAAGCGGCGCGACCGAGGGCGCACACACTCTAATGCAGATAAGGACGTACTTTCCACTGCTTGCCGGGAGTGGTGGACAGCTTCAGAACTCTGCGAGCGACCTCGCTCGACGGGGTCCTTCTGGTCGAGTGAACGCAAGTCTCGGTTCGAGTCCCTCACGTTGGAGGCTAGGGGACCGATCATGGAACGCGCCAGACCGCAACCCGTTGGTGACGGATGGCGGCACGGCATACGCAGAATCCTGAGTAGGGCTTGCGGTCTCGGGCAGCAAGGGGTGAAATGCGTGAGTGCAAGACCGCGTCGCCCCGGTGCAATGTCATTGACTGCGTTCCCCGGAGGCTTGCCGCGCCGTCCGGGAAGGAGCAGCTAACGCCGCTACGATATCGGTCAGGATTGCGTTCACGCGGACGCCCCCTTGCGATCGCTAGGTCCTCGGCAAGACGAAGGTGAGGCCCTCCTCCGTGAGGAAGACCGCTCGGCGCACGTCTCCGCCGTCTATCTCGAAGCGGACGCGAGCAGCGCCGTCGTCGTATTCGAACAGGTCGCGTGCCAAAGGTCTCGCTGCCAGTTCCGGCCAACCGTCATGCTGAACGTACAGAGCGCCGTTCTCGACGCGGACGCGATTGCTCAGGCCGTAGTTGCCGGCGTACGAGGACAGCGTCTCTGTGTCCACGGTCGCGGGCTCGCGGCGCGCGCGAATGCCGTCGAGCGCCCAATCCACGCCGAAGAGGTCCTCGGAACCTGTCAGCGTGGCTCTCAGTCTCTCGAGGGCGTGGCGGTAGGCTACGTCGAGGGCCTTCTCGGCTTCGACGGCGATGTCCGGCGTGACGCCGGTTCCCTCCCAGTTTCCCTTAGAGATGGGGTTGATCGCCTCCCCCTCCGGGATGCCGAGCTCGAGCCCGTACTCGGGGAGCGGCACGAACTCAAGCGTGTGCCCGCCGCCCCTGGTCTGCTCGCCGACCACCACGACGCGTCCTCGCTGCTGGAGGTCGTAGGTGAAGTCTTCCGCAGCGGAGAACGTTCTCTGGCTCGTCAGGACGTATGCCGGGAGGTGTGCGAGGCGGGGGCCGGGAACGTAGTCGAGAGAGCGGGACTGCTCGAGACCTCTCGGACCGCGGTGATGGATCGAGCAGAGTTCCGTTGCCTCGTCGAAGAGATACCCCGCGAGGAGGCGGACCATCCCGTCCTCACCTCCGCCGTTCTTGCGCAAGTCGAAGATGAGCGCACGTGTCCCGGCGAGGTAGTTCATGGCAGCTACCGCGGTTGGGCCGGCGATCTGGGCCGGGCAGAAGAGGCGGAGATCCAGATAGCCGACTGACCCGGGCAGTACCTCGACGCGACGGAATCCGTAGTTGTCGCGGGCATAGCGTTCGTAGAGGCGCTCGCTGTAGGTTCCGTCGTCGTCCTCGTCGCGCGGGCCGGCAAGCACCGAGATGTGGGGATCGTCCCGCACCTCGCGCAAGTCCCTCGACAGAGCTGCAGCAAGATGCCCGAGGGACTCAGCGTCCGCGTACGCCCCGCCTGCGAGCCGCGTCCGGAGACGAGCGCCCATCTCGGTCGCAGCATCGACATCGAAGTACATCCTCTCGAAGGCGTCGGCCACGCTCTCGACCGCGCCTCGGATGAGTTCAGAACTCAAGCCCGTGCGGTCCTCCGTCATGTGGACCTCCTCTTGGTCTTCTCTTTCATCGCTGCGGCCGGCATCGTAAGCCCATCAAGCTGCACCCTCAGGTGGCGGATGTAGGTACGGTTCGTTGCGTAGTAAGTCTTCGCATGGGCGTCGCGCGTCGTCAGGAGCCCGAGGGCGGCGAGATAGCGAAGATGACGCGAGACGGCTGCCTGGCCGATGCGACTGAACTCGAGGCCGATCTCGTGCGCGTACATCTCGCGCTCGGCCGTGAGTTGGAGGATGCGAAGTCGGGTCTCGTCTCCAAGGGCCTTGAACCCGACTGCGGCTCGGGAAGGCGTCGCCTCGAGAGCGACGGAAGGACCGCGTCCGCCGTGCGGCCCGTAGATCAGCAGAACCGTGGCGGGATCGGTGGCGAGAAGGCTCAGCGTGACGTACGGCCCGAGGAGCCTCGTCGGCACTGCGACCAGTCTCTCTGCGGCCTCGAACGAGGCATCCAGAGAGAGCCCTCGACCGGTGAGCGTCTCGATCCACGCTTGCAGCGTCGCCGGCCAGACGCGCTCGCGCCTTCGCTCCACCTCTTCTCGGAGCAGGGTGGAATCATCTTCCCAGCGCGGCCGGAGGTGTTTCTCGAGGAAGGCCTCGGCCGTTCGGATGTACGTCGCCTTAACCTTGGCCGGACTGCGAACGAGTTCCGCCGCGCGCCGGGAGAGGGGATCGTTCCCTCGAGGCGAGTCGCCGGAATGGGTCTCGTCGCCAAGCTCAGCGAAGGCAGCCTCGTCGAGGGCGCGGAGGCCACGGGAGAGGTCGTCGAAGGTCCCGGGCAGCTGTCCTGCCGGATCGAGGCGCGCCAGGAGGCGTCCCCACGAGACGGCGCGGTTGCAGGCAACGAGGTCGGCGTGCTGCTTTTCCGTGAGTGCGGCTCGCGTCGCGTACACCCAGTCGGCGAACCCCTCGCCCCAGTCGTCGGCCAGCGCGACGAGGTCGATGGCGTGCAGCCACTCGACGGCAGGGGAGACGATGAACTCCGGCGTGTACACGGCAGACAATCGAACTCGCCTTGCGCTTGGCATAGTAACGACCTCCGATAATGATAACGATATTAGCAAGATGTGACGAACTCGTCAACATAGGCGGCGGCAGGAGAAGGATGCGTAGCGGAGAGGCGCCCGGATGCAGCCAGCTACTGGGCGAGAACGCCCAAGGCTCGAACGCTGTGGAGCACTGCTGCCGCCTCGGTGCACAGCTCCCTACGCACACCTTCCTGAGAGTCACAGAGGTATAGAGCACCTTGGCTGCCCGAGTTGTAGCGGTTCTCTTGTGGCTCGGGCGGCGGCCCCATCTGCTTCCAGCTGCAGACTTCGCCGTTGTTTCGTCTTCCGCGGACGCACGACAGGGGAGCGCCGCGGCGGGGCGAAACCGTCGCGATCTCATCCCGGAACCGGCCGCTTGCAGGGTGGCCGTGGAGCGCGGCTCGGTCCGCAAGGCCTGCCCAGGTCTGAGCCAAGCGGAACCCGTCGCCGACATGAGTCTGGCGGCCTGTGTGCCCGCGGGTGAGCACCATGTCGACAGATGCGCTGATCCCGACGCCCTCTGCCGGTGCCTTCTCGGTGTGATTCGGCAATCTCCGCCCCCTCGCCCTACTCGACCAGGTTCCTGCGTAGCCCAGCGTTGCTGGTGCTCGGCCTCTGCCAGGCACACCTTCGCTCAGTTGCCGATCGCTGGCCTGCCAGTGGCCTTCTCATACATGGGTGATCATATGATCTCCGATCTGGCTAGGGAAGTCTCGGGGCTACTTCAGGTGAGTCCGTGCACGAGAGCGAGGTGGATCGAGTTTGGGCCGCCGATCCGAGAACCGATAAACATAGATAGGAATAGACCTTCCGGCGCTATGGAGCCTGGGGCACCGATCAGAGAACGCGCGTGACCGTCGCGGAGTGGTGACGTGTACCGATTCACTCCGGCGATGCGCTCCAGGATCCGAGATCGCAGGAGCGAGCCGTGCCTCCTGAACGCCGGAGGCACGGCCGGATGGGCCAGGGTGCCTAGCCGAGAGCAAGCGCGACTGCTTCGGCGTTCGGGTAGATCAGCTCCTGCCCGCTTCCGTCAAGATTGGTCCGATGGATGCCCGCTCGGTCTGACCAATAGAGCTTGCCGCCCCGGATGTCCACGGCGATGCCTGTCGGTGATGCAAGGCCGGTGATCAGCCACGTGAGGCCTGTGCCGTCGATCTTGCAGCGACCGATTCGCCCAGCCTCTATGTCCGTCCAGTAGATGTATCGCGCGCCAGCTGAGAGCCCGGCATCTACTGCCATGCCGCCGCTGCGCCCGAGACCTCCGATTACCGGACGGCCGGCGAAAGTGCCGGTGTACGTCCACTCGATCGACGCCATCACGGGGTCTGCCTTCACTCCCCCCGTCGCACGGGCTTGCGACGGCTCGTACTTGTGGAACATCCGCACGTAGTACAAGCGGCCGGAGGCAGAGTCGACCGCGAGGAACCACGGCACTGCGTCGCCGCTCCCGCCTCCCCACTGCTGCGCCCACGTCTCCCTGTTCTGGCCCAGCGGATCGGAACGCATGATTCCGCCGCACCCGTAACCCTCAGGAGGAGCGGTCCAGTACAGTGTCCAGTTGGACGCGTCGATGCACAGGCTCAAAGGAGTCCCGTAGTAGTAGAAGAGTGTGGCGCGGTGGGCCCCGGTGAGTTGCGCCTTGCAGACATCGCTACCATCAATCCAGTAGAGGCAATCGAGCCCCACCGTGAGGGAGACGCCGTCGTCGATGTTCGTGACGACCGTCGTGATCTCGCCGCCGCCGAGCGCTCCTCGGCGGATCGCCCCACTGCCGCGATCCAGCCAATAGAGATCCAGTTCGGCCTCGTCAGCTAGACCCTTCCGAACTTCAACGCAGTCTGTCTTCGTTATGGAGACGGTTGCACCCGTGTCATAGCTCACCGCGAGAGTCACGGAATACACGCCGGCCGCGTAGTAGACGTGAGATGGCGCCCGCTCAGATGAGCTCCCTCCATCGCCGAAGTCCCAAAGGTACGCCGTCGGTTCTCCCTCGGCAGAAGGAACAAAGTCGACGAGAAGCGGCTTGTTTCCCTCCACAGGGCTCACGCTGAAGTCAATAGCCGGTTGCGGCTGGAACAAGCCGCAGCCCGCGAAGCCAAGGATCACGACGCACAGGACCAGAAGCAGCGAACCCGCTAGCACATCTCGCCGCACAGCGACCACCCCCAAGGCTTGCCTTGGATAGACGATACGCCGAGGGCAACGCCGGGGTCAACAAAGCCGGCCAAGGGAACGGGAGCCTTCACGCTCGCAAAGCTTCCGTCATGCGGCGACGGCACTGAGACCGAGCCTGTCGCGCCGTGGAGCAGCGAGCCGGGCGCAGTGCACATCATGCGTCACTACGGGACTCGAGCCGGAGGCGCATGGCCTTGTCCGGATGCTCTGTCATGCCACTCTCCGTGCTCGAAGGACCTAGAATGCAGAAAGACTGACTCTCCCAGCGATCTGCCGGGTCCTGTGGGCCTGGGGGAGCGATCAGAGAGCCGGGATAGCCTTTGCGGAGCGGCCTCCGTCCGTAGCTGCCCGGACTGGAACGTCAGGAATCAAGGGTTGCCGCCGCCCCTGAGGTGCGGCAAGCAGGTCCCGGCCGCCGAGATTCCGGAACACAGGATACGTGGATGCAGGACGATCCGGCGCGGCGGGCGTCTCTAGGGGCAGCAGCTCTCGCAGAAGAGCCAGGGGCAGAACGTCCACACGATGACCTCCGCCAGCCCGGCCTTCAGCGAGGCACCGCTCTCGGACTTCACTCTCGCCACAGCGGCAATGATGGTCTCGCGTGCGCATGTCGCGATCGCGAACGTCGCGTTGGCTAACGGGCCCTTGAAGGCAGGTCCCACGTCGTAGACAGAATCGAACCGACTCTCGGTGGCCCCATTGAGGGTGGCGAGGCAATCCGCACAGGTGCGGGGAGCGACCGTGTTCATCAAGCCGTCAGCCCTCGCGAAGAGAGCGGAGTATCGCATGGTGCCCGCGTACGGCTGCGTCCCGATGATGGCGGTGGCGATCAGCGTCAGGTTCACCATGAAGATGCCTTCGGGGTCCAGGTAGACATACGCAAGCAAGCGGTCGTCCGAACCTCCGGCGTCTGTGTTCCTGAGCAGCTCATCGGTCTCGAGATAGATCGTGCGACCTTCCACCAAGAGGCGGTTGAGTTCCGCGGCTTCGTGGCCATCCGGCTCGGCCAGTTCGGGGGCCTGCACGCCGATGTATCGGACAGTCGCTTCCGCCCCCACCCGCAGCCTGTTCGCGAGACTCTCGGGGACCGCGGTAAGTACCACTCGGATCGTGTCGCCGTCAATAACGGCCGTAACCTCCGCGACGATTGGCGGGGCGGTGAAGGGTGGCAATCCCGAGGACACCCAAGACGGAACGAGCACCGCCAGGATCACCGCCACAGCGAGTCTCTTCATCGCTTCTCCTCCTCCGCACTGCCGCTGACGCAAGACGTCCCGTAGTCGAGAGCATCGAACCATGTCTCCTACTCCGAGGCAGGTTTCTGGATCATCCTAGACAAGTCTCGCCACATCAGACAAACCGTACTGAGGTCGTTGAGAACCGCCCCCGTGAGCAGCTAAGGTGGGCCATGGGTGCTGGGCAAGCCGTGGCGCCAAGGGGCGCAGTTCGCGCCAACGTAGCGGCTCCGAGCGGGCGCGACGCCTCGACCTCGCATTCCTGCAGGCAAAGCGTTCGCCGGCCGCCGACGCAGTCGTCGTGCGCAAGGGCGGCCCAGCACCAAACCGGCGTTGACACGGGGGAGTGGATGTGGTGGACAAGGCGATGGGGCGTATGGGAGAAGCGCTCTGGAGCCTGAGGGATTCGAACTGCGGAACTGCGCCAGCGAACGCTGTAATGCCCAATAGCAGGGCCTAACATGCGCTTGCTGGGAGAGGAGGATTCGAACCCCCACTGACAGGGCCAGAGCCTGTTGTCCTGCCATTAGACGATCTCCCAAAATGGCGTCTCGAATGGTAAGGAAGCGACCCAACCCTGTCAAGACGCGGCTTGCCGTCACGCGACGCGGCCCGCTAGAATAGGCACACCATGGCGCAGCACAGGGAGCCGGTGGTCGCAGCCAGCTTCTACCCGGGACACGAAGCCGCTCTTGTGGAGATGCTGGACGATCTCCTCGGTGAGGGGGACCTGAACGAGACGCCGCTGCCTGGCCCGATCGGCTTGATCGCCCCTCACGCGGGCTACCTCTACTCGGGCAGTGTGGCGGCTGCTGGGTACCGGGAAGTCGGCCGCGTGGGTCGCCCGGAGTGGGCGATCGTCCTGGGGGCAAACCACACGGGGTACGGGCGCCCAGTCTCCCTGACGCGGAGCGGGACGTGGCGCACGCCCCTCGGAGACGCCCCGATCGCGACGGAGGTCGCGGACCGACTCGTCGCCTGCGGGGCGGAGGTCTCCGAAGCGGCCTTCGCCCGCGAGCACTCGGTCGAGGTTCAACTCCCGTTCCTTCAGGTCCTGTTCGGCGCGAAGATCCCGTTCGTGCCGATCGCGGTGATGGCCCAACCGCTTGAGCGGCTCGTCGCCCTCGGGGACTGCTTCGCAGAGACGGTCAGGGGACGGGCGAGCCTCATGGTGGCGTCGAGCGACTTCACTCACTACGAGCCGGACGGAGCTGCCCGCGAGGCCGACCGGCGCGCCCTGGAGCGGATCCTCGCCCTGGACGTGGACGGGTTCTGGCAACTCCTCACGAGAGAGCGGCTTTCCATCTGCGGCGGGGGGGCGATCGCCCTCCTGATGACGGTCGCGCGGGCGCTCGGTCTCGAGCCGCGCCTCGTCTCGTACGCGACTTCTGGCGACGTCAGTGGCGACCGAGACGCGGTCGTTGGCTACGCGGCGGTCCTCTTCCAAGGAGGCGGAGATGCCCAGGAGCATGACCGGCTTTGGGGTGGGTGAGGCGACGGCCGCCGGCTGGCGGGCGGCGGCGACGGTGCGCACGCTCAACCACCGCTTCGTCTCGGTCCGGGTTCGATCGCTGCACGACCAGCCAGAGTTGCAGACGCAGGTGGACGAGGCGGTGAAGAGAGCCTTCCGACGGGGCGAGATCGATGTCTGGATCACTCTGGAAAGGACCCAAGAGGCTCAAGCCTATCGTCTCTTCGACCGGGAGGCCGTCCGCGAGCACCTGGATGAGCTTCGCTCCCTCTCTACTGACCTCGGCCTGGCCGATCCACCGACGCTCGCCGACCTGACGCGGGTCGGGGCCTTTCGCCAGGCGGCGGACCCGGGAGCAGGGGCGTGGGCGGCGGTTGAACCGGCGCTGCGCGAGGCCATCGAGGCGGCCGTGAGGGCACGGGAAGCGGAGGGGGCCCACCTGGCGCGAGAACTCGCCTTGCTCCTCGACGGGTTCGCTCGTCTCCTGGAGACGGTGGAGGAACGGCTCCCGGAGATCACGGAGGAGCTGCGCGCGCGGATGCGGGATCGCATCGCTGAACTCCGAACAGAGGTCGATCCCGTTCGCCTGGAACAGGAGGTCGTCCTCCTTGCCGAGCGCTCTGACGTGCGTGAGGAGGTGGCGCGGCTACGAGGTCACCTCGCGCGGGCACGCTCTCTCCTCACGGGCGCCGCTACCCCAGGGAAGGAGCTCGACTTCCTCGCCCAGGAGTTCCTGCGCGAGGTGAATACCCTGGGCGCAAAGTCGCGCGACCTGTCCACGAGTTCCCTCATTGTCGAGATGAAGGTCGCCGTGGAGCGGTGGAAGGAGCAGGTGCAGAATGTCGAATGATGCGGTCTCCCGTTTCCGCCGCGGCGTCGGGGGGAGGACGGCGTTCATCGTCTCCGGCCCCTCCGGCGCAGGGAAGAACA
>CAYHBG010000008.1:16696-33044 GCA_964354815.1 uncultured Thermotogae bacterium
GTCCCCCACCTCGCCTACTCCGTCTCGTACACGACGCGCTCCCGCCGTCCCGGCGAGGCGGACGGGGTCGACTACCACTACGTGAGCCACGCGGCGTTCGAGCGCCGGGTCGCGGAAGGCGACTTCCTCGAGCACGCAACCTACCTCGGGGACCGCTACGGCACGTCGCGCTCCCAGATCGCGGGCCTCTTTGCTCGCGGGGACGATGTCATCCTGAATATCGACGTCGAGGGGGCGAAGACCCTTCGCCGGGACACTCGCGCAGGTTTCTTCGCCGTCTACGTCTTCTTCACCACGGCATCGCTCGACTCCCTGCGCGCGCGGCTTGAGGAGCGGGGGACGGAGACCGCTCGGGAGATCGCCGCCCGACTGGAGGTCGCGAAGCGGGAGCTTGAGGCGTTGCCGCTCTTCGACTACCTCATCCTGAACGAGCGTCTGGAGGACGCCGTAGCGGAACTGCGCTCCATCGTCGTCGCGGCTCGCTGTCGCGTCGTCCCAGGGTGGAGCGGCTAGCCGCGGAAGGAAACAGCCGATCCCCCCTCGCAGGGCGAACCGGCCGTCCGTCTCCTAGATCGCTTCAGAACGAGCTACACGCGGCCTACGCCGCGGTCGGTCACCTTCAGGCTCTTCTCGATCCTGCGCCGAAGCTCCTTGCCCGGCCTGAACAGCGGGACGACCTTCGCCGCCACCTGAATCGGGCGCTTGGTCTGGGGATTGATCCGGCTGCTCGCCTTGCGCGCGCGCACGGCGAACTTGCCGAACCCGACGAGCTTGACCTCCTCGCCCGTGAGGAGCGTCTCCTCCACGAGCCCGAGGACGGAGTCCAGGAGCTTGCGGGCCTCCTTCTTCGTCAGGTGCGTCTTGTTCGCCAATCGATCGATGAATTCGCCCTTGTTCATGGTTCAGCTCCTCCTTGCACGTGCGGCGCAAGCCGCCCGTCACTCGGTCTCGTCCAGCCCCTTGTCCTTGAGTAGGTCCCGCATGCTGAGGGTCTCATGCCCGCCCTCGTCCAGGAAGGTCTGCTCGAAGCGGTCCCGCTTCTTCCCTCCGCGCTCGCGCTTTCCGCCGACTTTGGGTGGGCGCGCCACGGTGGGAACCTCGGGCGGACCGAAGAGGTTGCGCATCGAAAGGCGCACCTGCTTCTTCTCCTCGTTGATGCCGATGATCTTCGCCTGGACGCGTGACCCGACGGAGAGAACATCGCTTGGGGTCGCGATCCGCTGATCGCTGATCTCGGAAACGTGGATCAGGCCGTCGACATCGTCCGTGATCTTGAGGAAGGCGCCGAAGTCCTTGATCTCGGTGATCTCGCCCTCAACGACGTCGTCGATCGCGTAGCGCTCGACGAACTGCCGCCAGGGGTCGGTCTTCAGCGCACGGATGGAGAGGCTGATGCGCCGGTCCTTGGAGTCGACGTTCAGCACCTTGACCTCGACCGGCTGCGCTTCCTTGAGGACGTCGCGCGGATGGGCGACGTGTCCCCAATCCAGCTCGGAGACGTGGACCAGCCCCTCGACTCCCTCCTCCAGTTTGACGAAGGCACCGAAGTCGGTGAGCTTGGTCACCGTGCCCGCCACGCGCTGGCCGGCCGGATACTTCGCCTCGACGTCCTCCCACGGATCGCGCTGGGTCCGCCGCAGCGAGAGACTGATCCGGTGTGCCGCCTCATCGCAGGAGAGGACCAGGATCTCGACTGCGTCTCCCTCGTGGACGACCTGCTTGGGGTCCTCAGGGAAGCCCCACGAGAGCTCGGAGACGTGCACCAATCCCTCGACGTCCTTCTCCAACTCCACGAACGCCCCGAAGTCCGTCACGCTGACGACCTTCCCCGGAACGCGTGTCCCAGCGGGGTAGCGGGCGGCAATTCCCTCCCAGGGGTTGGGGCGGAGGCGCTTGATGGAGAGCGAGATCTTTGACCGACCCTTGTCGAAGTCGAGGACCTTGACCCGAACCTTCTCCCCGACCTTGTACTCGGCCGGCGGAACCGGGAGGTCCTTCCACGCGATCTCGGAGCGGTGAACCAGCCCCTCGAACCCGCCGATGTCGACGAAGAGGCCGAAGTCGACAATGCTGCGGATCGTGCCCTCGATCTCCTGGCCGGGCGTCAGGGACTCGAACAGGGCCTGCCGCCGCCGCTCGTCCATCTCCTTCAGGAAGGCCTTGTGGGACACGACCAGGTTCTTGTCCCGCCGGGAGAGCTCGAGGATCTTCAACTGGATCCTCTTCCCTCGCAGCTCCTCGATCGCGCTCGGCAGGTCCGATCCGAGGTGCGAGCCGGGGAGGAAGGCGCGGATCCCGTCCAGGTTGACGTGGTAGCCCGCGTTCTTGACCTCGTTCGTAACCTCCCCTTCCACGGGCGTCTTGTCGCGGAACGCCTGCTCCAGCATCTCGATTCGCTTCTCGTACTCGGCCTGCTTCTCCGAGGCGTAGACCGTCCCCTTTTCCTCGTCGATATAGGTAACGAGGACCTCGATTTCCTCGCCCTCCTCGATCTTCCCATCCGTGCGGAAGGGGGAGAGCTCGCCCACCGGGAGGACGCCCTCGGACTTGTAGCCGATGTCGACCAGGATCTCGTTCTCGTTGACCTGAACGACGGTCCCGGTAATGGTGTCCCCGCGGCTGTACATCTTGACGTCGCTTTCAGTGAAAGCGTCTTCCATCTTGCTCTTTCTTGGCATCGCTCGATCACCTGTCGTGTGGGCTCCCCGCCCCCTTTCATCTCGGGGTCGGGCTCTTACGTTGTGGATCTTTGCTTACGGGGTCTCCTCCTTGTTCACGCGGCATCGACCTCCGCCATCAGGCGTTCGCCGAGGAGGCGCGCTCGCTCGCTGCGGTCGCCGACCTCCCCAACGTCTCGCTCCAGGCGCGTGACGGGAAATGGGTCCCCGATGGAGACCGTGATCCGCGGGAAACGAAACGGATAGCGCGGGGGGTAGGGCCCCTCGGCTTGGATGTTGACCGGAAGGATCTCCTTCCCCGACAGCCTCGCGAAGTGGACGGCGCCGGTCTTGGCTTCGGTCCGGCGGCGGGTCGTCCCCTCCGGGAAGATGCCGATGAGCCGCTCGCGCTTCACCGCCGCGAGGGTGCGGCGGAAGTCGGCCAGGCTGAACTGCTCCCGGTCGATCGCGGTCGCGTACAACTTGATCAAGGGCAGGAAGACCGGGTTCCGGAGAAGCCCTCGCCGGGCGATGAAGTGGACCGGGTTCCGCGGTCCAAGGCCGACCACCAGCAGGGGGATGTCCCAGTAGCTGCGGTGACGCGCGACCGCGATGTAGCTCCCCTCTCGACGGATCACCTCACGCCCCTTGACTCGCAGGCGGAAGAGGAGCTTCGCGACAAGAGACAAAAGGCTGAGCAGTGCCAGGTACAATCCACCCTTAAGGAATCGCTTCAGCCGCCGCATCCCCTTCCTTCCAGCCGCGCCTCGACGAGGGCAATTGCTTCGGTAATGACCTCGGCGAGGGTTTTTGCGTCAGTCACGATTGTAGTGGCGTCGGCGGCGGGGTTCAAGGGGGCGACGCGCCGCGTCCGGTCGCGGTCGTCTCGCGTGCGGATCTCGGCAAGGGTCTTGGAGAGGCCGGGCTCCCCACGCTCGGTCGCCCGCCGGCGCGCCCGTTCCTCCGGGCTCGCCTCGAGGAACAGTTTCACGTCGGCGTGCGGGAGGACGACCGTCCCGATGTCCCTTCCCTCCATCACGACATTCCTTCCGTGCGCAATCTGCCTTTGGAGGGCGACGAGGCGTTCGCGTACCTCGGGGCGCGTGGCCACCTGCGAGGCGAGCCGGTCGAGCTCCGGGGTGTACAGAAGGGGGGTGACGTCCTCCCCGTTCAGGAGGAGACGTCCATCTTCGGTGAGGGACAGCGAAAGCTCCTCGAGCGCCCGTCCCCGGGAGAGCCCGAGGGCCACAGCACGGTACATCCTCCCCGTCTCCACGAACAGACAGCCGAAGCGATGGGCGAGGGCCCGCCCCACGGTCGTCTTCCCGACGGCTGCGGGTCCGTCAATCGCGATCTGCACCGCTTCCCTCCTCCTGTCCGCGCGCGGTCGCTCGGCAGAGGAAGACCGACGCCTCGGGACATCCGTTTTCAAGCGCGGCGACAGCGTCCGCTGCCCGGTCGTCGCGGTCGAAGACAGCGTAGAACGTCGACCCGGCTCCGCTCATCCCATGGTACTCGGCGCCGAGCGACGCCACGGCCGCCCGGTACGGGGCAAGCCCAGGGTACAGGTCGAGGGCCGCCCGTTCGAGGTCATTCCACCCGAGGGGGGGCTTCGCAGGGCGTGGGGCGAGGGGCAGCCGATCGAAGCGCGTGTACACGTCGACCGTGGCGCACGCGATCGGGGGGACGAGGAGGACGAACCGCTCCTCCTTGTCTGGGAGAAGCGGGGTGACGCGTTCCCCGCGCCCGGCGATCCGGGTCCTCCCCCCTGTGAGGAAGAGGGGCACGTCCGAACCCAGACGCGCGGCATGGGAGAGAAGGTCCTCCTTGGGAAGCCGAGGCGGGATCAGGCGGTCGAGGGACCACAGGACGGCCGCCGCGTCGCTCGACCCCCCGCCCAGCCCCGCCCCGACCGGGATGCGCTTCCGGATCCGGATCTCCGCCCCCCCGTCCCTTCCCTTCGTCGACAGAAGAAGGGTCGCTGCCCGTCCAGCGAGGTCCTCGTCGACGGGAAGACCGAGGTCGCTGTCCAACAGGATGCCCCGCGCCCGGCCTCGGACGTCGAGTTCGTCAGCGAGGTCGATCGTCTGGGCGACGGACAGGAGCTCGTGATAGCCGTCCGCCCTGCGGCCGAGGATCGCCAGGGAGAGGTTCAGCTTCGCGAATGCGAGGAGCTTCATCGGCCCGACTCGTAGACGACCGTGCCCCCCTTCATGACCCAGCGGACGGGGTTATGGCCGAAGTAGTAGGGAATCTGGCGGTAGCTCTCCAGGTCGAGCAGAACGACGTCGGCCACCTTCCCCTCCTCGATCGAACCGACTTCCTGGGCCAGGCCGATCGCACAGGCGGCGTTCAGGGTGGCGGCGGTGATCGCTTCCTCAACGGTCAGTTTCATCTGCACGACCGCGAGGCCGATCACGACGAGCATCGAGTACACCGGGGAGGTGCCAGGGTTGAAGTCGGTTCCCAAGGCGACGGGGAGGTCGAGCTCGATCATCCGGCGCGCCGGAGCGTAGGCGGCTCCGAGGAAAAAAGCGGCGCCCGGGAGGAGGACCGGAATCACACCTGCCTGTTTCAGAGCTCGCATCCCGCGCTCACTCACCTGGAGGAGGTGGTCGGCCGAGATTGCCCCCAGTTCCGCGGCCAGTTCCGCCCCTCCGCTCTCGGAGAACTCGTCGGCGTGCAGCTTCACTCCGAGGCCCGCTCCCCGCGCGGCGCGGAGGATGGTCCGTGCCTCGGCCGGGGTGTAGAAGCCGTGCTCGCAGAACACGTCACAGAACTGAGCGAGCCGGCGGCGGCGTACGATCGGGATCATCTCCGCGATGATCGCCGAGATGTAGTCGTCACGCCGGACCCCCTCGGGGAACGCGTGGGCACCCAGGAGGGTGGGGACGATGCGAAGCGGAACGAGCCGGCGCAGGAGACGGACCGCCACGAGGAGCTTCGTCTCTCCCTCGACGGAGAGGCCGTACCCGCTCTTCACTTCGACGCTCGTTGTCCCGGAGGCAAGCATCCGTCGGAGGTGAACGGAGGCTCGCTCAGCGAGGACCTCCTCACTCGCGGCAGCCACCGCCCTCGCACTCGACAGGATACCGCCCTCGGTGTATGGGGCCCCACGCAGGCGTGCCAGAAGCTCGTCCTCTCGCGTGGCGGCGAACACGGCGTGCGTGTGCGGGTCGACAAGACCTGGGACAAGGACGCCGCCGCCCGCGTCGACCACCCGATCGACTCCGCTCCGATCGAGGTGCCGTCCGACCCGCGCTACCCTTTCGCCGGCGATCAGGAGGTCGACTCCCTCTGAGATCTGAAGGGTCGCCATCGCCCCTCCGGCGACCGGCCCTCGCCCCAAAGCGGTCACAAGCTGGCCGATGTTCGCGACGAGCGTCGTGGGCATGCACGCGGAGTATAGTGAGGGTACCGCGGCTTTACAACGCAGATCCCGCCAGCTATACTCGACTCCGTTCCTCAGAAGATGATTGAACTGGACGGACATTCGCTCGCCTTCTCCGACGCTGCACGTGTGGTGTTTGGGGGTGAGCCGGTTGCCGTGTGTCCGTCCAGTTGGGAGGCCGTCCGGCGCTCTCGGGAGGCCGTACAGAGCATCGTGGCTCACGGGAAGCCGGTCTACGGAGTCAACACCGGGTTTGGCTCCCTCTCGACGCAGCCCATCTCTAGAGAGCGACTGGCAGAACTGCAGAGGAACATCGTCCTCTCCCATGCCGCGGGCGTGGGTCCCCCGCTCCCCCAAGCGGCGGTGCGGGCGATCCTCCTCTTCCGCGCCAATTCGCTGCTCCGCGGGAACTCCGGAGTGCGCAGGGACGTCATCGACCTCCTGGTCGTGCTCCTCAACGAGCGGGTGTACCCGCGGATCCCGTCTCAGGGATCGGTCGGCTCGTCGGGAGACCTTATCCCCCTCGCCCACCTCTCCTTGGTCCTTCTGGGAGAAGGAGAGGCTCTGCACAACGGGACGTGGATGGAAGGATCCCGCGCCCTGGCGGCGATCGGCAGAGTGCCGCTCGTCCTGGAGCCGAAGGAGGGGCTTGCGCTCCTGAACGGAACGCAGTACATGAGTGGCCTCGGCTTCCTCGCCCTCGCGCGGGGAGAGGGTCTCCTGCGCAACGCGTTCGCCGCCGCCGCGCTCTCCATGGAGGGGCTGCGCGCCTTCTCCGCGCCCCTCGCGGCACGCCTGCACGCGAGCCGTCCCCACGCGGGGCAGGTCGAGGTCGCGGAGCGGATGCGCCGCCTCGTCGCGGGGAGCCGCCTCCTGGACACGGCGCAGGGCGACGTTCAGGATGCCTACAGCCTGCGGTGCATCCCTCAGGTCCTCGGCCCCGCGGTGGAGGCACTCGGCTTCCTCAAGGCGAAGCTGGAGATCGAGTGGAACGCTTCCACGGACAACCCGCTCGTCTTCTCGGACGGCGAGTCGTTGTCCGGGGGAAACTTCCATGGGGAGATCCTCGGCCTCGCCCTGGAGATGGCCACGATGGCCCTCGCCGAGGTGGGTTCGATCGCCGAGCGGCGGATCGACCGGCTCCTGACCTCCCCGTCCCGCGGTCTTCCCCCCCACCTCGCCGCGGATCCTGGAGTCCACTCGGGCCTCATGCTCGCGCAGTACACCGCCGCCTCTCTCGTGGGGGAGAACCGCGTCCTCTGCCATCCGGCCGTCGTGGACTCCATCCCTACCTCGGCAGGGAAGGAGGACCACAACAGCTTCGGGTCGATCTCCGCCCGCAAGGCGCTCGACGTCCTGGACAATCTGGAGCGTGTCGTCGGGATCGAGTTCCTCTGTGCCGCTCAAGCCGTGGACTTCCAGGGGCCGGGCGAGATGGCTGGGCCGACGCGAGCGGTCTACGACCGTGTGCGCGCGCTCGTCGGCCCGTTGGCCGGGGACCGTCCCCTCGCCCCGGACATCGAGCGGCTGGCACAGGCGGTCTCAACGGGGGAGCTCGTCCATGGGATCCTTTAGGTCAGGGTTCGCTGGGGTCTTCGGGCAGACGAACGTCGGGAAGTCGACCTTCCTGAACGCCGTCCTGGGGGCGAAACTCCTCATCACGTCGGACAAGCCCCAGGCCACGCGGAACCGCGTGCGCTGCGTCTACACCGACCCCGAGGCGCAGGTCGTCTTCGTGGATACTCCCGGGCTTCACGAGCCTCAGAACCGGCTGGGACGCCACCTCGTCCGCGAGGCGATGCGCGCCCTCCGCGGCCTGGACCTCCTCCTGTTCATGGTGGAGCCGTGGCGCACCGTCCGCGAGGAGGACTCCACGACCTTGGATCGCCTAGAGAGAAGCGAGGTACCGATCCTTCTCCTCGTGAACAAGATCGATCGCGCTCGCGGCAACGACCTCGAAGAGACCCTGCTCTCCTACGAAGCGACGAAGCGCTTCGCCGAGCTTCTCCCCATCTCCTCGACGCGCGGGACGGGGCTGGACGAGGCGATGAGGACGATTAAGGCCTACCTCCCCGAGGGCGGGCTCGTCTTCCCGCCGGACGTCAAGACGGACGCTCCAGAGGAGTTCCTCCTCGCGGAGATCATCCGGGAGAAGGTGTACCAACGCACCTTCCGAGAGATTCCCTACTCGACGGCCGTGCGCGTGAAGTGGGTCCATCGCGGCACCTCGCGCAAGGTCGAGATCCAGGCCGAGATCGTGGTTGCCCGCGAGTCTCAGAAAGGTATCATCATTGGAAAACGCGGGACGATGATCAAAGAGATCGGAACCGACGCTCGGACCGAGATCGAAGCGTTGCTCGGTGGACCGGTTTTCCTGGAGCTCCGGGTGGCGGTGGAACCGGGCTGGACGCAGGACGAGGCCGAGATCGTACGCCTGGTCGGCGAGGGGGACGGGTCTTGAGGAAGGAGCACACGCCGGAAGGGGCACCGGGCATCCTTCTGGTTGCGGGAGATCCGGCCGACCGTGCCGCCCAGTGCAACGCGCTCGATGCGCTCGGCTACCAGCCGAGGGTGGCCGCCGACGGACGGTCCGCTCTGGCGATGGCCGAGAGAGAAAGAATCGACGTCCTCCTCTTCTGTCCGGGCCTCTCCGATATGTCCGAACCGGACTTCATCGTCGCGCTGCGGAAGACTTCCCCCCAGACGGAGGTCGTCGTCGTCCACCGCCGCGACGAAGCCCTGTCGCTCGAGCTCCTCCCCCTTGGAGTCAGCCGCTTCGTAGAGCCCCCCGTCGCGCCAGAGCGCCTGCGCGAGGCGGTCGAGTGCGCGTTCGCCTGCTCGGGCTTCCTGCGGGAGCTGGACGAGGAGAGGCAGCGGTACCGCCGCCTCGTCGATCAGGCGCCGATCGGTGTCTTCGAGATCCGCGCCGGCCGGTTCACCTACGTCAACGACTACCTGCTCAACGTAAGCGGCTACTCGGCCGAGGAGGTCCTCGGCGAGCCGCCGGATGCTTTTGTTGCCCCGGAGGACCGCGATCGGCTGACGGCGAACCTGAGCGCGCGGATGGCCGGGCAGCCCGCGCCCACGTCTCCATCCTACGCCTTTGTCACGCGCGACGGGAGCCGCATCGAGGCCGAGCTTCAGTTCCTCCTCGTGACCCCTGGGGCGAACTGGCGCCTGGAGGGGGTCCTGCGGGACGTCACCGTCGAGAGGCGCCTCACGCGCCTGCAGCGAGCCGTGGTCTCCCTCGGGGAGACTCTGCTCGTCGAGCAGGACGTGGAGCGCATCCTGCAGACCGTCCTCGACGCGATCACGGCCCACAGTGGCTTCCGCCGTGCGGTTGCCGCCCTGTACAACCTCGACTTCCCCAACCCCCTATCCGCCCCCGTGCGACAGATCCTGGCTTCCGGCCTCTCGACAGAGGAGCTGGCGACCCTGCGTGGGACCGACGGGATCTCCCCAGAAGAGCGCAGGCTCGCCTTCGTCGATCGGTTCCGGCTCGGCGCCGCGTACTACGTCCCTCACAACCAGGTGCCGTGGAGCCCGAGTCTCGGGCTTCCCGGGACACTGACGGTCGACGGTTGGGACGTGGACGACTTCCTGTTCATCCCTCTGCGCGGCGAGGCGGGGATCATCGGACACATCTCCGTCGATGACCCGATCGACCCGACCGCGCCCACGCCGGAGTCGATCGAGCCCGTGGCGAGCCTGGCAAATGTGGCGGCCCTGGCGATCGAGAGGGCACACCGACTCCGGCAACTGCAACGTCAGAAGGAGCGACTGCGCGGGCTTTCGGAGCTTGGGCGAGAGCTTCTGAACGCCGGAGACGTTGGCTCTCTGTGCGAGCTCGCGGTGCACCGGCTCCAGACCGATATGGCGTACGACTACTGCTCGATCGCCCTGCGCGAGGGAGACGAGATCTCCCTCCAGGCCGTGGCGGCGAGCCCTTCGTTCTCCACCGCGGAGATCCCCCCACCGGGGCTGCGCCTGCCGTCCTCCGGAGAAGGCATCGTCCGCTGGGCCCTCGAACACGGCGAGCCGGTCCTCGCCCCGGACGTCTCGAAGGAGCCGCGCTTCGTCGTGACGAATCGTGCAATCGAGTCGGAGGTCGTCATGCCCATCCCGGGACGCCGCGGGACCCTCGGAGTGATCAACGTGGAGAGCCGGAGCCTGAACGCGTTCGGGGATCAGGATGTCGAGATCCTGACCAGTCTTGCCAGCCAGCTCTCGGTCGCGATCTCGAACCTCAGGCGGCGCGATGCCCTCTCGCGGATCAACGCGCTCGGGCAGGGGCTCGCCCAGGCTACAGGCATGGAGGAGCTGGTCGACAGGGCCCTCGCCTTCCTGGGGAGCCAGTTTGGCTTTGAGAACAGCTCCCTCCTTTCCTGCCGAGCCGGGGATGAGCTGGTGATCCTGGGCTTTCGCTCCCCTCTTCCAGCGGGGAGGGTCAAGGCGGGGGATCGCGTCCGGTTCGGCGAAGGGATCGTGGGCTGGGTCGCCGAACACCAGGAGAGCGTCCTCGTCCCGGACGTCTCGGCCGATCCCCGCTACCGCGAAGTGGTCCCAGGGATCCGATCGGAGGTCGCGGTCCCGATCCGCGGGTCGGGCCGCCTCCTCGGCGTTCTGAACGTGGAGAGCATGCAGCGGGGCTATTTCGGGGAGGAGGACCGCGAGCTCCTTGAGGCGGCAGCGAGCGAGCTTGGGATCGCGATCTCCAACCTCACCTCTCAGGAGGAGCTCCGGCAGCAGGCGATCCGCGATCCCCTCACCGCTCTCTACAACCGCCATTACTTCAACGAGGTCATTGGGGGAGAGCTGGAGCGCGCCGACCGCTACGGCCGTCCCCTCGCCCTGTTGATGGTCGACGTGGATGGCTTCCGGGCGGTGAACAACCGCTTGGGCCACTTGCGCGGGGACGAGGTCCTGTGCGCCGTGGCGAAGCTCCTGCGAGAGAGCGTCCGTGCCGCGGACCGGGTCATCCGCTACGGCGGCGACGAGTTCCTGGTCCTCATGCCCGAGACGGACGGAGACTCCCGGAAGGTCGCGCGCCGCCTCCGCGCTGGCTTGGAGCGCGTCTCCACGCTCGTCCGCCTAGAGGGTCTCCCGCTTGGGTTAAGCATCGGGGTCTACGTCCGCGCCCCGAAGGATCCCCACTCCCTCGAGGAGATCCTCGAGGAGGTCGACCGTCAGATGTACGCCGACAAGCGGTCCCACCGCGGCGACGACGGCGATGACTATCGTCATTGAGCCTCTCTCCTCCTGCGATGCCTTCCGAGAGTGCGAGCGGCTGCAGGAGGAGGCGCGAAAGGTCGCCGAGGGAGCGCTCCTTCGGGTGCCCCTCCTTGTCTTTCTCGAGCGGAGCGGCGGCGGCCTCCTGGGCGCCTACGAGGTCTCCGAGGAGGGCTCGCGTCGGCTCTCCGGTTGCCTGATCGATCTGGTCGCGCACTACGCAGGAACCCCGGCAAGGCTGACCGTCCTCGAACTGACGTTCGGGGAGGGGGGGGACCAGATCGCCCGTCTCCTTCGTCTGCACGAACGACAGGCGGCCCTAGTCCAGGGCGTCCGGCTGATCGCGTGGCCGATTGACCCGCTCCGGGGTGCCGAGGCGCACCGTGCGTTCAGCGGCCTCGCGGCGATCGGCGTCTCGTACGAACGAGACCTGTTCGGAACGCAAGCGAACGCCGCACGCCCTGACCTGGCGACGGACCGGCTCGGCGTCGAGTGGTGGATCGACTCTCCTCGTGTTGCCGCGGTCGTCGATCGGGGCCTGCGGCCGCACCACACCCGGGTCGGCCTGGAGCGGATGGCCGTCGTGACGCGAACGGCCCTGGCCGAGGGAAGCGTGCGTCGCCTGGTCGACTTCGACCCCGCGCCCAAGGAAGAGGCCGTTCTGGTCGAGATCCCCGAGGACCTTGACCGGATGCTCTTGCTCGCCCCCGACCTCGCCCGCGACTGGCGCCTGCGGACGCGCGAGGTCTTTGAGACCCTGTTCGATCGAGGCTACATTGCCTCAGGATTCGTCCGCGAGGCTGGGCGGAGCTTCCACCTCCTCGAGTGTGCGGAGAGAGAGGTTTTCCTGCGCCGTCCTGCCTAGCGCCCGGTCGTCAAGAAGGGAGGAAGGATGAACAAGAAGGACCTAGCAAGACTGATAGACCATACGCTCCTCGGACCGGCGGCGACCCGCGCGGGGGTGCGGCGGCTGTGCGAAGAGGCGAGGGCCTCCGGTTTCGCCTCCGTCTGCGTCAACCCCTGCTACGCCCCCCTCGCCGCCGAGCTCCTCCGCGGGACCGACGTCAAGGTCTGCGTCACCATCGGCTTCCCTCACGGGACCCAGTCGAGTGAGGTGAAGGCCTTCGAAGCCGAGCGAGCCATCGCCGACGGGGCGGACGAGCTGGACATGGTCGGCCCCGTGGCGGCCCTCAAGGAGAGAGACGACGAGCGGTACCTCGCGGACGTGCGCGCTGTCTGCACCGTCGCTGCGAAGGCCTCGCGCCCGGTCGCCGTAAAGGTGATCCTGGAGACGGCCCTCCTGAACCACGAGGAGAAGGTGACAGGGGCGACGCTCGCCAAGGTGGCGGGCGCCCAGTTTGTGAAGACGTCGACGGGGTACGGACCCGGCGGGGCCACGGTGGAGGACGTCGCCCTCCTGCGCCGGACGGTCGGGCCGGCGATGGGGGTCAAGGCGGCCGGAGGGATTCAGACGTACGAGGCGGCGCTGGCGATGATCCACGCTGGAGCGAGCCGGATCGGGGCGAGCAAGAGCCTCGTCCTCCTCGAAGGGGCGACGGACTAGGTGGGGATCGAGAAGGGGACTGGGATCGTCCTCCACGCGCGCAAGTCAGCGGAGTCGGACCTTGTCGTCACCTGGTTCAGCGAGGCGTGGGGGAAGCGAGCGGCGGTCGCCAAGCGCGCGCGTCGGCTCGAATCGGAGCTGGGCGCGGTCTTCGAGCCCCTGAACTTCGTCGAGGTAATCTTCTACGCCCGCTCGCGGGTCGACCTCGTCAGCCAGGGAACCCTTCTCGACGGCCATCGAGGTCTCAAGGGAGACCTGCCACGGGTCTCGGCCGCCCTTGCCGTCGCCCGCCTCCTGGACCGCCTCCTGGCGAGCCACCAGCCGGAGGAGAGGGCGTACGCCCTCCTGGGCGAGTTTCTTTCTATCCTGGAGAAGGGTGTCGTGAAGCCGGAGACGGCGGGTCTCGCCGCGGCCGTCAAGCTCCTCGCCCTCCTCGGACACCGACCGAACCTCACCCGCTGCGCGGGCTGCGGTAGAGAAGATGGGCCCTACGTCCTTCTCATCGGCAGAGGAGGCCTCCTCTGCCCGTCCTGTCAGCCCGGGGACCGTCACGAGGTCAGCCTCGGCCTCGCGCGGTCGCTCGACCTTCTCATCCGTCTGCCCCTCCGTCGGGCCGGGGTCCTCTCCCTGACGGACGAGGAGAGCGCCCTTGCCTGGACCGGCATCGAGGAGGGAATCCAGCATCTCGCGACCGGGCCTTGAACCCCAGGAGGGGCCTCACTATAGTGTCGGGGTCCGGGAGGCAAGAGGGATGCGTTGCGAGCTTCGATCCGCCGAAGAGACGCTTTTCGATGGGGAGGCGACGATGGTGGTCGCCCACAGCCCGCTCGGGGAGTTTGGCATCCTGCCGCACCACGCCCCCCTGCTCGCCGCCCTTGACGCAGGCCCTCTCCGGATCCAGACGCGAGAAGGCGAGCGGGTCTTTGTCCTTCGCTCCGGTCTTCTCCGCGTGGAGGGCGATCGGGTCAGTGTCCTCGCGGAGGGCGCGATCCGCACCGAGGCGATCGACCTCGCGGCCGTGCGCGCTCGCCGAGAAGCCCTCCGGGCCGAACGCTCCGCCGGGGGAGAAGCGGCGATCCCTTCAGATCTCGCCTATCTGCGCGCCCAAGAGAAGGCCGGGGTGCGACGTGGCTTGTAGGCGAGTCGTCATCACCGGGCTGGGACCCGTCACGCCGGTCGGGATCGGGAAAGACCTCTTCTGGGAGGGACTCCGGTCTGGGAGGAGCGGCGTCCGGCGGGTGGACGATCGGATCGACCTCTCCGGGATCGAAGTCCAGATCGGCGCGCCGGTCGTCGACTTCGACCCCCTGGCCTTCATGGACAGGAAGCGCGCGCGTCGCATCGACCGAGCGACGCAGTTCGCGCTCGCCTCCGCCCATCTCGCCGTCACCGACGCCGGCCTGTCGCTGGGAGACCTCCCCGCCGAGCGAAGCGGGGTCGTCGTGGGCACCGGGATCGGCGGACTGGAGACGATGGCGGAGAACTTCGCCCTCCTCACGGGGAGTGGCCCACGGAAGGTGAGCCCGTTCTTCATCCCCGGTCTGATGCCGAACGCTCCGTCGGCCGAGATCTCGATCGACCTTGGGCTGCGCGGCCCGAACTTCGGTGTGGTCTCTGCCTGCGCGAGCGGGGCGCACGCGATCGGGGTTGCGGCCGAGCTCATCCGCTCGGGGATCCTGGACGCCGCCCTCGCCGGCGGAGCGGAGGCGGTCCTCCTCCGGATGGCCTACGCTGGATTCGACCAGCTGGGAGCCCTCTCCAAGCGCAACGGCGAGCCAGAGAAGGCGTCGCGGCCGTTTGACCTCGACCGGGACGGGTTCGTCATGGGCGAGGGAGCCGGGGTCGTCGTCCTCGAGGAGGCCGAGCGCGCCTGCGCGCGGGGTGCGCGCAGCTACGCTGAGATCGCCGGATTCGGGATGACGGCCGACGCGTTCCACATCACGGCCCCCTCGGAGGACGGGGAAGGCGCGGCGCGGGCCATCTCCCTCGCCCTGGCCCAGGCGGGGCTGCGACCGGAGGAGGTGGACTACGTGAACGCGCACGGGACCTCGACTCTGCTGAACGACCGCGCGGAGACGAGGGCGATCAAGGCCGCCCTGGGGGACGCTGCGCGGCGGGTGAAGATCAGTTCGACCAAGTCGCAGATCGGGCACCTCCTCGGGGCGGCGGGAAGCGTGGAAGCGGTCGCCACGGTTCTCTCTCTCCTCCACGGCCACATCCCGGCGACGCAGAACTACGAGCACCCAGATCCGGACTGCGACCTCGACTACACCGCAACCTCGGTGGATCTCCCGATCCGGATTGCCCTGTCCAATTCCTTCGGTTTCGGCGGGCAGAACGCGGTTCTCGTCTTCCGGAAGGCCGAGGAGACGCCGGCCTAGAACTGCTGGATGAAGCGCAGGTCGTTCCCCAGGAACGTGCGGATGTCGTCGATCCCGTGACGCAGCATCGCCATGCGTTCGATTCCCAGGCCGAAGGCGAAGCCGGAGACCGTCTCCGGGTCGTAGCCCACCTCGCTGAGCACGGCGGGGTCGACCATGCCTGCCCCCATGATCTCCAGCCACCGCGTCTGGCCTGGGGCACGCATGTGCACCTGGACGGAGGGCTCGGTGAACGGGAAGAAGTCGCCTGACATGCGCATTTCGTACCCTTCCCCGAAGAACTCGCGCACGAACCGCTCGAGGAGCCACTTCAGGTTCGCAAGGGAGAGCCCCTCCTCCACCCACAGGAGCTCGACCTGGTGAAAGACGGGGGAGTGCGTCGCGTCCTGGCTGTCGCGGCGGTAGCAGCGACCGGGACAGACAATCCGCACGGGCGGAGTCGTCTGCTTCATCACCCGGATCTGCACCGGGGACGTGTGCGGTCGGAGGAGGCGTCCGCCCTCGACGTAGAAGGTGTCCCAGTCGTCACGCGCCGGGTGGTTGGCCGGGATGTTCAGGGCCTCGAACGCGTAGTACTCCGTCTCGATCTCAGGTCCGGACGCAACGTCGAATCCCATGCGCAGGAAGATGGACTCGATCTCCTTCTGCACTTGGGTTAGGAGGTGCAAGTGCCCCGGTCCATGGTAGACCCCAGGCAGAGACAGATCGAGCCGCTCAGTGGCCGCCCGGGCTGCGTCATCCGCCCCCTCAAGCGCGCTGCGCCGCGCGGAGAAGGCGGCGCCTGCCCGCTCCTTGAGGCCGTTCAGGAGGCCTCCCGCGTGGGCACGCTCCGCCGGCGGAAGCTTCCCCAGGCACGCGAACAACTCGCCCAACCGCCCCTTCCTGCCGAGGAACTCGACGCGAAACGCCTCGAGCGCCGCTGGGTCGGAGAGCCCGCCAAGCCGCGCCTCGAGGTCTGACTCGAGGGTGACGATCGCTTCGTGCAGGGGACGGTCTTGGGCCATGGGACGGGATTATAGTGATGGGATCGTGCATTGACAAGGATTCTCCGCCGCGTGTATGATCGCGCGGCGCCGGGGGTCGGGTCCGGGCGCGGAAGGGGTGGAATGATCGACTATCGCCGGCG
>CAYHBG010000009.1:0-28100 GCA_964354815.1 uncultured Thermotogae bacterium
CGTACCGATGCGATTGGGTTCCTGGCGGAGAGCCGAAACCCGTCAAAGTCGGGTCTAGGCGAGGGAAGGGAATCGAGGCCAGCTAGTAGTCGGGCCGACGTCCGAACTCGGCCGACTCGACCCACGCCGCCGGGCGATCGAAGTACTCCGCAAGGGAACTGACCAGAAGGTAGTGCCCCTCCTCGGCGTCGGCGAGGCGGACGAACAGACCGCGAAGGTTCGGCTCCGCGGCCGGGCCGACGTGGTCACGGTAGAAGCGCTCCGTCGCCCTCTCCATGTCCATCGCTCGCGCCAGGACCTCGCGCAGGGAGGCGTCTTGGGAGATCACTCCCTGGCCACGTTCGGTCGCCCCTTCCATGATGCCCCGCACGTCACGGAGCAGGGAGGACGCGGGAAGCTCCCGGAACTCACCCTTCTTCAGCTCCTCGAGGGCCGCGGCGTGCTTCTCCTCCTCGCGAGCAAGGAGGGAAAGGACCTCCTTTGCGCTGGGGTCCCGCATGGACCTCGCCGCGTCGGTGTACATCCTCCGGGCCCGCTCTTCGAGCACGATCGCCTCATCGATGACCGTCATCCTCCCTCCCTTCTCCGCCACGGTAACGGGGCCCTTCCTCTGCGTCAACCGGGAGGTGCCGGCAGCTCCCGGCGGCGACGGCCTCGAGCCCTTCTTCAGCCTCGACGAGGAGGCGACCCAGTGGGTCGACGCCCCGGGCAAGACCTGTGAGACGTCTCCTCGTTGGCCCAACGCCGGACTCGACAAGGACGCGGCGCCCGATCGTCGAGCAGAGCTCCCGATAGGCAGGAAGGACCCTCTCTCTGCCCTGGCCGAGGTGGCGGAGGATCCGCTCGAGGAGGACCTCGAGCGAGACCTCCCTCCCCGTCTCCGCCTCCGCCGACGTCGCAGTAGGGAGGGGCACCTCAGAGACATTCACCCCGATCCCGACGAGCGCCCACCCGCGGACGGCTTCAACGAGGATCCCGGCGATCTTCTTCTCCCCCACAAGGACGTCGTTCGGCCACTTCAGGCGCGCGTCGATCCCTTCGTCCCGGAGGGCACGGGCTACGGCCAGGCCCGCCATGAGAGAGAGCAGCGGATCGGAGTGCAGGAGGATCGAGACGTAGAGCCCTCCCCGAGGAGACCGCCAGCGACGCCCGCGACGGCCGCGCCCGGCCTCCTGCGTCTCGGCAACGATCACGGTCCCCTCGGTGGCCTCGGTCGCCTCCCCTCTCTCCAGGAGGGACCGCAGGGCGTCCTGCGTCGAAGAGACCTGGCCAAGGCGGAGGATCGGCCCGATCACCGAACGGCGTGGCCGACCGGCGCCGCGACGACCGGCACCGTCTCCCCGCCGTGGGGCATGACGAGGACGCGAAGGCCCGGCCCACAGCGTTCTCTTGCCCGGGCGATGACGGCGTTCGGCTCGGAGGTCGGGTGGAGGAAGAACCGCCGTACGAGATCGTCGTTCAGGCTTGAGAGGAGGTGAATCTCGGCCCGCCGCAGGTCCTTGGCCAGGTAGACCGCCTTGTGCCCGCCAAGGCGGAACCCTTCCTTCCGCAGGACGTCGAAGACCTCCTCCGGCCGCCCGCAGCGCATCACCCAGTCGGTGAAGACCTCGTTCCCGACCCCGTCGGGGCAGGCGGCGACGAGGAGGATCGTCCCCCCGTCCTTTACCGCCTTGGTCGCGTTGTACAGGGCCTTGTACGCTTGGTAGAGGTCGATGTCCTTGGGGTGCCCGCCCGCGGAAACGATCACGAGGTCAGCCCTCTGGTCGACCCGAACCTGAAACAGGGAGTCCCAGAAGGCCCTTCCGGCGGCGTGCGCGGCTTCCGCATCGCCGACGACGATCCGCGCCACCTTGCCCTTCTTGTCAAAGACCACGTCCACAATGAACTCCACCTTTGCCAGGCGGGCCGCCTCGACCATCTCCTCGCTGATCGGGTTCGTATCGTGGACGCACCCTTCGCAGCGCGGGTCGGTGAGCTGAGCGTGGTTCTGCTCGATCGTCCGTCGCCCGGCGACGCCGGGAAGGATGTTCTTCCGTCCGCCGGAGTAGCCGGCGTAGTAGTGCATGGCGATGTGTCCGATCGTGACCACCCGGTCCGCCTCGGCGACGAGCCGGTTTACGAGGATCGGGGTCCCGCGGGAGCTCCGCCCGATCTCGACCACGTCCCCATCGCAGTCGTGGAAGGCCACGCGAAACTCCTGCCGGAGATCGCCCAGTATCCGCTCCAGTTCCGACTCGGTGGGGGCGCGGTGCGTCCCCGTCGCAACGAGGATCGTCACGTCGTCCGGCCGAACGCGGGAGCAGATCCTCTCCCAGAGGAGGGGAAAGAGGCGCTTCGTCGGGGTAGAGCGCGTGTGGTCGGTCACGACGACCACCACCTTCTCCCCTGGGTGGAAGCGGAGGGAGGGGTCAGAGATCCCGATCGGGTTCCGCCAGGCGCGATCGAACTCCGCCTCGAAGTCGACCGCCGCCGCGTCTCGTCCCTCGAGGACGTCGATCAGTTCAGACTCCGGGACGTCCACCGTCACCGCTTTGTCGCCGTAAGGGAGCGTCATCCGCACCATGTCCACCTCCCAAGAGGCGATTCTAACCCCCTCTCTGGCGAACTCCCAGCTTGCCGCGCACGGTGGCTCGGGCTAGCATCACGGGGACTCCCATGGAAAGAACGTACCGCACCGCAGAGTCGGTGGCCGAGGGACACCCGGACAAGCTCGCCGACCGGGTCTCCGACGCCATCCTGGATGCCATCGTGGCCGAGGACCCCGACGCGCACGTCGCCTGCGAGACCTTGGTCACGACGGGCCTTGTCATCGTCGGCGGGGAGATCTCGACCGACACGTACGTCGACGTGGGCGCGGTCGTCCGCCGCGTCATCCGCGACGCCGGCTACGACCGGCCAGAGTACGGATTCCACTACGCTGATTGCGGCGTCTTGAACGCCATCAAGGACCAGTCTCGAGAGATCGACCGCGCGGTGCGCGAAGCGACGGGGGGCGGCCGCCCAGGCACCGACGTCGGCGCCGGCGACCAAGGGGTCATGTACGGGTACGCCTGCCAGGAGACAGAGGCCCTGATGCCTCTTCCTATCAGCCTAGCCCACGCCCTGATCCGCCGGCTGGCGGAACTGCGCCGGGAGGGGACCCTTCCCTTCCTTCGCCCCGACGGGAAGTCCCTCGTGACCGTCGCCTACGAGGGACGACAGCCCATCCGGGTCTCCTCCGTCGTCCTCGCCGCTCAGCACGACCCCAAGGTCGACCCAGAGACGCTCCGAGCCGAACTGGTTAGGCACGTCCTCGACCCCGTCCTCGAACCCTGGCGGGACGAGGAGAGCCTCCTGTTCGTGAACTCCTCCGGCGCCTTCTCCATTGGGGGCCCAGCCTCGGACACGGGAATGACCGGGAGGAAACTCACGGTCGACACCTACGGCGGGCACACCAGCCACGGCGGAGGGGCGTTCTCCGGGAAGGACCCCACGAAGGTGGACCGTTCCGGCGCGTACTTCGCGCGCTGCGCCGCGAAGACGCTCGTCGCGGCCGGCCTCGCCGAGGAGGCGGAGGTCCAAGTCACCTACGCCATCGGCCGCTCTTTGCCGCTGACCTTGACGGCAACGTCTCGCGGGACCGGACGCGCTCCGGACGAGGCCCTCTCCGCTGCGGTGCGCAAGGTCTTCGATTTCCGGCCCGCGGCGATCATCGAGGCCCTCACCCTCCTGCGTCCCATCTACGAGCCCTTCGCCTGCTACGGCCACTTCGGACGCAGCGAGCCGGAGGCAACCTGGGAGGCGACGAACCTCGCGGAGGACCTCCTCCGCGCCCTTCCGCGCTCAGCGCGCCGCTAGATCTGGGCCCGCACGCTCCGGACTCCCTTCACCCGCGAGAGGTCCTCTGCCACACGAGCGAGGTCAAGGCTACCGCGGTGTCGGACGAGGTAGGTCAGGACGATCTTCTCCCCCCCTCCACTCGACCGCCAGTGGGTCGGCTGAAGGCGGACTCTCCCCTGGGCGCACCTCTCGGTCAGCCAGGCTCGGACGGCGTCGAGTTCGCTCGCCGTGACCTCCACGCGGAGGGTCTGGTAGATCGTCGTCCGGACGCGGTGTTCGAGTCGGCCAATGACGGTCAGGGCCGCGAGGCCCGTGAGCGCTCCACCGACCGCGAGGACGAAGAGCCCGGTGCCGGCGACGATCCCCAGGCCGGCCACGAACCACAGGGAGGCGGCCGTCGTCAGACCTCTCACCCAGTCTCCCACGCGCAGGATCGTCCCCGCCCCGAGGAACCCGATCCCGGTGATGACCCCGGCGGCGATCCGCGCCGACTCGCTCGGCAGCCCCTCGATCAGGCCAAGAAAGGTGACCACGACCAGCGCCGCCCCACTTCCGACGAGAAGGTGGGTGCGCAGCCCGGCCGGACGGCCGTGCATCCCCCGCTCAAGGCCGATCGCCGCGGAGAGGACGGCCGCCAGGAGGACCCGGCCCAAGAGGTGTAGCTCGACGACGACGTGCTCCACGTGCCCCTCCTCGGCGACCGTCCCCTAGGACAGGGCTTTGGTCGCCACTTTCTCCTGGAGCAGGGCGAGAACCTCCGCGAGCAGGCGCGCGCCAAGGTCCTCTCCGCTCCGAAGGCGGACGGCGGCCGTCCCGGCCTCCCGTTCCCTCTCTCCGACGACGAGCATGTACGGAACCTTCGCGAGCTGGGCATTGCGAATCTTGGCGTTCATCCGCTCTGAGGTTCGGTCGACGTCGACGCGGAGGTCAGCCCCCCGCAGGGTCTTCGCCACCTCCTCCGCGTAGTCGTTGTGCCGGTCGGAGATCGGGATCACCACGACCTGGACCGGCGCGAGCCAGACCGGGAACGCCCCGGCATAGTGCTCGATCAGGGCGCCGATGAACCGCTCCAGGCTCCCGAGGAGGGCGCGGTGGACCATGTACGGCCGGCACGCCCGCCCATCCTCGGCGATGTACGTCATGTCGAACCGTTCGGGAAGGTTGAAATCGAACTGGATGGTCGAGCACTGCCAGGCCCGACCGAGGGCATCCTTCACCTTGATGTCGATCTTCGGGCCGTAGAAGGCCCCTCCTCCTTCGTCGACCCGGTACGGGAGGCCCCGCGCGTCCAGGGCCCTCCGCAGGGCCTCTGTCGCCTCCTCCCAACGGCACGGCTCTCCGACCGCCTTCTCCTCCGGCCGGGTGGCGAGGTAGATATCGAACTCCTTGAACCCGAACGCCCCAAGGAGGTTCAGGCCAAAATCGTAGACGCGGCGAATCTCCTCCTCGATCTGGTCGGGACGGCAGATGACGTGGGCGTCATCGATCGTGAACCCGCGCACGCGCAGGAGCCCGTGCAGGACGCCGGAGCGCTCGTAGCGATACACCGTCCCCAACTCCGCCCAGCGCAGGGGCAGCTCGCGGTAGGAGTGGAGGCGGGTCTTGTAGATCAGGATCTGGTAGGGGCAGTTCATCGGCTTCACGTAGTAGTCGACGCCGTCGATGTCCATCGGGGAGTACATGTTCTCGCGGTAGTTCTCGAGGTGTCCGCTCACGGTCCACAGATCGCCTTTGCCGATGTGTGGCGTGGAGACAAGGTCGTAGCCTCCCCTCTCGTGCTCTTGGTACCAAAACTCCTCAATCGTGCGCTTGATCCGCGCCCCTTTGGGGTGCCAGCAGACCAGGCCGGCCCCGCCAAGCTCGTGGATGCTGTAGAGATCCAGTTCCTTCCCCAGCTTGCGGTGGTCGCGCCGCGCCGCCTCCTCCAGGCGCCACAGGTACTGGTCGAGGTCCTCCTTGCGCGCCCAGGCGGTCCCGTAGATCCGCTGCAGCATCGGACGGTGCTCATCCCCCCGCCAGTACGCCCCGGCCACGGAGAGGAGGCGCACTCCCTCCGGCTTCAGCCGCCCGGTGGAGAGGAGGTGGGGACCCCGGCAGAGGTCGGTGAACTCCCCCTGGCGGTACACCGTGACGGTCTCTCCTTCGATGTCATCCAGCAACTCAAGCTTGTACGTTTCTCCGCTCCGGGAGAGCGCCTCCCTTGCCGCGGGCTTCGTGAGGACCTCTCTCGTGATGGGGAGATCCTCGGCGAGGATCTTCTCCATCTCGGCGTGGATCTGGCCAAGGTCCTCGTCGGTGAGCCCGCGGGGCAGATCGAAGTCGTAGTAGAAGCCGTCCTCAATGGCCGGCCCGATTCCCAGCTGCGCCTGCGGGAAGAGCCTCTTCACCGCCTGCGCGAGGACGTGAGACGCCGTGTGGCGGAGGACCTCGAGCCCCTGCACGGTGGAGGCCGTAACCACGGTCAGCGTGGCGTCCTGCGACAGGGCCTCTCGCAGGTCCCGCACCTCCCCGTTCACGACCGCGCACACAGCGTCCCGAGCGAGCCTCTCCCCGATTCCGCGAGCGATCTCGAGGAGGGGCGTGCCCGGGGCGACCTTCCGCTTCGAGCCATCCGGCAGGGTGATCTCGAGCATCGAAGAGCCTCCTCAGCAAGAATACGGTATCTTAGCGACGTGCCGTTCTTGGAGCAACAGGGGCGCGTGCTTCAGGCGAGCTAGAGGATGTAGCGCGAGAGGTCGCGGTCCTCGACGATCCCCGCGACGCGCTGCCTGACGTAGTCGCGGTCGATGTGGAAGGTCTCGCCCGCGTGGAGGTCGGCGTGGTAGGAGATCTCCTCCATCACCTTCTCCATCACGGTCGCCAGGCGCCTTGCCCCGATGTTCTCCGTCGTCTGGTTCAGCTCGTAGGCGATCCTCGCGATCTCTTGCACGGCCGCATCGTCAAACTCAAGCGCGACGCGCTCGACCGCGAGGAGGGCCTCATACTGCTTCAAGAGGGCGTCCCTCGGCTCACGAAGGATCCGCTCGAAGTCCGCTGCCGTCAGGCTCTGCAACTCAACCCGGATGGGGAGGCGGCCCTGAAGCTCAGGGATAAGGTCGGAGGGTTTGGACATGTTGAATGCCCCAGCCGCGACGAACAGGACGTCCTCGGTGCTCACCGCTCCGTGCCGGGTGCGGATCGTCGTCCCCTCCAAGAGAGGCAGGAGGTCCCGCTGGACCCCCTGGCGCGACACGCCGGGGCCGGAGGTCTCCTCGCGCCCTCCCGCAGCGATCTTGTCGATCTCGTCAAGGAAGATGATCCCCATCTCCTCGGCCAGGCGCACCCCGCGCTGCTTGACCTCCTCCATATTGATCAGGTCATCCACGACCTGTTCGAACAGGACGGCCCGCGCATCGTGGATCTTCATCCGCCGCTTCTTCCGCGAGGGGGGCAGGAGGCCGGAGAGCATGTCGCCCATGTCGATCCCCATCTGGTCCATGCCGTCCTGCGTGAAGATCTCGACCTGAGGGATGACCGGCTCCTCAACGGTGATCTCGATCGACCTCTCCTCGAGTTCCCCCGCGACGAGCTTCCCGCGCAGCTTCTCCCGTGTCTGCTCGGCGCGCTCCACTTGTTCCGGATCCCCGTCGGGGACCGGAAGCAGCGCGTTCACGATCTCCTTGTCGACGAGGCGCTCGGCCTCCTCCTCGACTCGCAGCACCTCGTCCTCGCGCACCATCTCCACGGCCACATCCACCAGGTCGCGAACCATCGAGTCCACATCCCGCCCGACGTAGCCGACTTCCGTGAACTTCGTCGCCTCGACCTTGATGAACGGGCAGGTGGTGAGGCGCGCTAGCCGCCGCGAGATCTCCGTCTTCCCGACGCCGGTCGGGCCGATCATCAGGATGTTCTTCGGCTTGATCTCGTCGCGGATCTCCCCTTCCACAAGCTGGCGGCGCATGCGGTTGCGAAGGGCGATGGCGACGGCTCGCTTCGCTTCCGCTTGGCCGACGATGTACCTGTCAAGCTCCTCGACGATCTCACGCGGGGTCAACCCGGCCAAGGAGGTATCCGGCGCCTGGTCCTGTTCGTCCATTCCTCTTACCAACTGATCTCTTCCAGGATGATCTCCTGGTTCGTGTAGATGTCAATCGCTCCGGCAATCTCGAGCGACCGCCGCGCGATGTCGCGGATAGGGAGGTTCCCAACGGAGGCAAACGCCCGGGCCGCCGCCAGGGCGTACGCGCCCCCGGAGCCGATCCCAATCATCGCTCCATCCGGCTCCAGTACGTCCCCCGTGCCCGAGATCATCAGGACCGCTTCCTCGCTCACCGTGACCAGAACGGCCTCCAACTGGCGGAGAATGCGGTCCGTGCGCCACTCCTTCGTCAGTTCGACCGCCGAACGCCGCAGCCGCCCGTCGTGCTTCTTCAGCTTCCCTTCGAACTTGTCGAGGAGCGCGAGGCAGTCTGCCGTGGACCCGGCGAATCCAACCAGCACGCGGTCGTCGTACAGACGGTAGACCTTCCGCGTGTTCGACTTGATGACCGTGGTGTCGAGGGTCGCTTGGCCGTCGCTGGCGATGACCGCCCGGCGCTCCGCCTCAGAGCGGATCGCAAGGAGGGTCGTGCTCTTGAGGCTCCCCATGGGAAGCCTAGTCTAGTTCATTCCTCTCTCAGCCGCAATCGCCTTGGGAGCGCAACGCGCGGCCCCGCCGCGCCCGGCGCTGGCTCTGGGCCCGGATCGCGTCCTCTCACGCTCCGGGGCTCTCCGTCCTGTCCAGGGAGGCGTAGAGGCGCTGCAAGGCGGCGCGCAAACCAGGGTCATCGACCTCCTCGACCGCCTCCGAGGCCCTCTTTCGCGCGGTCAGAGAAGGCTCCGCCCATACCCTCTTCTTCCTGGCCACTCCCACGCGGCCGGGGATGAAGCGAAGGTCGACGAGCTGGTTCTCCCCTAGTTCGGCGTTCAGCGCCCGAAGATAGTGTTCCTTCAGGATGGCAAGCTCCTGAGCGACGGTAGATGAAGCCGTCTCTACCCAGAGCACCCCCCGTTCAACGCGCACGGCTTCTGCGAAACAAGCGATTTGGGGACCAACCGCCTCAGGCCAGAGGAGGAGAGCTCGTTGCTGTTGGAACTCAGGCTCCAAGTTGTAGCGACGAAGAATCTCACCAATTCACGTCATAAGTCTATCCTTGGTTGAGAGAGTAGCGCCTCGGCCTCGCTGGGGAGAAACGCTCGCAAATCGCTTCAGGAAAGACTTCAAGCATGGGCAGAAACCGGTGGATAACCTGGGGATACCTGGCGAAAGCCGGGGACAACCTGAGGGGGCAGGGACTCCTCTCCGTGTCCACAAGACTTTTCCACAGGGTAGGCCTCTTTTGCACCCCTTTTCAGCCCCTTTTCCCCAGAGTTATCCACAGGATGCCTCCTGGGCTTTCGATGTTAGAGTCAGCGTTAGAAGGCACTTCCCCTTACCGCGGAATGCGAAAGCGCGCCCCTAGGCTTTCCTGGATCTCCTTGACCTCGGAGTGCAGGAGGGGAGCCTCCTCGATGAGGGCCTTGATCTTGAGGTAGGCATGGATGACGGTGGTGTGGTCCCGATCCCCGAACTGCTTTCCGATGGCGGGGAAGGAGTGTGCGGTCAGCTCCCGCGCGAGGTAGATCGCGATGTGGCGAGCCTGGGTGATCTCCTTTCGCCGGCTCGTGCCCTCGAGGTCGTGGCGCTTCAGGTGGTAGCGGCTGGCGACCTCGTCCTTGATCGCGGCAATGGAGAGAGGGTCGCGTCGGCCCTCCTCGGGGAGGATCTCCTCAAGGTTTCTCGACGTGAGAGGGGTGCCCTGCAGCTCGGCGTAGGCCATCGCCCGGACCAGGGCTCCCTCCAGCGCCCGAACGTTGGAGGAGATGCGAGTAGCGATCAGTTCCAGGATCGCGTCCTCCACCTGCAGTCCACGGTTGTTCGCCTTCTCGCGAAGGATCGCAATCCGCGTCTCCAGGTCCGGCGGCTGGATGTCCGCCACCAGGCCCCAGCGGAAGCGAGAGACGAGGCGCTCCTGAAGGCCGGAGAGCTGCTCTGGGGAGCGATCGCTCGAGAGGACGATCTGCTTCTCGCTTCCGTACAGCTCGTTGAAGGTATGGAAGAGCTCCTCTTGCGTCGCCTCCTTGCCCTCAAGGAAGTGGACGTCATCGATCAGGAGGAGGTCGATCCGGCGGTACTTCTCGCGGAAGGAGCCGGTCGTGTTCGAGCGGATCGAGTTGATCATCTCAATCGCAAAGCGCTCCGACGTCGTGTAGACCACCGCGCCTGGAGAGCGCTCGTGGACAAGGAAGTTCCCGATCGCTTGGAGGAGGTGAGTCTTCCCCAAACCCACGCCGCCGTAGATGAAGAGGGGGTTGTACGCCTTTCCCGGTGCTTCGGCGACCGCCATGGAGGCGGCGTAGGCCAGGTGGTTGCTCTTGCCTCGGACGAAACGCTCGAAGGTGTAGTCTGGATTAAGGGGGAGGGTCTCCCCGCGGGAGCGGGCAAGTCGCTCGTCGTCCTTCTTCAACGAGGGGGCTGTCCTTTTCTCAGGGCGTGGACCGTCCACACGCAGGTCGACGTGGATCTCGTGTCCGCAGACCGACGAAGCGGCGCGATCCAGGACGGCCCGATAGCGTCGCTCGAGGCCTCCCTTCGTGAAAACGTCCGGAACGGCAACGGCCAGCGAATGAGAGTCAAGGCTGATGGGAGAAAGCTTGGCGAACCACGTCTCGAAGCTAGTCCGCGGCACTTCCTTCTCGAGCAGGGAGAGGACGGCCTCCCAGACGGGAACAGGATTGTCGCTCATCGGCCTCCCCTCATTGCGCGAACAGTAGAGGCCAGCCCATCGGGGCGCTCGGCCGGGAAAGCAGGGTGCCGAGGCCCAGACTCGAACTGGGGACACCGGCCTTTTCAGGGCCGTGCTCTACCAACTGAGCTACCTCGGCACGACATGCGGGGACGACCGGATTTGAACCGGCGATCTCTGGAGTGACAATCCAGTGTCATGGACCAGGCTAGACCACGTCCCCGAGATGTCAATCTCACTGGGCAAGACAGGACTCGAACCCGTGACCTTCCGGATGTAAGCCGGATGCTCTCCCAGCTGAGCTACTTGCCCATTATAGTCTTCGTCTGCCGGGCCCGCAAATCCTGCGTCCCCAAGGGGATTTGAACCCCTGCCGCCGGGATGAAAGCCCGGTATCCTGGGCCGCTAGATGATGGGGACAGGCGTGCGACGATTATAGAAAGACGGAAACCCGCATTCAATCCGCATGGGTCGTGCTGGAATCGAACCAGCGGCCCCCTGATTAAAAGTCAGGTGCTCTAGCCCCTGAGCTAACGACCCGACAGGGTTCTCTAGGGATGGGTCATGCAGGACTCGAACCTGCAACCGACGGATTAAGAGTCCGTTGCTCTGCCAGTTGAGCTAATGACCCGCGGCGGGGATGTTACGGACTTGCGCTTTCCGAGTCAAGTTGCGGCTTCACGTCGCGTTCCGTTCTGTCAGAGATCCGAGCCCGGACTGACCCGAAAAGGGGGAGTTCGACGGCATGGCAGCGGTAGGTTTCGCGGAGGCGACGCAGTTGTTTGACCTCTACTGTCGCAGCAAGGGGCTGGCAGAGCGGACGTTGGAGACGTACCGGGAAGCATTGCGGGGACTCGGGGCGTTTCTGGAGGCCGCGGGGCGGACACAGGAGATACCCACGATAGGGGACCTCAGGGCCTACATTGCCCGGATGCTGGAGAGGGGACTATCTCCAACGACGGTCGGAATCAGGATGCGCTCCATAAGGGCGTTCTGCAATTTCCTTGCACGTGAGGGAGTCACGGAGAGCAGTCCAGCCGCGAATCTAGGCATGCCGAAGATCGCCAAGGAGTTCCCGGAGGCGCTATCACGGGAACAGGTGAAGGCGCTTCTTGTTACCTGCACACGCTCCGGCTGGCTCGGAGTCCGGAACTACGCGCTGCTCCTCACGCTTGTCGACACCGGCGTGAGGCTGGGCGAACTGATCGCGCTTGACCTGGCGGACCTCGATCTGGGGAACCAGGTGATGCGCATTCGCAAGGGAAAGGGATCAAGAGAGCGCTGTCTGCACGAGGAGGAAAGGAGACTGTCGAAGGGAAGGAGGGTAGACTGGGGTGCCCTCAACGGGCAAGAAGGAGGTTCACATGACCAAGCTGGCGCGGAGTTGGCGGGTGTGGGTACCGATTCTGGGAGGCGCGGCGGCCGTCGCCGCGATTCTCGTTTCCGTTGTGGTCTTGGGGGCCGACAGAGGGACGTCCCTCACAGCGACGCCCTACTCGGATGTGATCCGTTTCGAGGCCGCGGGAGCGGCAAGCCTTGAGGTCCGCGTCTTCGATCTCTCGGGCAAGGAACTGTGGTCGTCGGGAATCGTCTCAGATAGTGTCTTGGACTGGGATCGCACGAACACGTGGGGAGAGCGCCTCGCCTACGGCTCCTACCTCTACAGCGCCCAGGCGTGGGATGCGCAGGGAGGTCTCCTGTTCGATCGGACCGGCAAGCTGGCCCTCCTTCCAGGCGACAAGGTGCAGTTGCAGGCGGCGCCGGCGCTTTCCACCTCGCCTACTGCGGCCTTCAGCTTTGGCGATGATGAGCTCAGTTACCAGCCGATGGGGCTTGGCGACACAGGCGTGTTCAACAAAGTCGGGATCGGAACAGATGCGCCAACTGCTCGACTCCACGTGTACGCGTCTTGGCCCGAGATCAAGCTGCAAGATCCCGGGACAGGCACACCACAGATGTCGTTCTACTCCGGCGGCTCCCTCGGAGGCTTCTTCCAGTACAGCCAAAGCATCAACTCATTCCGCTTCGGGAACTACAAAGCGGGTGGTGACGTCCGCCTCCTCTCAGGAGGAAACAATGAACGTTTGACCATCACCGCCGCGGGAAACGTCGGAATCGGGAATACCACTCCCGGACGGAAGCTCGCGGTCGCTGGGACCATCACCACGACCGGAGCGCAGTACCCAGACCTCACAGTAGGCGCTGACATGGACCTGGACCTCGTGGGAACCAACAACGTCTGGCTTGTTCCGGGGGATAACTACGGGGTTCTAGCCTTCGAGGATCTCAAAGTCTATGATGGTAACGATGAACCTGACTTGCAGGTGCATTGCGCCATGACCGGCGGGCATAACTGGGGATTCGAGTCTTCAAATGATGGAGACTTCGAGGTGTGGAACTTCACAGACGAGATGTGTGCCGCGTGGTGGAACGACTCCACTAATTCGCTCCAGCTCACGGGAGACCTCTACTGTAGCGGCACGAAGTACTTCGTCACCCCGTATCCCGGAGAAGCTAGCAAGGAGATCACGTATGCCTGTCTCGAGGGGCCGGAGGCAGGGATCTATGTGAGGGGCTCCGCTAGGTTGGCAGGAGGGCAGGCTAGGATCACGCTGCCCGACCACTTCACGGCGATCGTCGCGGAAGGAAGTCTGACGGTTCAGCTAACCCCTCGGGGTACGTGGCTCCGATTGTACGTAGAGTCCGCGACGGCGGAGGAGATCGTGGTCGCCGAAGCGGAGGGTCTGTCCGGGGAGTTCGACTATGAGGTTAAGGGAGTACGCCAGGGGTACGAGGACTTCCAGCCAGTTCGTGATGCCGTTGTGAAGCGCAGCTCTTCGTCCCATACGTCCGCCGAAGGGAGTGAGACGAAGAACGTGAGGTGACGCTCGCACGCAAACGGTCTCGGGCAGCCTCCGATGGCCTGCGCCCTCAAGGACGTGCAAAGGGGAACCGGCCACAGAGTACGGAAACGAGGCAAGTTCTGGAGGGCCGTCGGAATGGACCCCTGCAACGCTTCGAGTCCGATACCGGAATCGCAGGGAGGGGGCGTACCCGCGTCGGGCGCAACTTGCTCTCACGGGTCCAAGCCGACTATGGTGGACTATCTCAATCAGGGGAGTTCGGCGGTCTTTGACAGAGAGGAATGGACGGAAGCTGCGATGCCTACGGTCATGCAGGACTCGAACCTGCAACCGACGGATTAAGAGTCCGTTGCTCTGCCAGTTGAGCTAATGACCCGCGGCGGGGATGTTACGGACTTGCGCTTTCCGAGTCAAGTTGCGGCTTCACGTCGCGTTCCCCTGGAGCGGGGACTCCACCCCGCGCGCTCCCGGTCATGGGCGCCCCGTTGGCACGACCGGGCCGCCCGGCAGGTGACGAGGCGCACTCCCGCAGGACTCAAGCGCCCTCGTCTTCGTTCCCTTTCGACATCAGTCTATGAGAAGACGCCTCCGAGTGTTGCCACGTAGGGGGTATCGCGGGGCCCAAGCGGCTAGCCATCCACTAGATCTCGCCCAGGGCCCCTTTCCACCTTCGGGGCCAAAGACGTCCTGAGTTCCCTTCTCCCTCCCCACGCCTTATACTCCCTCCTGTCCGTCACCCTAAGGAGGTGCGATGAACAAGAAGGAGCTCACCGAGCGGCTGGCCAAGAAAGCAGGTATGACCAAGAAAGGGGCGGGGGAGGCCCTGACCGGGATCCTCAACGTGATCACGGAGTCTCTGGGCAAGGGCGAGGCGGTGGCGATCACCGGGTTTGGGAAGTTCGAGGTGCGGACGCGCAAAGCGAGTGTGCGCCGGAATCCGAAGACGCAGAAGAAGATGAACGTCCCAGCGAAGGTCGTCCCGGTGTTCAGGGCCGGGAAGAACCTGAAGGCCCTGGTGCTGAAGAGAGTTAGGGCGAGATAAGAAGGGGACGCGCGGCGCATCTGACCTCCTTACCGGGATACCTCAGGCGTCGCGGTGATCCTCCGAAGACGAACAGGGGGAGGGCTTCCTTCCCCTGTTTGTCGTTGCCTGCGGCCTCTAGCCCGGCACGGGAACGCTCGAGCCCGCGCCATCGACTGCGGGCCCTCTTGCCTGCGCCCGAGTGAGGCGACGGGGTTTGTCTGGGCCTTCCTCCTCCGCTCCTCATGATGGTCGAGAGGCGCGAAGATCGCCTCCCTGCCGGGGATCCGCTACGATGGGGGCATGGAGCGACTCGAGTTCGGCCGATCTGCAGAGGCGCCGCTCGCGGAGAGGATGCGACCGCGGGATCTCGACGAGGTCGTGGGGCAGCGGGGAATCCTCGGCCCTGGCGGCCCGCTGCGCGTTCTGGTCGAGCGGGAGACGTACCGGTCGTTCCTCTTCTGGGGGCCTCCTGGGACGGGGAAGACGACGGTCGGGCGGATCCTCGCGGAGAGGTCCCGCGCGCGCTTTGTCCACCTCTCGGCTGCCCTGTCGGGGGTGAAGGAAGTCCGGGCCGTCCTGGACCGCTCGCGCGAACGCCAACAGGCGGAGGGGCGGCGGGATCTCCTGTTTCTGGACGAGGTCCACCGTTTCACGCGTGCGCAGCAGGACATCCTCCTCCCGTACCTTGAGGAGGGGAGCATCCTGTTCATCGGCGCGACAACCCAGAACCCGTCCTTCTCTATGACTTCGGCCCTCCTCTCTCGCTGCCAGCTCTTCCTCTTCGAGGCGCTCGGCGCCGAGGACCTCCGAGAGCTTCTCCGTCGCGCTCTCCTCGACTCGCGAGGATTCGGGGGCAAGTACGAGGCGGATCCGGAGGCGGAGGAGGCCTTGATCCGTCTAGCGGACGGGGATGCGCGCCGAGCGCTGACGGCCCTCGAACTCGTCGTCAGCGTCGCCGACGATCGGCGGATCAGCGCCGCTCTTGTCGCGAAGGCGGTTCAGCGCAAGACCCTGATCTACGACCGCGCGGGAGAAGAGCACTACAACCTGATCTCCGCTCTTCACAAGTCGGTCCGCAACTCGGATCCCGACGCCGCCCTGTACTGGCTGGCGAGGATGATCGAAGCGGGAGAGGACCCGCGTTTCCTTGCGCGACGCCTGCTTCGCATGGCGAGCGAGGACGTCGGACTCGCTGATCCTAGGGCCCTGCAGGTGGCGATCGCGGCGGTGGAGGCCGTCGAGGCCGTCGGCCTCCCGGAGTGCGACCTCGCCCTGGCGGAGGCGGCGACGTACCTGGCGGTCGCCCCGAAAAGCAACGCCCTGTACGTTGGGATGAACGAGGCCAAGCGCGATATTGCGGAACAGCTAGACGAGCCGGTGCCTCTCCACCTGAGAAACGCGCCGACCTCCTTGATGAAGGGGTTGGGGTATGGAGAGGGCTACCAGTACGCGCATGACCTCGAGTCGGGCGTGGCGAGGATGGATTGCCTGCCTCCGGGACTCCGAGGACGGCGCTACTACCGGCCGACGCAACGTGGACTGGAGAAGGCGATCGCCGAGAGACTCGCGGAGATCAGGCGAAAGCGGGGAGAGGAGACGGAACAAGACCGAAGCGGAACGACGTAGGCCCGCGACGTGTCAGAAGGGCATCACTTCTTCTTCTTTTCCTCCCGGTCGAGGTACTGCAGGAGAGCCTCCACCACGAGGTAGTTGATCGATCGTTCCTTGTCCTCGGAGAGTTTCGCGAGGCGCTCCAGCGGGTTTCGCGCGAGCTTGCCCTTGGGGATGTAGATCGATAGCGTGTTTACCCTGTTGACCATGGGCGTCACCCCCTTCGAGTCTCGTTCAGTGTAGTACCTCGGGGACCACGTGGCAACTCCGACGCGCCAGCGAAGACGCAAGACACGACGGCAGGGCAAGACGAACGGCCGGCGTGCCTCCCTGGGAAACGGGGACTAGGGCTTCTTCTGGTAGACGAAGCGCTTGATGTCGAGCTTGACGCTCTTCTCGAACGGCTGGTCCACCAGAGAGACGAGATCCTTCGCTCTGATCCGCTTGAAGACGGCGAGGTTCTCGCTCTGTGAGCGGATTCTCTCCCAGATCGCGTCGAGCGCCTCCTCCGGGGTCGCGATCTTCTCGGCCTTCAGCGCCGTCCAGTTCGGGTAGACCATCGCCGCCACCGCCGGAGCCCCTTGGCGCTCCGCCTCGTAGACCATGACCTCCTCGATCTCCGGGATGCGCTGCAACTCCCATTCCACTTCCTCGGGATACACGTTCTCGCCGGTGTCGAGGACGATGACGTTCTTGGCGCGGCCAGAGAGGACGAGCGTTCCCTCGGGCGTCATCCGGCCGAGGTCCCCGGTATGGAACCAGCCGTCCTTTTCTAGGACAGCCGCCGTCGCTTCGGGGTTCTTGTAGTAGCCCTTCATGACGTTCGGTCCACGGGCGAGGACCTCCCCGATCCCGTTCTTGTCCGGTTCGTGGATTCGGATCTCCACGCCCTCGATCGCGGACATCCCCGGCCGGTCGGCGAACGCATCGCACATCGTCAGGAGGGGCGCCGTCTCGGTGAGGCCGTACCCTTCCAGGATTCCCAATCCAAGGCGGCGGAACCCCATCGCCACGTCGAAGCGAAGGGGCGCCCCGCCGGAGGTGAAGTAGCGCAGCTGCTTCCCGAACAGCTTTCGACGCAGGAGCCGCCCCATGAGCGTGGGATAGAGACGGTCGATCTGGCGCTTCAGAAAGCCCTTCTCGATCCCCTCGCGGATCCTCCCGTACAGGACGTGGTACAGCTTGGGGACGCCGAGCAGGATCGTGGGGCGCGACTTGAGCATCACCTGGGACAGGTTCCGGTCGACCGGGGCGTAGGAGGTTGCCCCGCCGACCGTCACCGGGCAGATCAGGGTGACGGAGAGGCCGTAGATGTGATGCCAAGGAACGATGGACAAGAAGCTATCTTCTGGCGAGAGCGAGATCACCTTCACCATGGCCAGCGCGTTGGAGGCGATGTTCGCGTGGGTGAGCATCGCCCCCTTCGCGTTCCCCGTCGTGCCGGAGGTGTACATCAGGACGGCGAGGTCCTCGGGAGCGACGGCTGCAGGCGGGGTCGGCTTCCTTCCGATGAGGAGGGCGTCGAGGAAGAGGATCCCCTCCTCGTCCGTGCGGTCCATGGAGACCAGGGCAAGGTTCGAGAGAGAGCGCTCCTTGATCGCGCGCAACTCGGCGGCCTTGCCTCCTGCGAAGACAGCCACCGTCACGCCGGCCTCCACAAGGATCCGCTCGATCTCCCCCGGCTGGAGGTCCGGATCGAGCGGGACGACGGTTGCGCCCAGCCGGAGAGTGGCAAAGAAGGAGGTGGCCCACGCCACTCGGGGCTTGGCGATCACCGCGACGCGATCCCCCTTGTGGACACCGAGTTCGGCAAGAGACGACGCGAACCGTCCGACCATCTCCTCCAAGCGCCCGTAGGTGATCTCGTTGAGGACGAGGCGAACCCCGTGACCGCGCTTCCGCTCCTTGGGGACCGGCATTCGAAGAGCGACCCTCTCACGGTGAGTCGTGACCGCCTCGTTGAACAGGTCATTGATCGTTGGCATCCCTCTCCTCCTTACGCGGGTGCATCCCTCGTCAAGGGGAAGACGAGTTCCCCTCGAGGTACCTCTCCGCCTCTATGGCGGCGATGGCCCCTTCCCCGGCGGCCACGATGGCCTGCGCATACCGGCTGGCCCCTGCTCGCGCGTCCCCGGCGGCGAAGACGCCTTCCACGCTCGTGCGCAAACGATCATCGGTGACGACGTGGCCGCCCGCGTCGAGGGCGAGCCGGCCGCGGAGGAACTCCGTCTCCGGGAGGTGTCCGATCTGGATGAAGAGCGCGTCCGCCCGCTGCTCCTCGAGATCGCCCGTTCCGAGGTTCCTCAGGATGACGGCCTCCAAGTGCCCTTCTCCGCGCACCTCTTCCACCGTTCGGTTCCACAGGAAGTGGATACGCGGGTTCCCTCGTGCCGCTTGTCTGAGCGACGCGGAGGCTCGCACGGCGTGGGGGTCCTCCTCTGGGTGGCGGACGATGATTCCGACCGAGCGGGCGATTCGGGCCAGGAAGAGGGCCTCGGTGAGCCCCGAGTCGCCGGCGCCGACGGAGAGAACGTCCCTTCCTTGAAAGAAGTAGCCGTCGCAGGTGGCACAGTAGGAGACACCTCGCCCGACGAATCTCCTCACACCGTCCACCGGAAGCTCACGCGGCCGCGATCCGGTGGCGAGAACGACAGCGCGGGCCTCGAAAGCGGAGGCCTGCGTCTGGACGCGAACGACGCCGTCCTCGCGAGAGATCGAACGGACCTCCTCGCTTGCGATCTGGGCTCCCAGCCGCTCCGCCTGGCGGCGCATGCGGCCCGTCAACTCCTGGCCGGGGATGGCCTGCTCAAAGCCGGGGTAGTTCTCGACGGAGAGGGCCTGGTTCAGGAGGCCGCCGGGAAGGGCCTTGTCGAGGACGAGGGTGGACAGGAGGGCCCGCCGGGCGTAGATCGCGGCGGAGAGCCCCGCAGGTCCGGCCCCAATGACTAGAACATCCCATCGCAGGGCCTCTCCCATGGCAGGCTCGATTATAGGGGCAGGCTAGGAGAGGTCAAAATCCTCGAGGGAAAGGGTGCCCTGCGACGTCTCGATGACCTTCCTGATGCGGAGTCGCGCCTGGTCGAGGTCGGACCTCACCCGTGCCGCCAGGGCGACCCCTTCCTCAAACAGGGTCAGGGCCTCCTCGAGCAGGAGGTCCTCTGCCTCGAGGCGCTTTGTGATCTCGCCCAGCCGAGTCAAGGCCTCTTCGATCTTCATCCCTCGACCACCTCCTCGATGCGGGAGGAAACCTGACCGGCGAAGAGCCGGGTTTCAATGCGCTCCCCGGGGAGGAGGTCCGCCGCGCGGCGAAGAGGGGAGCGGCTCCCCGCGCGAAAGGTCATGGAGTAGCCCCGGCGGAGGGGGAAGCTCGGGTCGACGAGGCGCAAGGCCGCCGCCTGGCGCGCCGCGTGGTCCTCGCGCGCTCTCCACACGACACGTAGCTGCCGCAGGAGGGCGTCAAGGCGCAGATCGAGCTCCTGGGAGAGACGCTCCACGCGGCGTTTCGGGACGCGGAGGATGTAGCTGGAAAGGGAGGTGGAGAGGGAGGTTTCTCGTTGGCTGAGGGCGCCTCGCAGGTTGCGCGCGAGGCGGGAGAGGGTCGCGTCGAGCGAGGCGAGGACCTCGACCTGATCCGGGACGACGAGTTCGGCCGCTGCGGAGGGGGTTGGCGCACGGAGGTCGGCGACGAGATCGGCGATGGTGACGTCGATCTCGTGTCCGACCGCGGAGACGACCGGGATCGGCGAGGCGTAGATCGCCCGCGCAACCCCCTCGTCATTGAACACTGCAAGGTCCTCGAGGGACCCTCCACCTCGGCCGACGACGAGGAGGTCGAGCTTCGCCACGTCAGAGCTGTAGACCTCTGCCCTTCGGATTGCCGCGACGAGCTCCTCGGCCGCGGTCTCCCCTTGAACGGAACTTGGGAAGAGGAGAGTCTCCACGCTCGGCCAGCGGCGGGCGAGGATGGACGCGATGTCGCGAAGCGCCGCCCCGGTGGGGGAGGTCACGATCCCCATCCGCTCTGGGAAAGCGGCGAGGGGGCGCTTTCTCTCCGGGGCGAACAACCCTTCCTCGGCGAGCTTCGCCTTCAGCCGCTCGAAGGCGAGTTGGAGAGCCCCCACCCCGGCTGGCTGGATGACGGACACGACGAGCTGATAGCGACCTCGAGGTTCGTAGATCGTCAGACGGCCGAAGACGAGGACCTCCATTCCGTCCGTGAGAACCGGGGAGGGGAGGAGGGAGGTTTGGGAACGGAAGCGGGCGGCAGAGATCTCCGCTTCACCATCCTTGAGCGTGAAGTAGTGGTGCCCCGATGGGGCGGCTGAGAGGTTGGAGATCTCCCCACGCACCCAGACCGACCCGATCCCCTCCTCGAGCAGGGACCGCGCCTGCCGGTTCAGCTCGGAGACCTGGTACACGTGCCCTTCCCGCATGACGCAGGAGAGTCTACTGAGCGGGGGTCGGAAAGAGTAGGGGGAAGCGGGTTCTTGAAACGGGGGAAAAGCGGCGGTATCATCCTGCCGATGCATGACGGTAGAGAAGCGGGTTTCCCTGCCGCCATGAGGTTGAAGAAGAGGTCGGACTTCGCTCGGATCTACGGGTCCGGCACGGCGAGGAGAGGGGACCTCCTCTCCCTCTATGTGTTGGCAGGAGCGGCAGCACCACGGATGGGGATCGTCCTGCCGCGTCACTTCGGAACGGCCGTGGAGCGCAACCGGATGAAGCGACTTCTCCGCGAGGCCTTCCGCAGGAACCGGTCTCTGTTTGAGGGAAGGGAGATGATCGTGCGGCCTCACGCCGGCTGCAAAGGGCGCACGGCGGTCGAGGTCGAGCGGGCTCTCACGGACGAGTTTCGGCGGGCCGTGGGAACGGAGGTTAGAGAATGAACAAAGAGACGATCTTCCTCACGAAAGACGGATACGCTCTGATGCAGCAGGAGCTCGAGCACGCGAAGAAGATCCTGTACGAGGAGATCCCCGAGAAGCTCGCCGCGTCGAAGATCAACGGGGGCGACCTGCGCGAGAACAAAGAGTACATGTTCCTGCAGAGCGAGCAGCAGTACTACGAACGCGAGGTTCGCCGGCTCACCTCGGTCCTGGAGGCGGCGGAGGTCATCCCCGACGAGGAGATCTCGCGCGAGGTAATCGGGATTGGGTCGAGCTTCATCCTCCAAGACCTCGAGATCATGGAGAGCGGAAGCTTCACCCTCGTCAGCTCACCCGAGGTCGATCTAGAGAAGGGGAAGATCTCCGTCGCCTCTCCCGTGGGCGAGGCCTTGATCGGGAAGAGGGAGGGTGACGAGGTCGCCGTGGACCTTCCGCGGGGGGCAACCCACTTCCGGGTCATCGCCATCAACAAGTAGCCGCATGGCCGACCCGTTGGTTCAGGCGAGGATGGAGAAACTGAGGGCCCTCCGAGACCGGGGGGTCGACCCCTATCCGGCGCGGTTCGGGCCGCGGGAGGCGATCGGAGCCGTCGTCGCCCGGCACTCGCCCCTCGGCGAGGAGGCCCGCAGCGGGGAGGTCGTGGGGATCGCGGGTCGGCTCGTCGCCCTCCGGCGGATGGGGCGGGCGGCGTTCTTCGATCTCAGGGACGGATCGGGCCAGATTCAGGTCCGCGCCTCCAGCGACGGGCTCGGTGCGGAAGGGTTCGAGGACCTGTCCTCGGCCGACATCGGCGACTTCCTCTCCTTTCGGGGGGAGGTCTTCCGAACGAAGAAGGGGGAGCTGACTGTCGAGGCTGCGGCGTGGAGCCGCCTCGCCAAGGCGCTCCGCCCCCTTCCCGAGAAGTGGCACGGCTTGAAGGACGTCGAGCTGCGCTACCGCCACCGCTCCCTCGACCTCATCTCCAACGCCGAGGTGCGCGAGGCGTTCGTCCGCCGGTCGCGGATGGTGGCCGCGATGCGCCGCTACCTGGACGAGAGGGACTTCCTTGAGGTGGAGACGCCGATCCTGCAGTCAATCGCTGGAGGCGCGACCGCGCGGCCGTTCGTCACCCACCACCACACCCTCGACGTGGACCTCTACCTTCGCGTCGCCCCCGAGCTCTATTTGAAGAGGCTCATCATCGGCGGGCTGGAGCGGGTGTACGAATTGGGGCGCAACTTCCGGAACGAGGGGGTCTCGACCGTGCACTACCCCGAGTTCACGACCCTCGAGATCTACGAGGCGTACAGCGACTACGAGGGAATGATGGCCCTGACCGAGGGACTGATCGCTGCCGCAACGCAGGCCGCGACGGGGTCACTTCGGGTCCCCTATCAGGGGGTGGAGCTCGACTTCTCTCCGCCGTGGCGACGGGTCGGCATGGAAGAGGCGGTAGAGGAGGCGACCGGAATCGTCGTGCGGGGACGGACGGCGGAGGAGATCCGCGCCGACGCGGCAAGAAGAGGGATCGAGATCCCTCCCTCCTCTCGCGGGAAGGCGATCGAGCGGCTGTTCGAGGAGAAGGTCGAGCCGGTGCTCGTTCAGCCTACCTTCGTCCTCGACTACCCGATCGACATCTCCCCCCTCGCCAAGCGAGCTCCGGGCAAGGAGGAGACGGTCGAGCGCTTCGAGCTCTTCGTCGCCGGGATGGAGGTGGGGAACGCGTTCACCGAGCTCAACGACCCTCTCGATCAGAGGGAGCGGTTCGAGGCGCAGGAGCGCCTGCGCGCCGGAGGGGACGAGGAGGCGCAGCGGGTGGATGAGGACTTCTTGTTCGCCCTCGAGCACGGGATGCCTCCCACGGGGGGTATCGGGTTCGGGGTGGATCGGCTGGCGATGCTTCTCACGGACTCCCGTTCCATCCGCGACGTGATCCTCTTCCCGACCCTTCGAGCGCGGAGGGAGGCATGACGCAGGTCTGGGCGAGGTTCGTGAACCGGTTCGACCTGGCGGTGGCCGCGCTCCTCTCCTGGGATGAGGAGACGCTCGAGGTCATCGCGACCCACCCGCTCCTCCGCAAGCTCGAGAAGGTCTTCCTCGTCGCCACCTACCTCGGGGATGGGGCCCTCTGGGTGGCTCTTGCCGTCGGCTTGGCCGCCTTCGGCCGCCCCGCCGACCGCGTCTACGTCCTCATGGCGATGTGCGTCACGACGGCGAACATCGTCATCTTCCGGCTGTTCAAGGCCCTGTACGCGCGACCTCGCCCCCTCCTGATCATCCGGGGGCCACGCGCGCGGCTGGTCGATCATCACTCCTTCCCCTCCGGGCACGCGACGACGGCGTTCGGCATCGCGAGCGTGATTGCCACGGTCTACCCGGCGCTGTGGATTCAGGTCCTCGCCTACCTTGTCGCGATCACGATCGGGCTTTCCCGCGTCTACCTCAAGGAGCACTACCCGCTCGACGTCCTGTGCGGCGCCGCGCTCGGGTCCGGAACGGCCGCTTGTCTGCTTCCGCTCTTCGGTCGCATCCTCTTTTGACAGGGGAGGTTGTGCCCCTTTACAATCACGCCCCTGCGCCGCCTCAAGCGGCGCAGTCGCACAAGGAGAGAGGGCCATGACCAAGTACACCTCGAAGCGGGCCTCGGGGGCGAAGCGCTCGGCGATCCGCGAGCTGCTCAAGCTGACGGAGAAGCCGGACATCATCTCCTTTGCCGGAGGCCTCCCCGATCCGGAGACCTTCCCGCGAGAGGAACTGGCGGTGATCGCGGCCGACGAGCTGCGCCACCACTACAAGAACGTTCTCCAGTACGGCCTTAGCGAGGGCAGCCTGACCCTCCGCCGCGCCGTCGCCGACTGGCTCCGCCGGGACGAGGGGCTCGACCTGACCGTGGACCAGCTCTTGGTGACGACGGCCTCGCAGCAGGGGCTCGACCTTCTCGCGAAGGCGTTCCTCGACCCAGGGGACGTCATCTTCGTCGACCTGCCGACCTACCTTGGGGCCCTGCAGGCATTCACCCTGTTCCAGGCGGACAAGGTCGGGGTCCCGCTCGAGGACGACGGGATGAACCTCGATCTCCTGGAGCGGAGGATCGCCGAATGTCGGCGGGCGGGGAAGACCCTGAAGGCGGTGTACGTCATCCCCGACTTCCAGAATCCGGCCGGGATCACGATGTCGTACGAGAAGCGGCGGCGTCTGCTCAAGATCGCGCAGCGAGAGGACCTTCTCGTCTTCGAGGACAACCCCTACGGCCAGCTCCGCTTCGCCGGGGAGGCGATCCCGTCCATTCGGAGCATGGACACCGAAGGCCGCGTCCTGATGCTCGTCACCCTGTCCAAGGTCCTTGCCGCCGGGCTCCGCCTGGCCGTCCTGATCGCGGATGGCGAGCTGATGGACGCCCTTGTGCGCTGCAAGCAGGCTTCGGACCTGTGCACGTCGAAGCTGACCCAGCACATCACCGCCCGCTACATGACGGAGTGCGACTTTGAGGAGCACCTCGAGTTGATCCGCCGTCGCTACCGCGCGAAGCGCGACGCGATGGTCACGGCCCTGGAGAAGTACATGCCCAAGGACGAGGGGATCACCTGGACCCGCCCCGAGGGGGGCCTCTTTCTCTGGGTGCGCCTCCCCGAGGGGATCGACACCGAGGCGATGTTCCCCCGCGCCCTGGAGCACAAGGTGGCCTACGTCATCGGGAGTGCCTTCTTCGCCGACGGCTCGGGGAAGAATACGATGCGCCTCTCCTACTCCGTGACCAACGAGCCGGAGATCGACGAGGGGATCAAGCGCTTGGCGAGCCTCGTCCGGGAGGAGATCGCCGCGCACAAGGTCGGATCCCCGGCCTAGGGCGCGCATCCGCTCGTAGAGGAAAGACGCCTGCGGCGAGGGTCCCTTGCTCCCGTCCCTTCCTAGAGTAGGGCTTTGGGGAGGTCTCTCACGAACTGCGTCACGAGTTTCACCGTCTGTTCGAAGTCGGACAGGCGGAGGGTCGACGTCGGAGAGTGGATGAACCGGCAGGGGACGGAGACGACCCCGGCGAGGACCCCAGACCGGGAGAGGTGGATCGCCCCGGCGTCGGTCCCCCCGTAGATCGGCAGTTTGTACTGATACGGGACCCCGGCCCCCTCGGCTGCCCTTTCCAGGGCTTGCACGACGCGACGGGAGACGACGATCGAACGGTCGGCGACCGTGATCGCAGGCCCGCATCCCAGGCGGACCGGCTGGCTCTCCTCCGGGACCCCGGGCATGTCGGCTCCAATCGTTCCTTCGATCGCCAAGGCAGCGTCCGGCTCGATCTGATAGGCTGCGGTCTTTGCTCCCCGCTGGCCCACCTCCTCGCCGACGGCGAACGAGAAGGCGAGGTTCACCTTCAGGGGCTTCTTCGCGAGCCGGCGGGCGACCTCGATCAGGACGGCGCACCCGGCCCGGTCGTCGAGCGCCTTCCCGGTCACGGTCCCCGGGGCGAGCTCGGCGAAGGGGTAGTGGATCGTGAGCGGGTCCCCGATCCGCACTCCGCGTTCCTCCGCCTCCTCGCGCGAGCGTGCTCCGATGTCGATGAACAGGCCCTCGATCGGGATCGGCTTCTTGCGCTCCTCGTCCTTGAGAATGTGCGGCGGGGCCGATCCGATGACCCCGAGCTGCTTCACCCCAGAGCGGAGGAGGATCTCCACCCGGTGCCCGCCGACGATCCGCTCGTCCCACCCGCCGAGGGGGACGAAGCGGAGGTACCCCCGATCGTCGATCCACTTCACGAGGAATCCGACCTCGTCCATGTGCGCGTCGAGCATCAGGGTGAAGCTTCCCTTCCCCTTGCGCGTCGCAAGGAGGTTCCCCAGGGTGTCTGTCCGCACCTCGTCGACGAGAGGGGCGATCAGTTCCTCGATCGTCGAGCGGATCTCGTCCTCGGTGCCGACGACGCCGAAGGCGTCGGAGAGCGTCCGCAGCAGATCTAGGGTCTCCACGAGTTGCCTCCCTGTCGCGGCGAGTATAGGGGCCCCGCCTGCGTCGGCCAAGCTCAGGGCTTCGTTCGCTTTGCGATCGCCTCGGCGAGAGAACGGGGGATCGCTTCAACCGAGGCAATCTCGTCGACCGAGGCCTGGGCAAGGCGCTCTATCGATCCGAACGCGCGCAGGAGGGCCTGCCTGCGCTTGGGGCCCACGCCGGGGATCTCATCCAGGCGCGAGGAGAGGCTGCGCTTCGCGCGCAGACGGCGGTGGTAGGTGACAGCGAAACGGTGGGCCTCATCCCTCACCTCGCGCAGGAGGAGGAGGGCCGGGCTGTCCGCCGGCAGGCGAATCGGCTCGGGATTCAGAGGACGGTAGACCTCCTCGTGCCGCTTGGCGAGGCCGAGGGCCTCGATCTCCTCCAGGCCGAGCTCGCGCAGGACGGAGAGGGCGATCGAGAGTTGCCCCTTCCCTCCGTCGACGACGACGAGGTCCGGGAGATCGGAGAACTTCGCTGACGTGCCCGGCTGGGCGAGCTCGGCCAGGCCCCGCCGGAGCCGGCGGCGGAGGACCTCGGCCATCATCGCGTAGTCGTCCGGCTTCCCTGAGAGGTGGACCTTGAACCGGCGGTAGGCGTCCCGTCGCGGCCGGCCGCCGGCGAAGACGACCATCGACCCGGTCGCCTCCCCTCCTTGAGTGTTCGAGATGTCGAACGCCTCGATCCGCTCCGGAAAGGAGGACAGAGAGAGGACCTCGGCGAGGTCGTCGAGCGCCGCGGTCGCCTCTCCCCGGAGGGATCGCCCGACCTCCTCACCTTTGAGGGCAAAGCGGGCGTTGTCGGACGCGAGGTGGACCAGGTCGCGCTTCTCTCCTCGTGCAGGCACCTTGATCCGGACGCGCTGCCCGCGGAGGGAGGAGAGCCAGGCCTCCATACCCTCGACGTCGGGGATGGGGCTCGGGAGGAGGACTTCGGGCGGGACGGCGCTCGCCCCGGCGTAGTACTGGGTGAGGAAGGCCAAGAGAATGTCCTCTTCGTTCGGTTCTCCCGGGGCGCGGAGGTGGAACGCCTCCCGGCCGGTCACCCGGCCGCTGCGGACGAGGAAGACCTGAGCGCAGGCGCGGTCCCCCTCCGCCGCGACCCCGATCACGTCCCGGTCGAGGAGGTCGGGGAGGGCGATGGCTTGACGTTCCAGGGTCCGCGTGAGAGCGGTGATCTGGTCGCGGACCCGCGCCGCCTCCTCGAACCGCTCCTCGGCCGCCGCGGCGGCCATCCGCTCCTTCAGACGGCCCACGAGGCCGGAGACCCTGCCCTCGAAGAGCATCGCCGTGCCCTCCACCGCTTCGCCGTACGCGGCCTCGTCGATGAGGGTCGCGCACGGGCCGGGGCAGCGGCCGATGTGGTACTGCAGACAGGGGCGGCGCGGCTTGGGAAGCGGAAGGGCGAGGGCGCAGGTCCGCGTGGGGAAGAGCTTCTGGGCGAGCTTGAGCGTGGAGCGCATTGCCTTCGTGTTCGTGAACGGGCCGAAGTACCGACCTCCGTCCGCCTGGCGGCGGCGGACGATGAGGACGCGCGGGAACGGCTCGCGCGTGATCTTCAGATAGGGGTAGCGCTTGTCGTCGCGCAGGCGGATGTTGAACCGGGGCTGGCGCTCCTTGATCAGGCTGTCCTCGAGGAGGAAGGCCTCCACCTCGTTGGCCGTCCGGATCACCTCGAGGTCGTCCACCTCGCGCACGAGGTCGCGCGTCTTGCGAGAGAGGCCCTTCGGCGACTGGAAGTACGAGCGGACCCGGCTCCGAAGGGAGGCCGCCTTTCCCACGTACAGGACCTCTCCGCCGGCGTCCTTCAGGAGATAGACGCCCGGGGACGCGGGCAGGGCCTTCAGCTTCTCGGAAACCCTCGGGTCGCTGGACATGACGAATCACCGCATGGTAGTCGCCTCTCGGCCCTTCTCCAATGGGGGACGTCTCTCACCCGGTGGTGAACCGGGACCGCTCCGGTTGATCGACCCGAGTCCGCACCTATAATCTCGTCGATCGTTCACCAGGGGGCGTAGCTCTAATCGGGAGAGCGCCTGCTTTGCAAGCAGGAGGATGGCGGTTCGAATCCGCTCGCCTCCACTATCTGAGAGAACTTCATCGCGCCAGGACGCAATCGCGGAGGACGCGGA
>CAYHBG010000010.1:0-3095 GCA_964354815.1 uncultured Thermotogae bacterium
GGCCCTCCCAGCTCGCGTGCGGGGCCGCCTACTGGACCAGGGTCGCCAGGAGCTTCTCCCCGAACGCCGCCCGCCACTCGGCGAGCCCGCCGAAGAGGGCCTGGGCGTTCTTGTAGTTCGCCTCGACCAGGGCGGTCGCGAGCGGTCGCGCGATCGAGCCGTCGTCATCGTAGAGGACGATGCGCGCGCTGGCCGGCAGGCGGGCGACCCAGGCCGAGAGGTCGGCCGGGTGGACGTTCACTGCCCCGGCGAAGTGCGCGGTGGCGTAGGCCTCTGGCGAGCGCAGGTCGATGAGGACGACGAACTCGCTCTGAAGGTAGCTCACGTCGATCGGTGCTTGAACCGCAGATGTACCCGTCGCCGGCGGCTCCGCAGGAAGCAGGAACCGCTCGCGAAGAGGCGCCTCCTCTGCGGCGAACTTGCTCCCGTAGGCCCTCGTCCAGGCGTCCAGCCCGCCTCGGAGGGTCTGGGCGTCCGGGTATCCCGCCGCCCTGAGCGACTGCGCCGCGGAGAGGGCGAGGGTTCCATCCTGGTCGTAGAGGACGGTGAAGACGCCCCGCGGGAGGACCCCGATCCAGTCGCCCAGCTTCTCGTAGGGGATGTTCAACGCGCCGATCAGGTGGCGGGAGGCGTAGGTGTCCGGGCTCCGCAGGTCGACGAGCAGGAAGAAGACTCGGTCTAGGTCGCCGGTCATGAGGTCGTAGGCCTGGGGGCGCAGGACCGTCGCCGCGAGGGTCAAGTCGAGGCGGCGCTTCGCAGGGTCGGTGTGGCTCGTGTAGTCGATGTGGACCACCCTTGTGACCGTCTGCCCGCCGAAGCTCCCGCTGTTGAACCTGGCCTCGAGGGGGACGGACTCCCCCGGTCCGAGGACGTTCTTCGCGAGACTTGCCGTCGTGCAGCCGCAGCTTGTGGAGACGTTGGTGATCGTCAGCGCCGCGTCTCCCGAGTTGGAGAGCATGTAGGTGTGGATGACGATCTGCCCCTCCAGCACCTGCCCCGCATCGAACGCCAGGGTGTCGGCGGTCAGGATCCCACTCGCGACCGCGTTCGCGGAGAGCGTGCCAAGGACGACCAACAGCATGCCTAGAATCCTCTTCACTTCCCACTCCTTTCGCGCGACTAGCGCGTCGCCCCGATTCTCCCCTCTCCGGTTGGGTCGAGCAACCACTCGTTGCAGCGTACACCGTGCCGTGATCGGGGTTTCGCGCCTGCGGGGGTGGCGTCTCGAGGTCTCAGTCGGCCGAGGCGCTCCGGAGCGCGTGGCTTCCGCGGGCGTCGAGCCACGTGATCTCGACCCAGAACGTCTTGGTGATAGGGTACCCGCCGGACTCCGAGTACGTGGTGGTGAAGGTGGCGTCGCCTCCCTTGAACTGGAAGGTCTCCGACTTGTGGGTCCCGCAGGGCGCGATCCACCTCGCGTTGAGCTGGACGGGCCCGGTCCCCCCTCCAGCGAGCTCGCTCACTTGGAAGGTGCAGGAGAGGGCAGAGACATCTGCTCCCCCCATGGGGTCCGACACGACGGTCACGTCGGCCGCCATCAAACCGCCCTCGGGCGGTGGGGTAGTCCCTCCGGCCCCGACCAGGCTGCACCCCGACGCAACTCCCAAGAGCCCGAACGCCGTCGCCAGGGTGAGGATCCCCCTCCACATCCGCCGGGAATGATCTGTCATGCTGGACCTCCGCTCTTCATCGCAAGGCCTCGGACAAGCGCCATCCACCTGCTCCCGTCCGCCGCGCCCCGTCTGACCTACTGGAAGCGCCAACCGCCCGTCTTCTCGAGGACGATCTGCGGCCGGGGGTCGCGAACGAAGACGCCCGTCACGACCACCTTCTTCCCCACGCTTCCCTTCGCGATCAGCTGATCGAGGGCGTCTCCCTCGAGTTTCACGTTGAGCGTGCCGGTCCCGTCGTCCACGTTGAACTCGCATCCGGCCATGCACTGGGTCAGAACCTGTCCCTTGATGGTCACGACCTTCCCTGTGAACTGGTCCTGTTTCTTGATCAGGTCAATGATCGAGACCTCGACCGGCGCCGCGGTCGCGGCGGAGACAACGGGGCTCTCGCCCGTGCTCACCGTGGGGGCGGTGGACGTCTCTGCGGCGGGCGGCGTGGGGCCCACGACCGCCACGGGGGTCGATGCCACGGGAAGCGTCTGCTCAGCGGGCGTGCTCGTGGCCACGCTCAATGACGTGGAGGACGCCGTAGCGCTTCCGCCGCCTCGCGAGAGGAGGAGCCCCCCCGCGACCGCCACTCCGATCACCGCGACCGCTAGGCCGATCCACAACATGCCGTTCTTCATGAGATCCTCCCATCACGCACTTCGATCTGTGTCTTCGCCCTGGACGCGACGTCGCCGTCGTGGGTCACCACGACGACGCCGATCCCGCGTTCCTCGTTCAAGTTCGAGAGCATCGCCAGGATCTTCTCCCCGTTCTCTGTGTCGAGGCTCCCCGTCGGCTCGTCAGAAAGGAGGAGGTCCGGGGAGTTCGCGAGCGCTCTGGCGATCGCGACCCGCTGTTGCTCCCCCCCGGAGAGTTCCGACGGGTAGGAGCCTGACTTCGCTCCCAAGCCGACCGCTTGAAGGGCCTGGGTTGCCTTGGTCCGTCGATCCTTCACCCTTCCGATCTCCATCGGAAGGAGGACGTTCTGCCATGCGGTCATCGCGCCGTTGAGGAAGAACTGCTGGAAGACGAACCCGATGCGATCCCGGCGGACGAGGGACAGCTCGCGGTCGCTCTTCTTCGCCGTCGGTTTCCCGTCGATCAGGACAGCGCCTTCGGTCGGTGTGTCCAGGCAGCCGACCAGATGCAGGAGGGTGGACTTTCCCGACCCGGACGGACCGACGATCGAGACGAAGTCCCCCGTCGAGAGGGAGAACTGGACGTCCTGGACCGCCCAGAACTTCCCCGGCCCTTCCCCGTAAGCCTTCGAGACGTGGTCAAGCGTGATGTTCATAGCTCCCTCAGGGTTCGGATCGGCTGCGTGCGCGCAGCCATCATGGCCGGATAGATCGCGGACAGGGTCCCGACCGCGGCCGCGACGACGAGGCAGATTCCGACGTAGGCGAGCGCGAAGTGCGGGCTCGCGTCGATCCC
>CAYHBG010000010.1:3195-25798 GCA_964354815.1 uncultured Thermotogae bacterium
CGACGAGGCAGATTCCGACGTAGGCGAGCGCGAAGTGCGGGCTCGCGTCGATCCCAAACCCGCTCGTTCGCGGGAGGAGGTACGCCGCAGCGTAGCCCACGACGAGGCCGGCGAGGCCCCCCGCGAGCGAGACGAGGAGCGATTCCGAAACGAAGAGCGCAAAGACGTTCCGCCGCGTCGCTCCGAGGGCGCGGAGGAGACCGATGTCTCGCCGCCGTTCGTAGACGGCCATCATCATGGTGTTCATCGTGGTGAGGATCCCGACGACGATCGCGATCCCGGTGATCAGGATCAGGGTCTGCTTCACGGAGCTGAAAAGGCCGATCAAGGCGTCGAAGACTTCTGACGGCGGGACCGCCTGGACCTCAGCCATCTTCCCGAGCGCCGTCCGCGTCTGGTTCACGCGGCCCAGGTTCGTCGTCTGGACGAGGACCGCGCTCAGGCTCCCTTGGAGACCGAGGAGTCGCTGAGCCGTGGCGAGGGGCAGGAAGACGAACGTGTCGTCCCGGCCTCCGGTCGTCGGGAGGACGCTCGCGACCTCGACCTCCACCTCTTCATAGAGGTCCAGGTGAAGGCTGTCTCCGACCTTGAGCTTGAGGTCCGTGGCGACCTTGCCGCCGACGAGCGCTCCGCTGAGAGACGTCTCCCCCCACGACTTGATCTGGAAGATGTCCTCGGTCGTCCCGTAGATCGGAACGAGCGTCCCGTTGGCCTTCACCTTGCCCACCAGGACGGGGACGGTCGCGCGGACGTTCTCCGTCTCCCGGACGCGGGGCACGACGCTGTCGGGCACGTGCTCCACCGTCTCGGCCCCCTGCATCAGGGCGAGCGTCTGCGTGTACGGGCACCCCTCGGGCAGGAGAATGATGTGCGCGCCCAATCCGCCGATCTCACGCTCGAGTGCGCCCTCGATCCCCGAGCTCAAGGCCAGGAGCGCGAAGAGCGTCGCGACACCGATCGCGATCCCTCCGACGGTCATCAGGAGCCTCGACTTCCTCTTCCTCGCGTTCGCGTAGACGATCCAGAACATGATCTCCTCTTGGTTCCTTCTTGGTGAGCCCTCAAGGACGCCGCGTCGCGGGCGCCTCGTGCCGCCCGGGGAAAGCCTCGTCCTCCCCGCGCGGCGTCGGTCTGTCCCGTCCTAGAGACAGGTCCACAGGAACTCCACGTACTCCGGCGACGTGAGGACCTTCAGGTCGGAGGCCAGGTGGATGTGGGACGTCCTGTGGCCGTGAGGCGGGAGGTAGTTCATAAGCCCCTCGCTCCCCACCTTGTGGGCGTAGGTGCAGTCGCCCGTGGACAGGATCGAGAAGCCTGCCGCATCGATTCGGTCGACGAAGTAGCCGTCGACGGGGTCCGCTCCGTCCATCTCGGCTCGCCAGGTGAGTCCGACGGCCGCGAGCTTCCCCTGCTCTCCCAGACTCAGCAGGACGTCCAGCACGGTGATGACTCCGGGCTGGAAGACATCGGCACGGCTGTTGTGCGCCGTGACGAGGACATCGTCGAAGCTGAGCTCGCCCTGGGGCGCGGTCACCTTGACCCGAGGCAGGACGAGACGTCCGGCGTTTGCCTGCAGGCGGGCCGTCTCCTCGCGGAAGCTTGTCAGAATTGCGGCGAGGCGCTCGGGGTCCTCGAGGTAGAACTGGATGGCCATCCCGTCCTTCACGGGGTACTCGTCCATCCGCACGACGGGCTGCTCGAACGTCCCGCCCGCGTAGTGGGCGTCGTACCACCATCCGCTCTTCCCGTTCAACGACTGGATGAGATACGTCCCCGCCGCGTCGTCCCAGGCGTACTGCATCTGGATTTGTCCCTGCCTGGCGAGGTGTGCGAGGGCGTCGAACACCGAGAAGTGGCCCGTCTGGAAGATGTCCTTCCTCAAGGGTTGGACCCGGGTGGGGTCAAACGTGAACGAACCCAGACCCCTGATCTCGATCGTCCCCTCCTGAGACGGGGGCCGGCCCACGTGGGTCTTCGCAGGCAGCGTCCACCCGGCGCAACACGACGGAAAGAGGGCGCCATTCGTGTCGCCCGTGCCCGCGCCTGACTGTGCCGCTGCGGCCATTCCCACGGCAAGGATCACTACCAGGCTCATCGCCTCTCTTGCACGGTGTTTGCTCATCCGTCTACCTCCGAAAGACTCTCTGTTGGGCGCCTCAAGCGACAGGGTCACGGCCTTCGTTCTCGTCTCCGAGAGAGCCATCCTATGAGCCGCTCGTGTTCTCTCGATGAAGGTTCGGTGCGGTTCCTCTGTGTGGACCCGGCCCGCTCCGGCCGCTGGCTTTCCCCTGCTTGGAGCGCGCTTCCATCGCGAGCTCCTTCAGCGTCAGGCCCGAAAGGACCCCGTCCACGGCGGACTTGACGCCGCGCCAGAGATCGTGGGCCGCGCAGCGCGGTGCGCGTGGGCAGACAGAGGAGTCCGCGACGCACTCCACGGGGGCGAGTTGCCCCTCGAGCGCCGACACCGCTTCGAGAGCGGTGATGGTGGAAGGGTCGCGCGCCAACTCGTACCCACCGCTCGGGCCGCGCACGGCCCGCACGAGTCCGGCTGACTTGAGGCCGAGGGCCAGGGTGTGGATGTACTTCCCGGAGATCTCCTGGTTCCGGGCGATCGTCTCCACAGGGACCGGACCGCGGCCGTAGTGGGCCGCAAGCTCCATCATGACGCGAAGACCGTAACGCCCTCGGGTGGACATCCTCATAGGAACCTCCTGGCGAGTGTCGGCATGGTACAGGCAGGTAGTACAGTATGTCAAGCGCAATAGTCAACAATAGCCAGGACGACGGACAGAATCGAGCATCCCGAGGAGAGAGAGGGTCGCCTCCAACGGCCAGCCCGATCCTCGACCGATGCGGCTGCCGGCCGGTGGTCAGGGGGCGTCTGAGGCCGTGCGCCGAGGTGGTAGCCCGTTCGGGCGCACACGGATCCCTCGTGGAGGGAAAGGATCCGCGGGACATTGCGTCCTTCGGAGACGGCCGCGGGGCAGGAGCCCAGCCACTGGGCGACGTCGCGAAGCGGAAAGGACGAGGTCCTGGACACCGCTCGATGGTGCGGAGAGCGCCCGGCTGCGGTGGGTCTCGGAGGCCACGACGGCCTCCGCGAGGGTGGAGTTGAGGTTATCGAAGCCGCGGCTCTCCCCGCGGTCGGGCTCTCGCGCCCAGCCGCTACCCGACGACTCGGAAGAGGTGGACGAGAGACAGGTAGATCCCAACGCCAATGAACACGGCCCCGGTCGCTCGCCGCAGCCAGGGCTCGACCCGCGTCAGCTTCCCGAAGGCCTTTCCGAGGGACCGGGCTCCCAGAGCGATCACGATCGCGAAGCCGAGGACCGGGAGACCCGTCCCAACCCCGTAGAGGGCAGGGAAGAGGACGCGCGACTGGTGCTCGATCGCGAGGGGCAACAGGCTCCCGAAGAAGAGTGCCGCCGAGACCGGGCAGAAGGCGAGGGCGAACAGGATCCCCAGGAGAAAGGCTCCGAGAGGACCCCACTTCGCGATCCGCTCCGCGGCCTTCTGGCCGAGCCCGACCGTGGGGAGGCGCAGGGGGATGAGGTCGAGGAGGAGGATCCCGACCAGGATGAGGATCGGGCCGAGGGCCTTGTTCATCGTCCGCTGCAGGACGAGAGAGACTCGTGGAGCGGAGAGGAGGCTCCCCACGAGCAGGGCGCCCAGGGTGAGGTAGGTGAGCGAACGGCCGAGGGTGTACAGAACCCCGGCAAGGAGCACCTTCCTCGGGCTCCCCACGCGCCGGCTGACGAAGGAGATCGCCGTGATGTTCGTGGCGAGAGGACAGGGGCTGATCGAGGTCAGGATCCCGAACCAGAGAGATGACGCCGCGGCAAGGAGCCACCCGGACACTAGAGAGCCTCCAGGAAGGCGCGCGTCTCTCCCTCGACGTACAGGACGAATCGATCCCTCTTGTGAATGAGATTCCAGGTCTCGCTCAGTACCTTGAACCGCACTTCGCGCTCCCCTTCCATCTCCGTGAGGACGAGCGACGGCGCGACGAGCGCGTAGTCGATGGCGTAGTGCTCGTTCTCCTTCCCCTCCATGTTCAGCGCTCGCCAGACAAGCCTCCCCAAGGCAAGGTCCTCAGCGAAGGCTGCCTCGATCGTCTCCCTCGCGACCTGCTCGATCGTCCTGCACGTGACGCAGCGCGCCGTGTTGTGGAAGTACGTCGCGACGACGCGGCGCGACGGCGCGGCCGAAACCGGGGCGGGAGCCTCGGGGGCTTGCTCTGTCGGCGCCGAAGCCTCCGCGGCGGCAACAGGGGTCTCCGAAGGCGCGGACGGAGCGCTTGCCTTGGTCACGGCGGACGCAGGGGTTGAGGCGCTTGCACTCAGAGCTCCCTGCGACGCCCGCTCTGGGTGAGGCGCGAACTGCACCGCCAAGAGGGCTGCGGCGCCGGCCGCAGCGAGAAGGACCAGGGAGACGATCAGGATCGTGCTTGCTTTCATCGACGTTCTCCTCCAGGAGCCGGACGGGACTCGGGTTGCCTGGGCTGTGCAACTGCCTCGGCCCTTTGTCTTCCCACAAGGAGCTTCTTCAGTTCCTCAACCGTGGGAACCTTCCCTGCGGCCACGATCTCGCCGTCGACCGCGAGAGCCGGGGTGAGCATCACCCCGCGGTCGACGATTGCACTGATGTCCGTCACCTTGAGCACCTCGGCCTCTAGTCCGAGGTCGGCGATGGCCTGCTCCACGTTGCGGAGGGCTGCCTGGCACTTGGGGCAACCCGTTCCGAGGACCTCGATTTTCACGGCGTTCCCCCCTTGACTTGCTCTGCACCCGGGCCGCGGTAGAACCTGCGTCCGAGCCACAGCGCGACACTGACGAGGCTGATCAGGACGGGGACCTCGACGAGCGGCCCGATGACCGCGGCGAACGCGGCGCCGTGGTGGATGCCGAAGGTCGCTATGGCGACGGCGATCGCGAGCTCGAAGTTGTTCGACGCTGCGGTGAAGCTCAAGGTCGTCGCCTGGCCGTAGGTCGCACCCACCTTCTTGCTCATGAAGAACGAGACGAAGAACATCACGACGAAGCAGATGAGGAGCGGGGCAGCGACCCGCAGGACATCGAGTGGAAGCTCGACGATGTACTCCCCCTTGAGCGAGAACATCACGACGATGGTGAAGAGGAGGGCGATGAGGGTGATCGGGCTGATCTTGGGGATGAACTTCTCGTGGTACCAGGCCTTCCCCTTCGCCTTGATGAGCGAGAAGCGCGTGACGACACCAGCGAGGAAGGGGACCCCGAGGTAGATCGCGACGCTCTTCGCGATCTCGCCGATGGTGATGCGGACCTCCACGCCCTTCAAGCCGAACCACGTCGGAAGGACGGTGATGAAGACGTAGGCGTAGACGGAGTAGAAGAGGACCTGGAAGATCGAGTTGAACGCGACGAGGCCGGCGCAGTACTCCGTGTCGCCTCCCGCAAGGTCGTTCCAGACGATGACCATGGCGATGCAGCGGGCAAGCCCGATCATGATCAAGCCGACCATGTACTCCGGCTTGTCGCGCAGGAAGAGGGCGGCCAGGGCGAACATCAGGATCGGCCCGATGATCCAGTTCTGGATGAGGGAGAGCCCGAGGACCTTGACGTTCCGGAAGACCGGTCCCATCTCCTCGTAGCGAACCTTGGCCAGCGGTGGGTACATCATCAGGATGAGCCCGACCGCGATCGGGATCGAGGTTGTCCCGACCGAGAGCCGATTAAGGGCCGGCGCAAGGCCGGGGAAGAGGTATCCGGCGCCGACGCCGATCGCCATGGCGAGGAAGATCCATAGGGTCAGGAACCGGTCAAGGAACGAGAGGCGTCGCACGATGCCGCCTCTGGTCTTGGTCTCAGGTGCGCTGTCCATGGGCTACCTCCAGGTCCTGGATCTCGTATCGACCTCCGCCTACGGAGGCGCGACCATCCCGAACAGCTTTCCGGTCAGGGTCGCTGCGACGCACACGAGGGTGACGTACGCCGCGGTCTTCCTTGCCCCCATGACCTTCCCGAGGACGAGCATGCTTGGGAGGGAGAGAGCCGGCCCGGCGAGGAGGAGCGCGAGGGCTGGGCCGTTCCCCATCCCGGAGCCGATCAGCCCTTGCAGGATCGGGATCTCGGTCAGGGTCGCGAAGTACATGAACGCCCCGGCGACGCTCGCCGCGGCATTGGCCAACCATGAGTTTCCGCCTACGGCGCGGGCAATCCACTCGGGCGGGATGAGGGCGGTGTGTCCCGGCCGCCCGAGAAGGAAGCCAGCGACGAGGACCCCGCCGAGGAGGTAGGGGAGAATGAGGACGGCGAACGACCAGGTCGAGCGGCCCCAGTCCGTGACCTCGGGTCGCTTGAACCAGAGGAGAAGCTCGGCCAGGAGAAGAGCGAGGAAGGCCCCGGCGATGAGGAACCGAGCCTTGTAGATCGAGGTGTAGGGCGACGGGGCGTAGCTCACCTTGGCGATTTCGGCCTTGGCTACGGCGACCACGCCCGTCTCGGCGTCCGGCGGCTTGTAGAGGAGGGCCTCCGACGTCTCCCCGGCCCGCGTCCCGCCGAGCGTCCGTCCGTCGGTCGTCGTGATCGAGATCGTCCCCGGCTTCCCCCAGTTGGCGAAGACAAGGATGAGGACCATCGTCAGGACGTAGAGCGCGGTCTTCCACAAGGGACGCGTCAGCACCTCCGCCGGGAGGGCTGCGGCCGCCGCCTTCTTCTCCGCCTCCTCCTTCCGGAAGAGGAAGTGCATGGCAAGGCCGATCACGATCGAAAAGAGGATGGCCCCCAAGGCCCGGGCGAGTCCGAGCTCGATCCCCAGGACGCGCGCGGTGAGGACGATCGCCAGGATGTTGATCGCTGGGCCGGAGTACAGGAAAGCGATCGCCGGTCCGAGGCCGGCCCCGCGCCTGTAGATCCCCGTGAAGAGCGGGATCACCGTGCACGAGCAGACGGCGAGGATCGCCCCTGATACGGAGGCGACCCCGTAGGCGAGCACCTTGTTCGCCCCTGCCCCGAGGTACCGGATCACGCTCTTCTGGCTAATGAAGACCGAGATCGCCCCGGCGATGAACAGGGCCGGAACGAGGCAGAGGAGGACGTGCTCCCGCGCGTACTCTTGCAGGAGGAGGAACGCCTCGAGGCCTGAGCGGCGCACGACCGGGCTTGCGAAGGGGACAAAGTAGGCGGCGAGGAAGGCAACGGCGATCCCGAGGAAGGCCCTAGCGTTCTTGGGGAGGGGCACGGCGCTTCACCTCCACTCGATGCTGCGTCCTCTTCATCTGCCACCGCGCGCGGCGGAGCCCCCCCTCTTCCAGCGCGATTTGGTCGATGAGGGCCACCAGTTCGACGACGCGTGGGGAGGCAAGGCGGTGCAGGACGCGCACCCCGTCACGGCGGGAGACGACGAGGCCGGCACGGCGGAGGGCGGAGAGGTGGCGCGAGACTCCGGACGGATCGACGTCGAAGCGCGGCTCGATCTCGCAGGAACACTGCTCACCGCACTCTGCAAGGAGCCGCAGAATGGCGATGCGCGTCGGGTGCGCGACCCCTTCTCCGACCTCGGAGGAGGCCACCTCGAGAGCGTTCTGTTCGATGTGGGTGCATTGATGCACCATGATGCACTAATCTACCGAGAAGGAGCTTCTTCGTCAAGGCCGTCTTCAAGCGCTCCGCGTCGATGGCGAGAGCGCGCCGGTCCGGGAGCTTTGGGCGCGGTGAGGAGGGGAACCTCCCAAGAGGGCTGAGGCCTCAAGCCGCGAGGCGAAGGCCCTGTTCACTAGGGGCAGGCGATCAGGCCGTGCGCCCAAAGGCAGCCGCCGCAGGTTGGGAAGGGATTGCCGAAGCAGTCGTCCTCGTTCGTGTAGGCGAGGGAACAGCTCCCGCAGGAGGCGCAGGGAGAGAAGCGGAACGCCTTCACCCGCTCACGAAAAGCCCGCATCTCGGGATCCTTCCAGAGATCGACCAACCTCCGCTCGAGGACGTTCCCGAGTCTCCAGCGGCGCGCCACTCGCTCCGTGCCGTTGAGGAAGCTCGAGGAGCTGCGGAGGAGAGGTAGGCAGGGAGCCACCGAGCCGTCCCAGGCCACGGCGAAGGCGTCCGCCGCGACGAACGGGCACCTCACGTTCGGCCGGGGCGGCTCGGGGACGAGGTTCTGCGGGTAGAGGGCCTCTCCCATCATCTCCTCCGTGTGAACCCACAGATGGCTGACGTGGAAGCGGGTCGCTCCCACGTCGCGGGCCAGGTGGAGAACGGAGGGTAGCTCCCGCACGTTGCTCCGCTTAGCCACGAAGGCAACGCCGATCTCGGGGCGCCCGGCCGAAGGGAGGTCTCGGAGCTGACGGACGTTCTCCGCCACGTCCTCCAGGGCGTGGCTTGGGAGAGGGTTGCCGTAGCGGTCGGGCGCCACGCCGTCCAGCGAGATCCAAAGGAGGTCGAGGCCGGCCTCCGCCAACTCGCGCCCGAGTTCGCGGCTGAGGAGCGTCCCGTTCGTCACGAGCTCGATGCGAGCTCCGGCCGCCTTCCCTGCGGCGACCATGTCCGGGAGGCGTGGGTAGGCGAGAGGCTCCCCCAGCCCCCCGAAGAACAGGGTCGGCCGGCGGGATAGAGCGCGAACGCCGGACAGGACGGCAGAGAACGTCTCCTCCGTCATGTCTCCGAGGGGCTCTTCGCGCGCTCTGCGAGCGCAGAACCGGCAGGCGAGGTTGCAGCGGGTCGTGGGCTCAACGTACACCTTCGCGGGCCCGGCTCTCCTCCCCGAGGGGACCGTTGGCGCGTCCCGAAGAAGGATCTCCCCCACGATGACTTCGACGCTTCCTCGATCTCCCGCCATCTCGCCTTTCATCGGCGCAGGATTCTGCGCGCGCGCCGCCGCGAAGACAAGCTTTGCGCCCGCCGTTTCCGGCTCCTATCATCACGGGTGGACGGAGGAGGGGGAGATGCACGACATCCGGTTCGGGGCGGAGGACATCCTGGCGCGCCAGCTCGAGCTCGCCGAGGCGAACTACCGGTTCCTCAAGGGGAAGCGGGTGCGGGCGATCAGCGTGATGGGAGCGGTCGGGAGCGGGAAGACCTCCCTCATCGAGCGGGTGATCGACCGGACGAAGCCCTGCGGGATCAAGGTGGCCGCGATCGCCGGGGACTGCGCGGGGGACGACGACCACCGCCGCTTCCTCGCCCGGGGGGTCCCCTCGGTCTGTCTGAACACGCAGGACGAGTGCCACCTCGATGCCCACCTCGTCCAGCACGCCCTGGAGTCCCTGTCCCTCGACGGAATCGACCTCCTGTTCATCGAGAACGTGGGAAACCTCGTCTGCCCGGCGGACTTTCCGCTGGGAGCCGAGAGCGAGGTGGTGGTCATCTCGGTGACCGAGGGGGACGACATGGTGCGCAAGCACCCGAAGATCTTTGCCCAGACGGACCTCGTCGTCGTCAACAAGGTCGACCTTGCCGAGGCGGTGGGCGTCGACCCGCAGACCCTCGTCCGCGACTACGCCGCCGTGAACCCTCACGGCGTCGCGATCCTGACTGACGCGCGCCACAACCGCGGTATCGATGACCTCCTCCGGACCCTCGGGATCGAATGCACGAGTACTCAGTGGTGAGGGAGCTGCTCGCCCTTGTCCTTCCCCGTTTGGAGGGGATTGACGGGAGGATCCACACGGTCTTCCTGCGGAAGGGAGAACTCCTGGTCCTGTCGGACCGCGCCCTTGAGGCCGCGTTTGACCTCCTGGCCGAGGGAACGCGCCTTGCAGGCTCGAGGCTCTCGATCGAGGAGACCAGGGCGCGGCTCCGTTGTCCGGCCTGCGGGTACGAGGGTCCAGCGGGGCGGCTGGCTGACGAGGGCTTTCACGCGGCGATCCCGATCCTCTCTTGCCCGCAGTGCCAGGGCCCGGTGGAGGTCCAGTCTGGGCGCGAGCTCGTGATCGACCGCGTGGAGGTCCTCACTCCGGAGGAGGCCTCTCCGGCAGCGGGGGCGTAGAGGGCGGTATGGCGATCGAGCGACGACGCCTCCTCGTGACCGGAGTCGTGCAGGGGGTCGGGTTTCGTCCCTTCGTCTGGCGTCTGGCGACCGAGCATGGAGTGGCCGGCTTCGTCGCGAACCTCGGGGACGCCGGGGTCGAGATCCAGGTTGAGGGGAAGGTCGAGGCGATCGAGGCCTTCGCCCGTGACCTCGTCGCGAGACGGCCGCCTCTCGCCCGGATTGACGCGGTCCACGCGGAGAGTCTCGCGCCGCGAGGCGAGGTCTCCTTCGCGATCGCCGCGTCCCGGGAGAGCGGAGTGGGCGGAGCCGGCTCTCTCCCCCCCGACGTCGCGACCTGCCCCTCCTGCCTCTCCGATCTGCGCGGGGAGACGCGCTACCGCGGGTACTGGGCGACATCGTGCACCAACTGCGGCCCGCGGTTCACGGTCGTCGAGTCCGTCCCCTACGACCGGCCGAACACGTCGATGCGCGACTTCCCCCTCTGCCCGGCGTGCGCCGCGGAGTACACCTCCCCCGCCGATCGGCGCTACCACGCCGAGACGACGGCCTGCCCGGCCTGCGGGCCGAGGCTCACTTTCGATGGCTCCCCGGAGCGGCCGATCGAGCGCGCGGCCGAGGCCCTGCTCGCGGGGAAGGTCCTGGCCATGCAGGGGATCGGGGGGACGCACCTTGCCTGCGACGCGACGAACGCGGGGGCCGTCTCGGCGCTCCGCTCCCGCCTCGGCCGGCCCGGGCAGCCGTTCGCCCTGATGGCGACCGAGGACGTCCTCCGGCGGATCGCGCACGTGAGCGATCCTGAGTGGGCCGCCCTCCGTGGCCCGGACCGCCCGATCGTCGTCCTGAGGAGTCGGCTGGGAGCGCTGCCCGAGGGCGTCGCGCCGGGTCTGCACACCGTGGGCGTGATGCTCCCCTACACCGGGCTGCACGACCTCCTCTTCGCTCGACTCGACCGCCCGCTCGTGATGACGAGCGCCAACCTCCCCGGCCGACCGATGTGGATCGCGCCGGACGAGATTCGGGCTCGGCTCGTCGGGATCGCGGACCGCACCCTCCTGCACAACCGGCGAATCGTCGCCCGCTGCGACGACTCCGTCCGGCGGTGGAGCGGGGGGACGCTCAAGTTCCTGCGGCGCTCGCGTGGGCACGTCCCTGAGCCGATCCGGGTCGACCTGGGCGACAACCCGATCCTCGCCCTCGGGCCCGAGACCGATGTCACTTTCGCGATCTACGCCCGCGGTGCAGTAACCCTCTCCCAGCACATCGGCTCGGTGGACCACCTCGAGACCTACGCCTACCTCCGCCAGGCGATCGATCACCTCTCGCATCTGGTCCTCGCCGGGACGCCGCGCGTCGTCGCCTGCGACCTCCACCCGCGCTTCCTCACGACGCGTCTCGCCGAGGAGGTCGCCCAGGCGAGCGGGGCTCGTTTGGTCAGGGTCCAGCACCACGAAGCGCACCTCGCCTCGGTGATGGCCGAGCACGGCCTCGACCGTGCCGCGGGGGTCGTCCTCGACGGCTACGGCTACGGACGGGACGGGGAAGCCTGGGGTGGCGAGATCCTCCTGGCGAACGACGGCAGGATTCGACGCGTCGGCTCGCTCACCCCGGTCCGCCTCCCCGGAGGGGACCTCGCGACGCGGCATCCGCTGAGGATGGCCGCCTCGTACCTTCTCGCAGGCGGAGTCGGCTCGGAGGAGGGAGAGGCCTTTCTCCAAGGGCGCGGGGCCTCAAGGGAAGAGGCGCGCGTCGTCCGCCTGCAGGCTCAAGGCGCGGGGGCGGCGCCGTGGACGACGAGCGCCGGCCGGTTTCTGGACGCCGTCTCCGCCTGGCTCGGCGTCTGCTGTGAGCGGACGTACGAGGGGGAGCCGGCGATGCGCCTCGAAGCCGTCGCCGCCTCGGGGCGGCCGATCGAGGTCCCGATCCGGCTCGCCGAGCAAGACGAGCGGAGGGTCTTGGACGCGGTCACCCTCTTCCGCGACCTCGTCGCCCTGAGGAAGGAGGCCTCGGCGGCGGACGTCGCGGCGACCGCCCAAGATGCCCTGGCGCGGGGGATGGCGCGCCTCGCTTTGGAGGCGGCTGCAGCGGCCGGGATCCACGTGATTGCCCTCTCTGGCGGAGTCGCCTACAACGACGCCATCTCGACGGCCGTCCGCGAGGAGGTCGAGAGCGCCGGCTTTCGCTTCGTGACCAACGATCGCATCCCGTGCGGGGACGGGGGTGTCGCCCTCGGCCAGGCTGCGATCGCGTCCCGGAGCGCATGTCTGGGGCACGGCGACTAGCGCTGTTGCGCGCTCGAGGAGGAGACGTATCCTTTGGGGTCCATGAAGAACGTCCTCTTGCTTGTTGTGGCGGCCGCCCTCGCCCTCGTCGTCGCCTACACCCAGGGGTCTCAGCTCTCGACCCTTTCGGAGAAGGAGAGGCTGACCGCGATGAGTGGCTTCCCGATCGTCGGTCAGACGGCGCCGGGGTTCTCCTTGCCCGACTTCGCCGGCGGGGCAGGGGACCTTGCTGACTACGCCGGACGGCCGGTCGTGATCGACTTCTGGACGACCTGGTGCGGCCTGTGCGTGAAGGAGTTCCCGGTCTTCCAGGAGTTCTACCGTGCCTACGGGGACCGGATCGGGTTCCTCTCCATCTGCTCCGGGAGCTCGGACAAGAGGGCCGCGGAAATGATGACCGCCAATGGAATCAGCTTCCCGGTCCTCTACGATGGGGAGAAGGTCGTCGCCCGGGCCTATCAGCCTCCCGCGGACCGAAAGGACCGCCAAGTGACGTTCTTCCCGTTTGCGGTCTTCATTGACGCTAAGGGGAAGGTGGTCTACGCCAAGGCGGGGATCTTCCACTCCCTGGACGAACTCGTCTCCCTGCTCCGGAGGCTCGAGTTCCCGGTCGACGGGCCGCCTTCCTAAGCGACTCTCGGAAGCGGAAGGCGGAGCCCTTCTGGGCCCCGCCTCCGAGTGGTTGCGGCTTCCCGCGGTTCACGCAGGGAGGAGGCTCTCACTCCCCTTTCGCCCCCACGTACCCCTCACCTTGCGGCGAGGTTTCGGCGCTCGTCGGAGGTCCTCTCGTCGGGAGACCGACGGGGTTCGCCGACGGAGGGGTCGAAGGGAGTGACGTCCCGTCCTGCCCTGGAGCGAGCGGATCTCCGCCGGCGCGGCGGATCCCAGGGGGCCTCGCTGCGGACTGAGCCCGCTTTCGATCGCGACGCGCGGGGATCGGGTATCATCCCCTCGTACCTCATGGCCGTTGCGGAGTTCAAAGGGGCAGGATCGTGATCGCGTACGTCGTGCGGCGCCTGATCGGCCTCGTGATCTCTCTCTTCCTCGTCTCGATCCTCGTCTTCCTCGCGATGCGCGTCCTTCCAGGCGACCCGGCGCAGGTGATGCTCGGGATGGAGGCCGAGCCGGAGACCCTCGCGCGGCTGCGTCAGGACCTCGGGCTTGACCGTCCCCTTCCGATTCAGTACGCGGCCTGGGCCCGCGGCCTCCTCACGGGGGACCTCGGCGAGTCCCTTCAGTACGGCGTTCCGATCGGCGAGCTCGTGGCTTCCCGCCTTGCGGTCACCGTCCCCTTGGCCGGGCTGGCTGTCGCGATCGCAGTCCTTATCGGCATTCCCCTCGGCCTGTTCGCGGCGACCCACCGGGGTCGCCTCGGGGACTACGGGGTGATGCTTCTCTCTCAACTGGGTCTTGCCGTTCCCGCCTTTTGGCTCGGGATTCTCCTCATCCTCGTCTTTGCCGTGCGCCTGGGATGGCTCTCCTCCGGCGGATTCGTCCCCTGGTCAGAGAGCGCCCTCGGCGCCCTACGCTCCCTTCTCCTTCCCGCTCTGGCCCTGGGGGCCATCCGGGCTGCGGTCGTCGCCCGCCTCTCCCGGGCAGCGATGCTCGATGTCCTTCACCAGGAGTACCTGCGCACCGCGCGGGGGAAGGGACTCTCTGAGCGGGTGGTGCTCTGGAAGCACGCGCTGCGCAACGCGCTCCTTCCGGTCGTCACATCGATCGGAATGCAGTTTGCCGCCCTCCTCGCCGGGACGATCATCATCGAGAACGTCTTCTACCTGCCCGGCCTCGGCCGCTTCGCCTTCCAAGCCATCAGTCAACGGGATCTCCCTGTCGTCCAGGACATCGTCCTTCTCATCGCGGCCCTGGTCGTGGGGGTGAACCTCCTCGTCGACCTCGGCTGCGCCCTCCTCGACCCGCGGGTTCGGCTGGAGTGAGATGGGGAAGACGTCTTGTGCGACGACGCAAGGGTTCCGACACAGGCGCACTCGCCCCTGGTGCCGCCCGAGCCTCTTGATCGGGAGCGCAGTCCTCGCGCTCATCGCGGGAATGGCCCTCCTGAGCCTCGTCTGGACCCCGTACGACCCGATCGGGCAGGAGATCCCGGCAAGCCTGCAGGGCCCAAGCCTTCGTCATCTCCTGGGAACGGATCAGTACGGCCGGGACGTTCTCTCCCGAGTGATGGTCGGCGCCCAGGTCACGCTCCTCGTTGGCCTCGTGGCCGTGGGAATCGGCTTCCTCCTCGGGACGGCCGTGGGGATCTGGGCAGGCCTGGGCGGGTGGGCCGCGGATGAGGTCGCCATGCGCGGGATGGACGTCCTGTTTGCCTTCCCGGCGGTTCTCACCGCCCTTCTCCTCTGGGCGTCCCTGGGGAAGGGCGTGGTGACGAGCATGGTCGCGATCGGCATCGCCAGCATTCCTCTCTTCGCGCGCCTGGCGCGGAGCGGGGTCGTGGTCGTGCGGGAGCTGGACTACGTCGCCGCCGCGCGCGCGATCGGCCTTGGTCGCGCCGCCGTCGCCCTTCGCCACATCCTCCCCAACGTCCTCTCTCCGCTCATCGTCCAAGCGACGATCGAGTTTGCGGTGGCGATCCTTGCCGAGGCGGGCCTCTCCTACCTCGGCCTGGGGACGCAGCCCCCCTTCCCGAGTTGGGGCCGGATGCTCCGCGAGGCCCAGACCTTCCTCGGGATCGCGCCGCACCTCGCCGTGTTCCCGGGCCTTGGCATCCTTTTCGCCGTCCTCGGGACGAACCTCCTTGGGGACGGTCTGCGCGACCTCCTCGATCCACGCCTTCCCAGCCGGCTTCCTCCTGGCCGGACCCCCCGAGCGCGGATATCCTAGGACCTGCTGGGTGTGACAGGGAGGAGGCGTCGGAGGTAGCAGGAGACTAGGACTAGGCCGCACGGGAGGCCCTGTCCGTCGGAACGCGAGCCGTCTCGTTCGTCTTTGAGAAGGGGGATCCGATGTCCGTTCGTTCTTCTGTTTCGCTTCTTGTGGCCGTGGTCATGCTGGGCTGGGGGGGCCTTGCCCAGCGCGCCGGAGGGACGCTCTCGCTAGCCGTCCAGGCCGAGCCGAACGGCCTGTGCCTGATTACCACGCCGCTTGCCGTGAGCTACCAGCTCATGACGTACAACGTCTACGAGACCCTGCTCCGCTACACCGCGGACGGGGACCTCATCCCGCTCCTTGCCGAGAGCTACGAGGTCGAGGAGGTGGAGGGAGGGGCGACGTACACCTTCTACCTGCGGTCTGGAGTCCTCTTCCACGACGGAACCCCGTTTGATGCCGGGGACGTGAAGTACACCTTCGATCAGCTCCTCTCTCCGGCCGTCGCCTCGCCGAACGCCTCCTCGTTCGACTTTCTGCGTGAGGTCGTCGTGGTGGACGAGAGAACGGTGCGCTTCGTCACCAAGGGCAAGGGAGCGCCGCTTGTGGGATACCTCGCCTCCGCGAAGGGGGTGGGGATCCTCCCTGAGGGAGCGAACCTGGAGGCCCTGCGCACCCATCCGGTCGGGACCGGTCCGTTCGTCTTTGAGGAGTGGGTTCCAGGGGATCACCTGACCCTCGTCCGAAACCCAACCTACTGGCAGGCTGGCCTTCCCCGCCTCGACCGCGTGGTCGTGAGGTTCATCTCCGACGCCGCGGCCTCCCTCGCCGCCCTGCAGGCCGGGGATCTTGACCTTGTCGACCGGATGCTCGCCGAGAGCGCGCTCGAGCTCGAAGGGGATCCACGATTCAAGGTCGTCTCGGGCCCGATGAACCTCGCTCAGCTCCTGGCGATGAACAACGCCCGGCCGCCGTTCGACAACCTGCTCGTCCGCCAGGCGATCTCCTACGCGATCGACCGCACGGCGATCATCGCTGCGACGGACCTCAAGGCGGAGTGGGGGACCCCGATCGGGTCGCACGCCTGCCCGCTCAACCCTTACTACGTCGACCTCACCGGAAGGTACCCGCACGACCCGGCAAGGGCGCGCGCCCTCCTCGCCCAGGCCGGCTACCCGAATGGGTTCAAGGCGACGATCGTCCTCCCGCAGCAGTACGAGATCCACGTCCGAGCCGGGGAGGTGATCGCCGACGAGCTGCGCCAGGTCGGGATCGAGTGCACCCTCGAACTCGTCGACTTCAGCTCCGGGTGGCTGGCGCGCGTCTACAACCAGCGCGACTACGACATGACCGTGATCGGGCACGACCAGGGGATCGAACCGGCAGCGAACTTCAAGGGCTTCGAGCGGATCAAGGCGGACGGGACCTCGGACTACTACTGGCAGTACACGAGTCCTTTCCTGCGTGACCTCCTCGCACGGGGGAAGGACACATTCGATCTCACTGAGCGGAGGGCGATCTACGCCATGGTCCAGACCCACATCGCCGACGAGGCTGTCTGCGCATGGATCCAGGACCCACATCTCCTCGAGGGGATGCGCGCTGGGGTGATGGGTTTCGCGGCCCTCCCGATCTATGTGATCGACCTTGGGGCGATCTGGCTCGAGGGCTAGTGGCCCGTCGCCGCGGGACGAAGTGACCCGGCGGGCCTTCCCAACGCCGTGCCTGCCCGCTAGGATGCTCCAGACAACGAAGGGAGGAAGCCATGTTGTACGGAGAGGGAGTCCGGCTGCGCGGGATCGAGCGGGAGGACATCCCGACCTTCGTCCGCTGGTTCAACGACCCGGAGGTGCGCCAGTACCTCCTCATGTTCGCGCCGATGTCGCGGGCGAGCGAGGAGCAGTGGTTCGAGAACCAGCTCCACCAGAAGGACAACTACATCTTTGGGGTCGACGCCAAGACGGACGCCGGCTGGGTCCACATCGGGAACGTCGGCCTGCACCAGATCAGCTGGACGCACCGCAGCGCCGTCTTCGGGATCGTCCTTGGCGAGAAGGCCTACTGGGGAAAGGGGCACGGGACGGACGTCGCGCGGACGGTCCTGCGTTTCGCCTTCGGCGAGTTGAACCTGCATCGCGTTCAGCTCGAGGTCTTCGCCGAGAATGCGCGCGCCCAGCGCTGCTACGAGAAGGCGGGGTTCAAGAGGGAGGGGACGCGCCGCCAGGCGGTCTGGCGGGACGGCCACTACCAGGACGAGCACATCATGTCCGTCCTCGTCGAGGAGTTCTGGGCCTCCGAGTCGAAGACGATCAGGGCCCCTGCGAGGGAAGGGACGATCGCCTAGCGGGATCCGCGCGGGCGTCGTCCGTCCAGAAGGCCTTCCAGAAGCTTCCTCGCCGCGAAGAGGTCCGCGACCTCATGGAAGGCGGCGCCTGCCGGGAAGCGGGACCTCGACCACGCCTTCGGCGCGACGAGGACGATCTCCCGGATCCCTGCCCCCTGAGCGGCCGCGAGGTCGAGGAACGAGTCCCCCATCGCGACCGCCTCGTCGGGGGAGAAGCCCAAAGTGCGGAGTGGAACAAGGAGGGCCTCCGGGTCCGGCTTGAGCGCCCCGTCCTCGCGCGTGAAGACGCGGTCGAAGCGGCAGCCGATCCGGGCGAGGGTCGCCGAAGCGCTCGCCCGGGAGTTGTTCGTTACTAGGGCCGTCGTGATGCCGCGGCCTCGCAGGAGGGCGACGAGCTCGTTTGCTCCAGGCATCGCGCACCCGGTCTCGACCCCCGAGGCCTCGTAGCGCTCGAGAACGGCCATCCCCCGCGCTCTCTCCTCCGGTGAGACGGAGGAGAGGTGGGAGATGATCGTCCGCGCGTCACTGGGGACCCCGATCGCCCGCCGAACCTGCATCCAGTCGACCGGGGACTCCCAGATCGTCCCGTCCATGTCGAAGAGAGCTACCCGGATCGCCATGGCCGGATAGTACCCTCTTGGGCTCCCTACCCCCCCCCGATCGGAGGGAAGAGAGCGACGCGGTCCCCACGGGTGAGGGGGTGACTCGGCGGCTGGGAGCGTCCGTTCACGAGGAGGATCCGTACCTCGTCCGGCCGGAGGGCGAAGCGGGCGAGGAGGTCGGCGACCGTCGCCCCATCTGGAAGCGTTACGCGGACCGGCTCTCCTGGGACCGCCGTCGCGGCTTGTGTCCCGAAGGTCGCGTACAGGCGGGCCTCGACCTCGATCATCCCTCGTTCCCGTGCTGGGGAAAGTACCAGCGGTAGAGGAGGTTCATGTCCGGCGGGAAGAGGGCGAGGCGCTCCCCTCCCCGCACCTCCCGGCTGAGCGAGGAGAGCGCGCCGTCGAGAAACACGTTCCTCCCGATTTCCTCGAAGGGGATCCCGATCCGCGCCGCGAGGACACCGATCGTCTCCCCCTCTGCCGCAGGGACGAAGACGACCGAGTCCGCTGCCGGATCGCGCTCCTGCGCGAACCGTCGCAGACTTCCGTAGAGGTGGACCTCGACCGGCCGGCTCTCCACTACGCGCGGTAGACCCGGTCGAGGGCCTTGTCCGGGACGTCCCACACGCCGTTGTGGGGCGGGAGGGGCTCCCTCTTCATGAACTCGGGGAGCCGGTCGTCGACCTCGCTGAAGCCCGCCGCCTTGTTGAATGCGCGCTCGATCTTCAGGATCTCCGCCCCCAGGCGGGCGATGTCGTCCGTTGTCCACGCCGTCCCCAGGACGCCGTTACACTCCTCGACCATCCCGGCAAGGCCTTCGGCGATGTCGAGGACGGCGAAGGCGATGAAGAGACAGTGCCCGGTCGCGTCAAGGAACGCGGTCGCCTGCTGGAAGCCCTGGGCGAGCTTCGCCTTGTCCGGGTCGAGAGGGTCGACCTTCCCCGAGACCCCAAGGACCTCTGGGCAGATCGTGTACCCCGCGGTATGGTCCGCGCCCATCGTCGAGGTGGCGTAGGTGACCCCGATTCCCTTGATCGCCCGCGGCTCATACGCCGGCATGTTCTGTCCCTTCACACCGGGGACGCGGACGACGCCGAAGACCCGCCCTGTGGTCGCCGCGCCGCTCCCGAGGACGCGGCCGAGGGCCGTCTTCTTCCCGATCTCGGTGAGGATCTCGATGGCCCTCTTCCCGTCCCCGAACCGGCAGGCTCCTCCCTCCATCGCCACGCCGAGCGCGCCGCCCGTCTCGATCGTGTCCAGCCCGAGGCCGTTGCACAGGCGGATGAGCTCGGCGATCGTGTCGAGGTCGTCGATCCCGCAGTTCGCGCCGAACGCCCAGTCCGACTCGTACTCGACGCACGAGACGTGCTCGGTCCCGTCCTTCTTGTGCCAGGTGTTCGAGCACTGGATGATGCAGCCGGGGGAGCAAGCGTGGTTGTACACGTCCTTCCCGGTTCGCTCCTTGTTCCCGGCGAAGATCGCCTCGCCGGCGACCTTCGTGGCTCCGGCGAACCGCCCCTCGCGGAAGTTGCGCGTCGGCAGGCCGCCCGTCTCGTTGATGATGTTCACGAGGACGGCGGTCCCATAGGTGTTCAGCGCGCCCTTGGGCTTCGTGATCGCGTGGGAGGTGAGCGCCGCAGCGACCTTTCTTCTTCCGCCCTCGAAGACCCCCTTGTCGGCGATCTCCACGCCCGGCGCGCCGGCGTCGTCGATCACGATCCCCTTCAGGCCCTTCGATCCCAGGACGGCGCCTAGGCCGCCGCGTCCGGCGTAGCGGCTCGGCCGGCCCTCGAGGTCGCCGAAGCAGACCCCGGCCGCCGACATTCGCGCCTCACCAGCGATCCCAATCGCCATCGTCGCAACGTCTTTCCCTGCGCCGACCTCGCGGGCAAGCGGGGGAAAGATGTCGTGGAGGTCCTTGCCCGTCCAGCGCTCGGCCGTGAGGAACGAGGCACCGTCCTTCGTCAGCTTGACGATCCAGAAGCGGTCCGCCTCCGCGGGCTGCCCCTCGACGACGATCGCCTTGATCCCCAAGCGGGCGAGCTTCGCGGCGAACGGGGTTCCGGCGTTCGCCTCCTTGATCGTCCCGGTGAGGGGCGACTTCCCCCCCACGGAGAGGCGCGACGAGGTGGGAGCCGCGGTCCCGGTGACGATCCCCGGCGCGATGACGACCTTGTTCAGCGGTCCGAGCGGGTGGCAGGTTGGGGGCACCTCGTCCGCGATGAGGCTCGAGGTGAGCCACCGCCCGCCCATCGTCCGGTAGCGCGCCGGGACGGCCTCGAGCCGCGCCGTCCGCTTCTCCATGTCGATCCGCAAGATCTTGTCCATGTTCCCTCCTCCAGGGGCGAGCCTAGCAGGAGGGACGCGGCCTGTCAATCGCGCGGCAGGGCGGTCTGGGTTGAGAGGTCGACGCCCGAACGGAGCTCGTCTTTCCACTCGTCGAACCTGCGTTCGACCTGCATCCCAGCCCTCTCGTACAGGCGCGTCGCGTCAGCGAGTGTCACCGCACCCGCTCTGCTCCTTCGTTCTGCCCGCAGCTTCCCGCCGCCCGACTACTCCGCGACGCGCCACACCAGCACGCTTGCATCGTACGAGGCGGAGGCAACGAGCGTTCCATCCGGGCTGAACGCGACGTCAATGACTCTGTCGCCGTGCCCCGTCAGGGTCCGCAGGAGAGCTCCAGTCAACGGGTTCCACAGCTTGACCGTCCCATCGCGCGAGGACGAGGCGAGCAGCGTCCCGTCGGGGGAGAAAGCGACGGCATATACGAAACCCGAGTTCCCAGAGAGCGTGCGGATTGATTCTCCCGTCCTCGGGTTCCAGAGTCTCACAGTACCGTCGCGCGAGGCTGAGGCAAGGAGCGTGCCATCAAGACTGAAGGCGACATCAAAGACCTGGTCGGTGTGTCCAGAGAGAGCGCGTTGAAGCTTTCCGGTTGCCGGGTTCCAGAGGCGGATCGTCTTGTCGCCCGACCCTGACGCAAGAATCTGCCCATCCGGACTGAAGGCGACGGCATTCACGTAGTCCGAGTGCCCCGCGAGTGTGTTGAGCAGCTTGCCATCCACAGGAGACCAGAGCTTGACGGTCTTGTCCGCTGATCCGGAGGCAAGTGTCTTGCCATCCGGGCTGAAGGCGACCGAATGGACCCAGTAGCTGTGGCCGGTCAGGGTGAGAAGCCGCTGGCCAGTCGCGGGGTCCCAGATGCAGATCTTGTTGTCGTCTGCCGCGGAGGCGAGGCGGGTCCTGTCTTGATTCATCGCGAGGTCATTGACGAGCTCATAGCTCGTGTGCCCTGAGAGCTTGGTAGCCAAGTGCCCGTCAGCGATGTCCCACGACCAGATCACGCCAACCGAGTCACCTGCAAACAGGGATGCTCCTTCGGGGCCGAACTCGACGCAGCCCCAAGACGGCGCGTAGTCCGCCATCCGCCCCGTCTCCCTCCCGGTTGCGACTTCCCACCGGCGCACGCTGAGATCCCACGAAGCGGAGAAGAGGGATGTTCCCTCCCTGTCGAACGAGACCGATCGAATGACATAGGTGTGACCCTGGAGGAAGCGGATGGCCTTCCCATCCGCCACCTGCCAGAGGATCAAGGTGGTGTCGCGACAGGAAGCGATCGTCTTCCCGTCCGAGCTGAACGCAAACGCACTGTGCCCGTAGTTGGCGGCGTCCTGGACCGCCTGCCCGAGGACGCGCACTTCGCTGCCTGTTGCGACATCCCACAGCCGAATGGTCTTGTCGTGCGTGTTCGCGGCGAGGAGCTTCCCATCTGGGCTAAACGCAACTGAAATCAGCCCGGTCTTGTCCCCTTTCAGGGTACGGAAGAGCGTTCCCGTCTTCGCCTCCCAGAGTCGGGCAAACGAGTCTCCGCAGGCGGTGGCGATGTACCGCCCATCGGGACTGAATGCGACGCCATTCACATCTCCATTGTGTCCTGAGAGGGTCCGCAGAAGCTGCCCCGTAGACACGTCCCAGACCCTCGCGGTGTCGTCGAGAGAGCCGGAGACGAGGGTGCGGCCGTCTGGACTGAACGCGAGGCCACGGGGTGAGTCGGCGTATCCGGAAAGGCTCCGGACCTCGCTCCGCGTCGCAATACTCCACAACCTGACCGTCCCGTCGAGTGACGCTGAGGCAAGGAGTTCACCGTCCGGGCTGAACGTGACAGACCAGACGCGCCCACTGTGTCCGTACAGGAACCCAAGGAGGGCGAAGGTCTCACTGTCACGCAGCTCGATCCCGATCGATGTCCCCACTGCGAGCAGATCCGCACTCGGTGAGTGCTGGACACACTCAGGGTATCCCGCACCGAAGCGCGCGAGCGCGCCCTCCGGGAGCGGGATGGCGCTCTCCCCAAAGGAGACGAGCCCTGCACACGCAACCGCGAGAGGCAAGAGGAACCGAAGCACCTTCATTCTCACACCTCCTCGGCTACAGGCTAGCGCCGTGGGAGTCTGATGTCAACTCGCTCGCATCGCCGCTGGTCGGGCTGTGAGAGGCGCTGTCTCGGCGAAGCGGCCGCCCGCGATGAGTGGACTGGGTGGAGAGGTCGACGCCCGAACGGAGCTCGTCTTCCCACTCGTCGAACCTGCGTTCGA
>CAYHBG010000011.1:0-8744 GCA_964354815.1 uncultured Thermotogae bacterium
ACCGCCTTCCTCCTCGGGAACGTGACCGGATACGTCGGTTTCGTCGTCCCGCCTGCCCTGGAGGAAACCCACCTGGAGCGCGTCGCCCTGGCGCGGATGGACCCGGGCCTCGCGCTCCTCGTCATCGTCTCCGATGTTGGGATCGTGCAGCACGGGCTCGTTCCCCTGGAACAAGACCTCTCCGAAGAGGACGTGCAACGGGTGACGCGGGCGATCAACGAGAACCTTCGCGGCGTCAGCCTGGATGAGGTTCGGAAGCTCTCCCTCGACCAGGGAGGCGAGGGCTGGCACGACCGGCCCGTGCGCGCCGCCCTCGACGTCCTGCACCGCCTCCTCGACCGGCGGGCCTACCGCCGCCTGTATGTGGAGGGGATCTCTAACCTCGTCGGCGACCTGGAGAAGGTCGTCCCAGAGGAGGCCATGGGGCAGCTGGTCCGCCTGATCCACGCCGTGCAGGACGAAGACTCGTTTATCGAGGGGATCCGGGAGGCGCGGCAGGGGAGGCACGGCCTGGTAATCAACGTGGGCGACTGCCCCCTGCCGAACCTGTCGGAGTACAGCGTGGTGACCTCAGACGTGCGGCCTCACTCCGGCATCGTCGGCGTGATCGCCCCCCTGTGGATGGACTACGGCCGCGCTTTCTCCGCCACGACGTACGTCGCAAACCGCCTGGAAGGCATCCTCACCGCCTCCCTCGCGAGGAAGGACGTGGAGTCATGAACGACCCCGTAAAGGAAGGAGCGACCCCGGCGGAGAACCGCCTCCCCGCGGAGGGCTCGGGCGAGATCCCCACGGCCAAGGAGGACGTCGCAACCTACGTGGAGCGACTGAAGCGCCTTCAGGCGGAGTTCGACAACTACAAGAAGCGGACGCTCCGCGAGATGACCGCCCTGGAGGAGCGCGTCGGGGACCGCGAGGTCTGCGATGTCCTCCCCGTCTTCGACAATCTGCGGCGCGCCCTGGAGCACCTCGAGAAGGACGGGGCGACCCCCGCGTTTGTCGAAGGCGTGAGGAAGGTCGTCGCGCAGTTTGAGCAGATCCTCGCCCAGAAGGACGTTTCACCCTTGACCTGCCTCGGGGAGCGGTTCGACCCCGCCTTCCACGAGGCGCTCGTCTGCGTCCCGAGCGATCGGGAGAGGGACACGATCTTGGAGGAGTTCGAACGCGGCTATCTGCGCTCCGGCCGGGTCCTGCGTCCGAGCAAGGTGAAGGTCAGCCGGGGAGACCCGGAGGCCAAGGAGGCCTAGAGCATGAGAGAGAAGATCATCGGGATTGACCTAGGGACGACCAATTCGTGCGTCGCCGTCCTCGAGGGCGGCAAGCCCGAGGTGATCGCGAACGCTGAAGGGGAAAGGGTCACGCCCTCCGTGGTCGCCTTCACGGCGACCGGCGAGCGCCTGGCCGGCCGTCTGGCGAAGCGCCAGGCGATCACGAACCCGCGGCACACGATCGCCTCGATCAAACGAAAGATGGGGACGGACTACCGGGTCCGAATCGAGCTGGACGGGAAGGTCGAGACGTACACCCCAGAGCAGATCTCGGCCATGATCCTGCAGAAGATGAAGAAGGACGCCGAGGCGCACCTCGGAGGAAAGGTCGACAAGGCCGTAATCACGGTGCCCGCCTACTTCAACGACTCTCAGCGCCAGGCAACGAAGGACGCTGGGAAGATCGCCGGGCTTGAGGTGATGAGGATCATCAACGAGCCGACCGCCGCCGCCCTCGCCTACGGCCTGGACAAGACCGAGGACCAGACCATCCTCGTCTACGACCTCGGCGGGGGGACGTTCGACGTCTCCATCCTCGAGATCGGGGACGGCGTGTTCCACGTCGTGGCGACGGACGGAGACACGCAGCTGGGAGGGGACGACTTTGACCAGCGGATCATGGACTGGCTGGTGGAGGAGCTCCGTCGCGACACCGGGATCGACCTGACGGGTGATCCGAGCGCGATGCAGCGCCTGAAGGATGCGTCGGAAGCGGCGAAGATGGAGCTCTCCTCCCGCAAGGAGACCACGATCAACCTCCCGTACCTCACCGCCGACGCAACCGGGCCGAAGCACCTGGAGCGCAAGCTGACGCGGGCGAAGCTCGAGCAGATGATCGACGATCTCCTCACGAAGTCGGTGCGCATCGTCGACGCTGCCCTAACTGCAGCGAAGAAGGAACCCAAGGACATCGATCAGGTCGTCCTCGTGGGCGGATCCACCCGCATCCCCAAGGTGCAGGAGCTCGTCGCCGCACGCATCCCCGGGAAGATCAACAAGGAGATCAACCCGGACGAAGTCGTCGCCGCTGGGGCGGCAATCCAGGGCGGCATCCTGGCGGGGGAGGTGGACGAGATCGTCCTCCTCGACGTCACGCCGCTCACCCTGTCCATCGAGACCCTCGGTGGCATCGCGACCCCCCTCATCGAAAGGAACACGACGGTCCCAACCGAGAAGACGAAGACCTTCTCCACGGCGGAGGATAGCCAGCCCGGGGTCGAGATCCACGTTCTTCAGGGAGAGCGGAAGATGGCCGGCGACAACAAGTCTCTGGGGAAGTTCCAGCTCGCCGGGATCCCGCCGGCCCCGCGGGGGATCCCACAGATTGACGTCACGTTCTCGATTGACGCCGATGGAATCCTCCATGTGACGGCGAAGGACAAGGCGACGTCGAAGAGCGCCTCGATTACGATCAAGGACTCCTCGCGCCTCGATGAGGGCGAGATCAAGCGCATGCAGCGCGAGGCCGAAGAGCACGCCGCCGAGGACCGCCGAAAGGCTGAGGACGTGGAGACGAGGAATCGGGCCGACCAGCTTCTCTACCAGGTGGAGAAGGTCTTGTCCGATCTGGGGGAGAAGGTGCCTGGAAGCCAGCGCGGCGAGATCGAAGACCAGGTTCGCCGCCTGAAGGAGAAGCTCTCCCAGAACGCGCCGGCCGACGACCTCCGCCGCGCGATGGACGAGCTCTCCAAGGCCTCCCAGCGTCTCGCCGAGGAGGCGTATCGGAACACCGCGACGGGAGCCGGTCCCTCGGACCGGGGCAGCACGGAGAAGCACGGCCAGGACGAAGGGTACGTGGACGCGGAGTACGACAAGAAGTGAGTCGCTAGCCTGAGCGAACGAAGGGGATGGCTTGGCCAAGCACGACTACTATGACCTCCTCGGGGTGCCCCGCGAGGCGCCGCCAGAGGAAATCAAGAAGGCCTACCGCCTGAAGGCCAAGGAACTCCACCCGGACAAGAACCGGGAGGACCGGGCCAAGGCGGAGGAGGCGTTCAAGCAGATCACCGAGGCGTACGAGATCCTGTCCGACCCGGACAAGCGTGCGCAGTACGATCGCTACGGCCACGCCGGGCCGACGCAGGGTTTCGACTTTGGTGCGACGGACTACCGGCGCGCCCGCGAGGCGTTCTCCGAGTTCGGCTTCGGCGGACTGGACGACTTCTTCGACCTCTTCTTCCGCCAAGGGGCGACCCGGGCTCGCTCCCGCCGTCGCCAGAGCGTGCGCGGGGAGGACATCGAATACCGGCTTCGCGTCACGCTGGAGGACGCCGCCGCAGGGACCCGAATGACGATCACCGTCCCGCATTTCATCCGTTGCGAGGCGTGTCAGGGCAGCGGGGCCGAAGCGGGAAGCACGAAGAAGACGTGCCCCACCTGTCAGGGCCGTGGGCAGGTCGAGTATCGCCAACAGACCCTCCTCGGGAGCTTCGTCAACGTCCGAGCCTGTCCGGAGTGCGAGGGGGCAGGCGAGGTGATCGAGCGGCCGTGCCGCCGGTGCCGGGGAAGCGGAAGGGCGAAGGAGAAGTCGAAGATCTCTATCAGCGTCCCCGCCGGCGTAGACGACGGGTCCCGCCTGCGCCTAAGAGAGCAGGGGAACGCCGGTCCGAACGGCGGGCCGCCCGGCGACCTGTTCATCGTCATCGAGGTCATTCCCCACCCCCGCTTGGAGCGTGCCGGGCGGGACGTCCGTTCTCGCGTGAGAGTTCACTACGCCCAGGCCGTCCTGGGAGACAAGGTCCCGATCGACACCCTGTGGGGAAAGGAAGAGCTGGCGATCCCGGCCGGCACGCAGCCCGGAACCATCCTTCGCCTGCGCGGAAAGGGGATGCCCGACCTGCACGAGAAGGAGCGAGGAGACCATCACGTTGAGGTAGAGGTGGTCGTCCCCACGCGACTCTCCGCCGAGCAGCGTCGCGCCCTTGCCAAGTTTCAGGAGACCCTCCCCCCCGCGGAACCGGCGGACTAGGGGAGGGCCTTCAGGATCTCCTTCACCCCATCGATTGCGCGTCGGCGATGGCTCAGACGGTTCTTCTCCTCCACCGTCATCTCGGCCAGCGTCCGAGCCGACCCTTCCGGAACGAAGAGCGGGTCGTACCCAAATCCCCCTTCTCCTCGCGCGGCCCCGGCGATCTTCCCCTCGAGGACCCCCCGCCGGGCAAACTCCCTGCCGCCGGGAAGCCGAAGAACAGCGACGGTCACGAACCGCGCCCGGCGATCCGTGACGCCCGACAGCCTCTCCAGCAGGAGGGCGTTGTTCCGCAAAGGATCGACCGGCAGGCCGGCGAACCGCGCCGAACGGACACCGGGGGCTCCACCCAAGGCCGCGACCTCAAGGCCGGCGTCCTCCGCGAGGACAGGGAGGCCGGTCTCCGCGGCGACGCCCCTCGCCTTCAGCGCGGCGTTCTCAAGGAAGGTCTCCCCTGTCTCCTCCACCGGGCGGAACGGGCTGTCGCGGAAGGTGCGCAGCTCGAGACCTGGGATTCCAGAGAGCAGATCGACCAGTTCGACCAGCTTCCCCTCGTTCCTCGTCCCGAGGACGAGGATCATCGCCCGCGGATCGGTTGGAGACGAAGTCCGTCGGCGAGATGGCACGTCACGAAGTGCTCCCGGCCGAGGTCGCGGTAGACGGGAGCCTCCGTCCTGCAGACGTCTTCGGCGTAGCGGCACCGCGGGTGGAAGTAGCAGCCCGACGGCGGATTCACCGGACTGGGGACGTCCCCTTCGAGGAGGATCCTCTCGACGACGTAGTCCGGGTCGGGGACCGGGACCGCGGACATCAGGGCCTCGGTGTAGGGGTGCCTCGGGTTATTGAACAGCTCGTCGGTTTCGGCCAGTTCGACGATCTTGCCGAGGTACATGACGGCGACACGATCACTCGAGTGCTTCACCACCGAGAGGTCGTGAGCGATGAACAGGTAAGTCAGGCCAAACTCGACCTGCAGGTCCTCGAGGAGGTTCAAGACCTGCGCCTGGATCGAGACGTCCAAGGCGGAGACCGGCTCGTCGGCGACGATCAGCTGGGGGTCGAGCGCCAAGGCCCGGGCCACGCCGATCCTCTGCCGCTGCCCTCCTGAGAACTCATGGGGGTAGCGCTTCATGTGGTCCGGTTTCAGGCCGACGGCCCCGAGGAGATCACGCACCCGCTCTTCCCGCTCCATGCCCCGGGCGACGCCGTGGACGAGCAGCGGCTCTCCGACGATCGCCCCGACCGTCATGCGCGGATTCAAGGAGGAATACGGGTCCTGGAAGATGATCTGCATGTCCCGCCGCAGCGCCTTCATCAGCCTGGGGGAGGCAGTGACCACGTTGACCTCCCTGTGGGTCTCGTTCGGCCCGGCCAGTTTCTTCGACCGGAAGAGGATCTCCCCGCTGGTCGGCTCGATCAACCGGAGGACGGACCGGCCAGCGGTCGTCTTCCCGCACCCGCTCTCCCCGACGAGGCCAAGCGTCTCCCCCTCGCGAATGAAGAAGTCGATCCCATCGACCGCCTTCACCTGAGCCACCACGCGCCGGAGGAGACCCTTGCGGACCGGAAAGTGCTTCTTCAGGCTCCGCACCTCGAGCAGGATGTTATCGGACGACAAGAGACACCTCCTCTAGGCGTACAACCAGCAGGCGGCCTGATGGCTGGGAGCCACGTCACGCAGCTCGGGCATCTGCGTCTTGCAGATCTCCATCGCGTGCGGACAGCGTGGCTCGAAGCCGCATCCCTCGGGGACCTCATACGGATCCGGCACGACCCCCTTGATCGGGACGAGGCGCTCCTTCTTCGTGGCGAGCGACGGGATCGAGTTCATCAGCCCCTGCGTGTAGGGGTGCTTCGGGGCATGGAAGACCGCCCTCGCCGACGAACCCTCGACAATTCGCCCCAGGTACATCACGACCACATCCTCGGCCATGGCGGCGATCACGCCCAGGTTGTGCGTGATGAACTGGATTGACGTGCGGAACTCCCGGCGCAGGCCATTCATCAGGTCCAGGACCTGGGCTTGAATCGTGACGTCCAAGGCCGTCGTCGGTTCGTCGGCAATCAGGAGGGCCGGATTGCAGGAGAGCGCCATGGCGATCATCGCTCGCTGGCGCATGCCGCCAGAGAGCTGGTGCGGGTGCTCGTCGACGCGCTGCTCCGGGGAAGGGATCCCCACGGCGTGAAGCATCTCGATCGCCTTCTTGCGCGCCTCCCGCTTGCGCAGGTGCTGGTGGAGGGTGATCGCCTCCATGATCTGGTTGCCGATCGTATACACCGGGTTGAGAGCGGTCATCGGCTCCTGGAAGATCATGGCGATCTCGTTTCCACGGATCGCACGCATCTCGCGCCCCTTCGGGTTCAGGGTCGCCAGGTCCTTCACGCTCCCATTCCGGTGGTAGAGGATCTCCCCCGCCTCAATCCTTCCCGGGGGGGATTGGACGAGCCCCATGATCGAGAGCGCGGTCACCGACTTGCCGCAGCCGCTCTCGCCGACGATGCCGAGCGTCTTCTCCTGCTCGATGACGAAGTCCACGCCATCGACCGCCCGCACCACCCCGTCCTCCGTGTAGAAGTACGTCTTAAGGCCCTTGACCTCGATCAGCGGCACCGCGACTCACCTTCCTCGCCCCTCAAGGGGGCTCGCTAGAGGACCGAGAGGACCAGCCCCAAGAGCATGAACACGGCCGCAAGAACAGACGTCATCGTCCGCTTGGGGTCCTTCGCCTCGTCCCGACCGAAGACGGTGCTCGACATCCCGGACCCAAACGCCCCTCCAAGCCCGGAATGTTCACTCATCTGGATGAGGACGAGGCCCATGAGAGCGAAGCAGTCGATGAAGAAGAAGACTTCCAGCACGATCCTCAACATGCGGCATCGATCCTTTCTAGCTTGGTGAACTCAAGGTCGGCATTATAGCGCAACCTCCTAGCCCCCACAACAACCATCCACGCCCGTCTCTCCGACGACCATCCCGGTTGCGCGAGGCGATCGTCGCCTTTATCCTGTGGCGGCCCGGACGGCCACTCAGGAGGGAGCGTGCGCAAGTTCATCGTCGTCACCGGAGGGGTCCTCTCCGGCCTCGGCAAGGGGGTCGTAGCCGCCTCGATCGGCCTCCTGTTCAAGCTCCAAGGGTACCGGGTCACCCTACAGAAGATTGACCCGTACGTCAACCTCGACGCCGGGACGATGAATCCCTACGAACATGGGGAGGTCTTCGTCACGCGCGACGGCATGGAGACCGATCTCGACCTTGGCCGGTACGAGCGGTTTCTCGACGAGGAGCTCTGCTCGGCGAACTACATCACGACCGGCCAGGTCTACTGGAACGTCATCCGCGCCGAACGCGCCGGAGCCTACCTCGGCAAGACAGTCCAGGTCATCCCTCACGTCACGGACGAGATCAAGCGCCTGATCCGCCGGCCTCTCGATCTGCACGGGGCGGAGATCGGTGTCGTCGAGGTAGGAGGAACGGTGGGCGATATCGAGGGGCTCCCTTTCCTGGAGGCTCTCCGCCAGCTGAAGGACGAGCTCCCCCAGGAGGACACGTTCTTCATCCACCTGACTCTCCTTCCCCGCCTCTCGAGCACGGATGAGATCAAGACGAAGCCGACGCAGCACAGCGTGAAGGAACTGCGTGCGATCGGGATTCAGCCCAATGCGATCGTCGCCCGGTGCGACCGCCCCCTCTCCGAGCCGGTCAAGCGCAAGATCGCCCTGTTCTGCGACGTCCCGCAGGAAAACGTGATCGAGGACCCGGATCTCTTCTCGATCTACGAGGTCCCGCTCGTCCTGAAAGAGCAGGGGCTCGACCGGCGGATCGCAGAGCGGCTGGGACTTCCACGACGCGAGGTGGCCGACACGGCATGGCAAGGGCGCGTCGAACGTCTCCGCCGCCCCGCACGGCGCACGCGCATCGGGATTGTTGGAAAGTACGTTGAGCTGCGTGACTCGTACATGAGCATCCACGAGGCGCTCCTTCACGCCGGCGCGGCGTTAGACGCAGGGATCGACCTCGTGTGGATCTCCGCTGAGAAGATCGCCGCCGAGGGTCCGGAGGGGCACCTTCAGGACGTGGAGGGGCTCCTCGTCCCCGGAGGCTTCGGGGACCGCGGGATCGAGGGAAAGGTCGAGGCCGTGCGCTACGTGCGCGAACGGGGGATCCCCTTCTTTGGGATCTGCCTCGGGCTCCAGTGCGCGGTGATCGAGTACGGACGGAGCGTCCTCTCCCTGGAGGGCGCGAACAGCTCCGAATTCGACCCCAGGACGCCCCACCCGGTGATCGCCCTCCTCGAGGAGCAGGCGGGCGTGGCGGAGAAGGGTGGAACCATGCGCCGCGGGGCGTACGAGACCGTCCTCTCCGCGGGCTCCCGAAGCCACGCCGCGTACGGCGCGGACCGGATCGCGGAGCGTCACCGCCATCGGTATGAGTTCAACCCCACCTACCGAGCGCAGTACGAGAAGGCCGGACTGCGCGTGACCGGGACGTCTCCCGACAACCGCCTCGT
>CAYHBG010000011.1:8844-12801 GCA_964354815.1 uncultured Thermotogae bacterium
GTGCTCTACTCCCGGGGGGGCGACCTCACCGCGCACGGAAAGACCTTCACCTTCGACGGCACGGAGGGGACTCTCTCCGGCGACGTCAAGGTGGAGCGCGGGGACGGCTTCCGCCTGGAGGGGGAGAGCTTGACCTTCCACGAGCCGGCGGGGGAGGTCCGCACGGGGCCCGTCGCCATCCATTCCCGCGGCGGGACGATCCAGGCAGCCCTCCTCAGCTACGAGACGAGGACGGGACGCTCTCTCGTGAGCGGCGGCTTCACCGCGCTCGTCGATCGACCCGCCGTTCGCGTCCGCGGCGAGGCGGCAGAGGAAGCCGACGGGCAGCTTGTGCTCGAGGGAAACCTTGAGATCGAACGAGAGGCGGAGTCCTGGCGCGCGACGCGGGTTGAGGTCGACGAGGACGGAGGGACGGTCACCCTCCTGGGGAACGTCGAGGGCATCCTGCCGGAAGGTCAGATCGCGGCTCTCTCTCTGAGACTGGATGCAGACGGCGCCGCCGCCGCGAGCGGCGTCCACCTTGTCCTGGCGCGGAGCTTCCTTCGGGAGAATCATGGCCCTTGAGGCAAGGGACCTTGTGAAGAGCTACGCCGGTCGCCGGGTCGTGGACCGGCTCTCGATCTGTGTTGAGCGAGGGCAGGTGATCGGCCTCCTCGGACCGAACGGAGCCGGGAAGACGACGACCTTCTACCTCATCATCGGGTTCCTCGCCGCCGAGGCGGGGGGGGTCGTGCTCGATGGGACGGAGATCTCCCCCCTTCCTTTCTGGGAGCGGGCCCGAAGGGGGATCGGCTATCTCCCCCAGGAGCCGTCCGTCTTCACCCGCGCCACCGTGGAGGGGAATCTGGACCTGGTCTTGGAGCGGCAGACGCGGAAGGCGCGGGAAGCCCTGCGCGAGGAGCTCCTGTGCGAGTTTCGCCTTGAGCCGCTCCGCCGCCGGCGCGCGGGGACCCTGTCCTCCGGAGAGAGACGACGCCTGGAGATCGCCCGGTCCTTGGCCACCTCCCCGGCGTACATCCTTCTCGACGAACCCTTCTCCGGGATCGATCCGATCTCGGTTGCAGAGCTGCAGAGCGAGATCCTGGCCCTCAAGCAGCGAGGGCTGGGGATCGTTGTCACGGACCACAACGTTCGCGACACCCTCACGATCACGGACTACGCCTACCTCGTGAACGAGGGGCGGGTGATCACGGCCGGGACGCCGCAGGAGATCCTGGACGACCCTCTGGCTAGGCGCTTCTATCTGGGGGAGCGCTTCCAGGCGTGACCCGCTCGTACAGCCGACGCCGGAGGATGAACGCCCCAAACCCCAAGAGGAAGAGGACGCTGATCGCGTGGGGTGCGCGGATCGGACCGAGGTAGAGGTCGTCCGCACGCACGAGGCTCACGATCGAGCGGGCGACCGAGTACAGGAGGAAGTAGAGGGCCGTCAAGTACCCGTCTTTGTAGCCGCGCTTGCGAATCCCCCACAGGAGTACGAAGACAGCGAAGTTGAGCAGCGATTCGTAGATCATCGTCGGATGCGTGGCGAGGCCGGGGTAGGCCTGGCCCGCCGGGGACTCGGCCGGGAAGCGGATCCCCCACGGGAGGGTGGTCGGGGTGCCGTACGCGTCTCCGTTCATCAGGTTCCCGATCCGGCCGATGGCCTGACCCAGAATCAGGCTCGGGACCAGGGCGTCGGTGACTGTCCAGAAGCGCGCCTTCTTCGCGCGGCAGAAGAGGTACACGGCAAGAGCGCCCGCAAGGACCCCGCCGTGGATCGCCAGCCCCCCCTCCCAGAGCTTGAAGATGTCCATCGGGTGCAGTCGGTAGTACCCCCATTGGAAGACGACGTAGTACAGCCGAGCGCCGAGGACCGCCGCGGGGATCGTGACCAGGACGAGGTCGAGGAGGTCCTCCGTCGAGAGAGGAAGCCGCCGCCGCCGCCGGGCCTCCCGGGAGAAAAGGAAGGCTCCCAGCGCGATCGCGACCACGTACATCAGGCCGTAGTAGCGGATGACGAGCGGTCCGATCTTGACCAGGACTGGATGCATGTCCCTCCCCCTTCGACGGATTCCGGTGGTATGATCCGCAGTATATGAGTGACCGCCCGGGAAGGAAAGGCCTCTTCGCTCTTGCCGCTGGAGGCGGCTTGGCCCTGGCCATGCCCGGCCTCGGTGTGGCACCGCTTGCGTTCGTCGCCCTTGTCCCCCTCTTCCTCGCCCTGGAGGAAAGGGGCGGGTTCCTGGCCGGGTTCCTCTCCTTTGCCTCCCTGTTTGCCGTCGACTTGCGCTGGCTCCTGACCCTGACTCGGTTCAGCCCCTGGATCGCGCCGGCCTACGTCCTCGTGGTCGCCTACCTCGCCCTCTTCGGAGGCGCCTTCGGGCTCCTGACGGGCAGAGTCCGTCGGGGGACGCGCTTCGACGCGAGCCTTCTCCTCGTTGCGCCGGTCCTGTTCACCCTCCTTGAGATCCTGCGCGCCCAAGGTCCGCTCGGAATCGGCTTTTGCTCTCTCTACAGCACGCTCTACCGCTTCCCGCCTCTGATTCAGCTCGCCGCACTCGCCGGGCCGTGGGCGATCACCGCAGCGATCGTCGCCGTGAACGCGGCCGTCTACCTCGCCTTGCGTCGGAGACGCGCCTACGCCGCCGTCGCCATCGGCATCGTCGGGCTCCTTGCCCTCGTCTCCGCCCTCCCGATCCCCAAGGGGGGCACCTCCCTCAAGGTCGGGATCGTGGGCTCCGACGTCCCTCAGGAGGTCAAGATGGAGGGAGAGAGCCCCGACGAGCTCTTGGCGCACTACATCTCCGCGGGTCGAGAGGCCGCGACGGAAGGTCCTGCCCTCATCGTCTTCCCCGAGTCGATCCTCCCGGAGTACCTCCTGCGCGAGACCCGCTATCTTCGCCCCTTCGCGGAACTCGCTCGAGAGTCGGGGGCAGCCCTTCTTATCGGAACGGGCGATCTGCGAGACGGAGAACTGTACAACAGCGTCGCCCTCCTCTCACCGACCGGCGAGCCCGTCGGAGTCTACGATATGGCGCGCCCCGTCCCGTTCGGCCAGGTCATTCCGGGCCGCGGGCTGTTCGAAGCGATCGGCCTTGCCCCCCTCGTCGATCCGTTCGTCCCGGTCGACGTCATCCCAGGGCGGTCGTTCGCTCCTCTGGGGGGCCTCGGAACCCCGATCTGCTTTGAGTCCACCTTCCCGGCCGCGGCGCGCGCTTTCTCCCGCAACGGCGCAGATCTTCTCGTCACCGTGACCAACGACGCCTGGTTCGCGGGTTCCTCGGAGCTTCAAGCCCACTTTGCGCTGTCCGTCTTCCGAGCGGTAGAGAACCGGCGCTTCTTCGTCCAGGTCGCCAATGGCGGGGTGTCGGGCGTCGTCGACCCGCGCGGAAGAATCCTGCTCGAGCGAACGGGAGCCGGAACCTGGACTGCCGCCGTGGACAGGCGTTCGGATCACTCGCCGTACACCGCGCAGGGCGAACTCCCTCTCTTCCTGGCGTTTGCGGTCGCGGGGGTGGCCTTCCTCGTTGTGCGGATCAAGGAGCGGCCCCGCTCGCCAGCGGGGCCATCCGGGGGCAGAGACCCTCTCACCCCCTCATCCGGAGGGAGTGCTCTCTAGCGCACGGACGACGGCATCACGTTCGCCCCGCTCGTCGTGAGCGCCGGCGTCACCAACCCCGTCTCGAAGGAGACGAGGTACAGCTGGTGGGCTCCGGCCACCTTGCGCACGAAGACGAGCCCGGACCCATCCTCGAGCCAGTATGGGCAGAACTCGTGGTTGATCGAGGTGATCGAGCCCGCTGCGACCGGCGCGACAGGGGGATCCCGTTCCGCGAGCCGGTCGTTGACGTAGTCCTCAAGCGATTGGGCGCTCGGTGCCCCAAGAGCCACATCGATCACGTAGATATCGATGATCCCGCCCAGCGTTCGCTCGCGGGAGAAGGCCAGGAGGTCCCCGCTCGGCGACCAGGCCGG
>CAYHBG010000011.1:12901-24558 GCA_964354815.1 uncultured Thermotogae bacterium
CTTGACGTCCCTATCAATTCGCCCGTCGTTGTCCGTGACGGTAAGGGTCACCTTGTAGTTGCCCCCCTCCACGTAGGTGTGGAGGATCACATCAGCGACGTCTGTCCCCGTCGCGGCCGCAGAGTCGTCCCCGAAGTCGACCTCGTACGTCGCGATCGTCCCGTCCGGGTCGGTCGAGGAGCTGATGTCAAACGTCGCCTCGATCGGAGCTTCTTCGTCCTCTGCAGGCAGGATGACGTTCAGGAGGGCGATCGGCCCCTGTCCGAAGAAGCCACGGCAGGCGGCAAGCCCCACCAGGAGGCCCACCAGGGCGAGCGTGGCGACGAGGGGCTTCACGCTCCCGCACGCACTTCTCTTTACTGACATCGCGCTGTCCTCCTTAGGTTCGACACCGACTCAAAGGCGCAGATACGGCGCGCTTCAGTCTAGCGCCCGCTCAGCGCCAGAACCCAGGGACGACGACCAGGGCAGAGGGGAGAGTTCGTCCCAAGGCGAGGTGATCGGTGTCGGCCAGAGGAACTTTCCCCTCCTCAAGGGTGTAGGTATAGTGTCGTCCGAGGAGGCAACGAAGAGCGTGTACCGCGTTTGGGACGAGGTCAGCCTACTGCGGGCCTCTCTGGAGGGAGAAGTGGACGCCTGGGGTGAGATCGTGGTGCGCTACAAGGACGCCGTCTTTGGTCTGTGCCTCGGTTTCCTTCGCAATCGCGCTGACGCCGAGGACATCACGCACGACGCGTTCATTCGCGCCTACGAGAACCTCCGGCGCTACCAGATCGACCGCCGCTTTTCGACGTGGCTGTTCACCGTCGCAGCGAATCTGTGCCGGAATCGCCTCCGCTACCGGCGCTACCACCCCGTCTTTTCCCCCGAGGAAACGGAGGAGGAGACGGGAGGGGTCGGTGGAATCAGCCCGGAAGTTGCCGTGGCGCGCGAAGAGCGCGGAAAGAGGGTCCGCCAGGCGCTCGACACCCTCCCTCCCTCGTACCGGTCTCCTCTCGTCCTGCGCTACTACAACGAGCTCTCCTACCAGGAGATCGCCGAGGTCCTCGCCATCCCGGAGGGGACCGTGAAGACCCGCATCCACCGAGGGAAGCTCCTCTTGAAAGAGAAGATCGAGAAGGATGGAGTGATCCACCATGAGCGCGGATAGCCTAGAAGAGGCGTTGCGCGACACCCTACACCAGGAGGTCGCGAGGGAAAGGCCACGACTGGACGGACTCGAGAAGTGCGTCACGACGGAACTCGCCGGGCGCCTCCCTCGACTCCGCCCGTCAGAGGCGCTTCGGCGGCTTCTTGCCCCGACCCGCGGGGCTCGCATCGGCCAGTTGGCCGTCGTGACCGCGACCGCGGTGCTCTTCCTCCTCGTGGGCGTCCTCCTCGCGGGGAAGGTCAGCCCGTGGCGCGAGCCCGGGCTCCGCCTTACCGCCGCCGGCGCAGGGGATGCGCGGGGCGCTGCCGGGGTCCTGTTCATCATGCCTGCCCCAGGGGCGAAGAGCGTGGCCGTCGTCGGGACGTGGAACGGCTGGCAAGCCACCCCGCTCTCAGATAGCGACGGAGACGGAATCTGGACGGCGACGATCCCTCTCGCGCCGGGTCGCCACGAGTACGCGTTCGTCGTCGACGGCCGCTGGTGGGGACAGGACCCGCTCGCCGATGAGGTCGTGCGCAGCTTTGGGGAGTACAACTCGGTCCGCTACGTCGGCCGGGCCGGTGATGGGGCGTGACGCGAAACCGAGTCCGCTCCACATTCGCCTTCGCTGCCCTCCTGCTCGTGGGTGCGACCTGCCTCGCGGCGGCAGGGATTCCGGAGTTCGAGCGTGCTCTGTCGAGCCTCGCTCTCCCCGGGGAGGCCGAGATCCGGCAGGCGTTCGAGGTGGGCTTCTCCCAGAACCGCCTAGAGGTCGAAGAGGCGCTCCTCCTCGTCGAAGGACTCTCCCACGCTCCGGGGAACGGACCGGAGAAACAAGGAATCCTCCTCATCGTCGCGGGGGCTCTCCGCGACGGCCTTCCCGCCTCGATGCTCGTCAGCAAGGCCTGCGAGGGCCTGGCCCGCGGCGTCCCCCTTCTCGCGATCGAACAGGGGGTCGCCCAGCGCGCGCGCCTCGAGGTCGAGGTGCGCGACCTCCTGTACGCCAAGCGGATCTTCAGCGCCCCGACGGAGGCCGCTGCGCCCCTAGGGGCTCTCCCGTCCGCTCGCTTCGATGCCCTGGTGAGCGAAATCGCCGACACCCTCGCGGACTACCTCGAGGGCGGAGGGAGCCCCCTCGAAGGCTACCTCCTCCTGGACGCGGTGACTCTCCGCCTGACGAGGCTTTCGGGAACCGTCCTCTTGCCCCAGGACGTGAGCCTGGTCCTTGCGCGGGTCGAGGCGGGGGACTTGACAAGTGTAGTTCTGAACGCGTTAGATCAGCCGAAGAAGTGAAGGAGGGTACCATGACGCGACGTTGGCTATCGATGGGAGCCGGCCTGCTCATCCTGACGCTTGTCCTGAGTGCGCTTGGCCTGGCTCAGCCCGTGGCCCCGAAAGGGATCATCATCAAGCCGCCCGACGAGAGTCCCTTCTCCGTGAGTGTCTGGATGGAGAAGGGGGCGTACAAGGTCCTCGACTACGTGACCATCCACTACCAGGTCAGCCAGGCAGCCTACATCTACCTGTTCGACATCGACGCAGCGGGCAAGGTCACGCGCCTCTTCCCGAATCCGTACTCCCAGGACAACTACGTCACCGCAGGGGAACACCAGCTCCCCGACAACCTCCTCTACAGATGGCAAGTCACGCTGCCAACGGGAACCGAGTATCTCCAGATCTTCGCGAGCCAGCAGCCCTGGGACGTTGTACAGGAGTTCCAGCTGTCCGACCCGTTCCCGCTGATCGCGAATAGCCCGGATGCGTTCAAGAGCCAGTTCGAGGTTCAGGTTCTCGGGCTTGTTCCAGTGGCAACCTGGGCGAGCAACTGGACGAGCTTCCAGGTCGTCTCCGGGACCCCGCCCACCTACAAGACTCTGACCATCAACGCGACGGCCAACTCGGCTCCGATCGCAGCGGCGATCACCCTCGATGGAACCTTCATCGGTTACACGCCACGCACGGTCTATGTCACCGTCGGCACGCACCAAGTCGTCCTGGCGAAGTCGGGCTGCCCGACCTCAACGCAGAGCGTGACGGTCTTGGCCAACACGACGCTCAACGTGGCCCTCTGCCAGACGAGTCCCACCAACCAGCCGCCCGTGGCCGCGTTCACGACCACCCCGCCGAACCCGCTCGTGGGGAGTCCCGTCCTGTTCAACGGATCCGGCTCATATGACCCGGACGGGACGATCGTCTCCTTCAACTGGTCGTTCGGCGACGGCGCGATCGGGGCCGGGCCCACCGCCTCGCACGCCTACGGCGCAGCCGGAACCTACCCGGTTACCCTGACCGTCACCGACAACCGCGGAGCGACGGACTCGGAGATCCGCTCGATCAGCGTCGGTCCCGTGAACCAGCCTCCGACGGCCTCCTTCATGGTGACGCCGCCCAACCCGGCGGTCGGGGCGTGGGTCCAGTTCAACGGGACGGCCTCGTCCGACCCGGACGGTTTCATCACGACCTACTCCTGGAACTACGGGGACGGGACGCCGCCGGAGAGCGGGAACGTGCGCTTCCACCAGTACACGGCCGCCGGCCTGTACACCGTCACCCTGACGGTCACGGACAACGGCGGGGCAACAGACACAGAGACCTACGCACTGCAGGTCGGGTCGGCAAACCTGCCTCCCACCGCGGTTGCGAGCGCGTCGCCGAATCCAACGACAGTCCTGCAGTGGATCCGCTTCGACGGGACCGCGTCGTCTGATCCCGACGGGACCGTCGCGGCGTACTCCTGGAACTTCGGGGACGGCAGCCCGGCCGAGAGCGGAAGCGTCCGCTTCCATCAGTACACGGCGCCGGGATCCTACTTGGCGACCCTGACCGTCACGGACAACGCCGGAGCGACGAACACGAGGACGCTCTCTGTCCTCGTCTCCACGACGAACCAGCCCCCGGTGGCGGTGTTTGGCTACACCCCGCCCTCTCCGGGGATCGGCGAACTCGTCACGCTGAATGGCTCTGGCTCCTACGACCCGGATGGGACCGTGGTCTCCTATCAGTGGGACCTCGACGGAAACGGGACGACGGACGCCGTCGGCCCGGTCACGACCGTCCGCTTCTACAGCCCGGGCCTGCGTCCGGTCCGACTCACGGTGACCGACAACGGCGGACTCTCGAATAGCGTCACGCAGGGCGTCGCCGTCGCCACCTCGGGAGGGACTCCCGGGACCCCGGCGATGGGTGGAACCCCAGGGATCTTTGTCTGGGGGGCCGATACCTGGCACGTCACCGTGAACGCCGGAGCGAGCTGGATAAGCCCCCATGGCTATCGGATCGAGCTGCGCACGGATAGCTCCTTCCAGAACGTCAACCAGTCGACAAGCGGCGGGGTCGTCCCGCTGGGGATCGTCCCGACGCCGACCGACTCGGGGAAGACGCTCCTCTTCGAGGGGAACCTGACGACGGGATCGATTGACTTCAGCTTCAAGGTTCCGGCGTCGCAGAGCGTCTGGATGAGCCTGAAACTCGACACGGACGGAAACGGGACCCTCGAGGAGTCGCGCACGTTCGTCTACCTGCGCAACTTCATGGTGAACCCGCCGTACGCCCCGTTTGTGGCTGGGCTTCCGACCGGGTCGGGCGGGCCGCTCGTTCCGAGCCTGAACTTCCGGATCGGGCAGCCGATCATCTACAACACGGCTATCCGCATCGTCAACTGGACGACGCGCATCCAGGACCTCGAACCGTAGCCTACAGCCTTCAAAGTCCCTCAGGGGGCCGCCTCGGCGGCCCCCTTTTCTCTTGCCCGTCCGGTCCCACGCGGGGTAAGATGCCGCTCATGGCTGTGCGGTTCCTCGCGATTGACTGGGCGCTTACGCATTCGGACGTGCACGAGGATGGGTTCTACGACGCCCCTTCGTTCGCCTCGTGCGAGGCCCTGCTTGTCGACCCGCGCTCGGTGAGCGAGCGGTTCGTTCAGGATGTCCCCCCGGAGCGCGACGGAGCGCGACGCAGCTACACTGACAGTGACCGCGGCTACGGACGAACCCTCTCCCGAACGATGACTCGAAGGAGAGCCGAGGCGAGTGACCTCCTCACCCGGGTCGGGGGAATTGCGGTCGTCCGCCTCCACCCGCGCGGGGAGGGGTTGGAGGTCGTCTCCCCTGGCCTGCCTGCAGAGCGGATCGACCGGATGAGTTGGCTCCCGAGCGTCTCCCTCGTCGACCGCCAGCACCAACTGGTCTTCCCGGCGAACACTCGCTTCCTGGCCCGAAAGGGCGAGGACCTCGTCCTTGCCGGGAGTGGACACCCGCTCGAGGACTACCTTGCCGAGTTCACGGGGAGGGTCGTCTACCATGCCATCTTTCAGGACTCGCTCGGGACACCGCTTGATCGCTTCGCCACCGTCCTCGCCCGGAACCGGGCAGGGGACGCGGTCGCCCTCGTCCTCCCCTTCGATGAGGGGCGCCTCGCCCTCCTCCCGGCCGTAGAGGGTGTCCCGCCGGCGCGAGAGGCGGCGGCCCTCGTGGAAGCCCTCAAGGGCATGGTCCTCCGCCCGGCCTTCTCCCCTGATCCGGATTGGCTCCCCTCCTACGCCCTCCCCGGAGAGGACGCGTTGCGAGACGAGCTCGGCTCTCTGCGAGAACGGCGAGAGAAGCTTGACCAGAAGATCGATGAGGTCTCCGACCGCCTGGAATCGGTGGCCTATCCCAAGCGACTTCTCTACACCAAGGGGCGATTCTCCCTCCTCCCCGCCGTTGAGCAGGCCTTCGCTACCCTGGGATTCGAGGTCGAGATCTCCGACGGCGACCTTCTTCTCTCCTCTCCTGAGGGGGATGCGACGGTCGTCGTCTCCGCTTGCGAAGAGGCTGAGGTCGGGCTCGCACCCTACCGGCGCCTTCTCGACCGGGTCGACCTCAACCGCACGGAAGGGGAAGGACCGGAGAAGGGGATCCTCGTCGTCTCCGGGTCCCGCGAGCTCGACCCCCGCCGGCGAGCGACGCAGTTCTCCCCAGAGGTCCTCCGCGGCTGCCAGTCTCAGCGGTTCTGCCTCCTCACCACCTACGCGCTATTCAAGCTCGTCGAGGCGGCCGTGCCGGGCGCGGACGGGGCGTCCCTGGCCGGCGTCCGGCACAGGATCCTCGACACGGAGGGGGAGTTCAGAGGGCCCCCCGCGTGACCCTCGCCCTCGGGATCGCCCTCTTCCTCGTTCCGGCGGGAGCGATCGGTGCGTCCCTTCTCTCCCGATGGATGAGGAGGGCCGCCCTGGGCCAACACATCCGCCCCGAGGGACCTGTCCTCCACGAGAGAAAGGCCGGGACCCCGACCCTGGGCGGGATCGTTGTCCTCTTCCTTTGGGGACTCTCCTCTCTCCTCCTGGCGGTCACGGGGAACCTCCCCCGGGAGGGCCTCTTCGTGCTCGTCTGCGGTTTCGCCTGCGGGGCGATCGGCCTTGCGGACGACCTCCTCTCGCTCGGGCGGAAGCGATCCCTCGGCCTATCCCCTCTGTCAAAGGTCGGGATCGGGAGTGTCGTCGCCATCGTTCTCGCCGTGGGCTTCCTCGATGTCGTCCGCCAGCCCCTCCTCCTTCCCTTCTCCTCCGTTGCCTTCGCCCTGTCGCCCCTGGCTGCGATCGCCCTTGCCTGGGCAGCGCTCCTCGTCACGATGAACGCCGTCAACCTGACCGACGGCCTCGACGGCTTGGCGAGCGGCGTCGCCCTCCTCTCCCTGGGGGGCCTCCTCTCCCTCTCCCCGGCGTCCGCGACGGGGGTCCTCCCCTTGATGGGCGCACTGGCCGGCTTCCTGTGGGTGAACGCCCACCCCGCGCGCCTCTTCGTGGGCAACGTCGGGGCCTACGCCCTGGGAGGGGCGATCGCCGCGGCCGCCATCAGCGGCGGGAGAACCCTCTTCCTCCCCCTCGTCGCGGGCGTCCCCGCACTGGAGACCCTGTCGGTCGTCCTCCAGGTCCTCTCGTTCCGCCTGTGCAGGCGGCGGATCTTCAAGATCAGCCCTCTTCACCACCACTTCGAGCACGCGGAGGGAGTCGACTACCCGTTCCTTCTCCCGGCGTGGGAGGTCGCGGAGCCGAAGTTGACCGTCCGCCTCTGGATCGTACAGGGAATTCTTGTGGGTTTTGCCCTCCTCGCCGCGCGTCTCTAGCGGCGGCCCGGCTCAGGGAACCCGAACCAGACGACGAGTGGGTGCTGTCTACAAGAAAGGGAGTCGCGACGAACGGCCGGTAGGGACGGCTTTCCGTGGGCTGTGCCGGGGGTGGGACTTGAACCCACACGGGGGGTTATCCCCACAGGATCCTGAATCCTGCGCGTCTGCCAATTCCGCCACCTCGGCGTACAGAGAGGAGTTTAAGGAGCGTGTGTCGGCGTGTCAAGAACCCCGTTCCCAACGGAATCCTGCGACAGGCGAAGGCACGGCAGGCCAGCCACGCCCAGGGTCTTGGTTTCCAGTGTGATCTCTGTTACAATGCGGGACGTTTGACCCCCCTGCCCGGGTGACCGGGGGGCGAGCACGGGGTGACGGGGGGACTAGGCGATGAGGAGAGAGGGGGTAGGAATGATCGAGCTCAAGGATTTCCGGATCCTTTCCGACCTGAAAGAGAAGGACCTCGAGAAGCTTCGCGAGTCGGTGCGCAAGATCAACTACGGCCGCGGTGAGATCATCTTCCAGGAAGGCGCGCCGGCATTTGGGTTCTACCTCGTCTTCGAGGGGATGGTCAAGCTTGTGAAGCGCAGCATGCGAGCGAAGAGCCAGATCCTGAAGATCGTCGGCCCAGGGGAGATCCTGGGGGAGACCACGCTCTTCGACAAGGGAAGTCACAACGCCTACGCCAAGACGCTCGATCCCGTCACCGTGGGGTTTGTCGAGCGCGGCGACTTCTTCTACTTCCTCGAGCGACATCCCAAGACCATCTTCCGCTTGTACGAGAAGCTCTCCGAAGAACTGAAGGCGTTCCAGAACAAGCTTGCCGAGCGGTCCTACTCCTCGAGCAAGGAGCGCCTGGCACGGCTGATCCTGCACCTGGGGAAGAGCGGGGTCGAGCTCTCGCGTGCCGAACTCGCGGAGATGGCTGGCGTCTCCTCGAAGACCGCGATTCGCACCCTCTCGGAGCTGGAGGGCCGCGGGATTATCGCCATCGAGAGCCGGCGGATCCGGATCCTGCGCGAGGAATACCTCCAGAAGATCATGGAGCCGTTCTCCGTGGACTTGAACGCCAACCTCATCATCTGACCCGCCAAAGAAGAACGTCTCCCGCCCAGGTGATCCTTGTCCTTCCTGGATGGCGGGACTTTCTTCTACAGTCGCCATGGGCGCTTCGGTGTCGCAGAGCAGAGGGCGTGAGCGCCCTTCGGAGGACGGGGCTTCCTTGGCGAATCGGCTGAATCCGGTGGAGAAGGCGCTCCTGGTTGTCGTCGCCTACGTCATCGCAGTCCTCGCGGTCGTTCTCCTCACCTCCTCAGAGACGTCCCCCGAGTGGCTCGTCGCCACGGCCGTCGCCGTCCCCCTCTTGCTCGGCACCGCGTGGACGACCCTCCGCGGCGGGCTCGTCCTCAGTGCGGCCACCGTGGTCGTCGGCGCCGTCCTTCTCCTCACCCGCTTCCAGGGGCGCTCCCTCGCTCTTCCCGCCTCTCTCCTCCTCCTTGATCTCGCCCTGGGGCTCACGATGACCCTCGCCGTCCACCGGCGCGAGCGGCGGCGGGAGCGGTGGCGTCGGGCGAAGAGCGTCCTTGAGCCCTACGACGACCAGATCTTCGAGCATGCGATGAACGCCCTTCACTTGATCGACAAGGAGGGAACGGTCCTCAGACGCAACGAAGCCTCGCGGACCATGATCGGCTTCGCGACAAAGCGGTCCCTTGCCCTGGCGGAGTATGCCCACCCCGAGGACCTGGACGCCGTGAAGGTCGAGCTCGCCCGGCTTTTTGAGCGGGGCGAGGTGCGAGATGTGAAGGCCCGTTTCATCTCCGAGAAGCGGACCGCGATCCCGGTCGAGTTGAAGGCGACGCGCGTCACAGAGCGGGTTGCCGTCATGGAGGCCGCCGATCTGAGCCAGCAGGCGGAACTCCGGCGCCGGCTTGCAGAAACGGAGGCGCGCTATCGCGACCTGATCGAAGAGGCCGTGGACACCCTTGACTCCGGGATCCTGATCACCGACCGGGCTGGACAGGTCGTGTGGGCGAACAAGGCGGTCGGTCGCTTCTTCGGGATCGACCGCGACCGGCTGATTGGGGTCGACACCCCCAAGGCCCTCTCTCGCTACATCGGTTCCTTCGAGGACGCGGAGGCTTTCCGCCGCGCCCTGGAGGACGCCTCCAGGAATGGCGGGCGGGTCGAATCGCACACCTGTCGCGTCCGGCCGGCCGCCAACCGCGACGAGCGCGTCTTGGAGTACCGCTCTACCCCCATTGAGACCGAGCGCTACCAGGGCGGCCGGATCGACCACTACATCGACATCACCCAGATCAAACAGCTCGAACAGGGCCTCCTGGAGAAGACGGACCACCTCTTGAAGACGAATGAGAAGCTAGAACAGTTCTCCCACGTCGTCTCGCACGACCTGAAGGAGCCTCTGCGGACCATCGAGGCGTTCAGCGGGTTTCTGGTTGAGGACTATGCCGACCGCCTGGACGAGGAGGGGATCGTCTATCTGAACAAGCTCCGGACGACCTCCAAACGGATGCGCGAACTGATCGACGACCTGCTCAAGCTCGCCCGCATCCGCCTTGACTCGGCATCGTTCGAGAGGGTCAACCTGAACCGGGTCCTGGAAGAGGTCAAGGAGGACCTGGAAGCCCGACTGCGCGGGGTCAATCTCCAGGTGGAGCCAGATCTCCCAGCCGTGAGGGGAAACAAGACGTGGGTCCGCGAGTTGTTCTCCAACCTCATCTCGAACGCGGTGAAGTACAATGACAAGGCCCTGCCGACCGTGCACGTCGGCTCGGTGCGGGACGGGAAGGAAACGGGCTCGATCCCGTTCTTCGTGCGGGACAATGGGATTGGAATCGAGGCCCGGTACCACGAGCGGATCTTCGGGATCTTCGAGAAGCTGAATCCGAGGGAAGACTACGAAGGAACGGGCGTGGGCCTCGCGATCTGCAAGCGGATCGTGGAGGAGCACAAGGGGGGGATCTGGGTGGAATCGGAGGTCGGGACAGGGAGCACGTTCTACTTTACACTCCCTAAGGCGCAAGCCAGAAAAGAAGGTGGAGAGCCATGTTGAACCCAGAGAAGCTGAAGGTCCTCCTGGTGGAGGACAACCCCGACGACGTCACGATCGTCAAGCGGGCGATGCGCAAGAGCGACCTCAAGTGCGATCTGTACGTCGCAAGCGACGGTGAGGAAGCCTTGGACATGCTCGCTCGCAAGGGCGAGTTCGAGGACACCCCCCGCCCGGACCTGGTCCTCCTCGACATCAACCTGCCCAAGATCAACGGGCTGGAGGTGCTAGCGAAGATCAAGCAGGACGACCAGCTGAAGCGCATCCCGGTCATTGTTCTCACCATCTCCGAACGCGAGGAGGACATGGCGCGAGCCTACGACAGCGGCGCGGCAAGCTACATGACCAAGCCGGTCGACTCCAAGGACTTCGAGCGCCTTATCCAGACCGTGCAGGAGTACTGGCGAATCGCCAGGATCCTGCCCGAGTAGGAGCGGTCCCACGATCGGGGGATCGTCTCCCTGGTTTCCGTTGCCGCGCTAGCCTCCCTCGACGAGGGCGGCCTCGATCCTTGCGGCAAGCTCCACGGCACCGCTCTGTTCCTCCAGACTTAGGTCGCGACCGCAGAGGCGAGCGAGGGTCGCCACGTCGTCCAACAGGGAGGCCGGGAGATCCGCAGGTGGGGGAGGGCTCCTCTCCGAGCCGAGGAGGATCTCCACCAGGGCAGGTTCCAAGCGGGGGACTTCCCCCTGCTCAAGCAACGTTCGCATGGCGAAGGCAACGGAGAACCGCCACTGCCGGTCCGGCTCGAAGCCAGAGACCGTCTTGTCGAACGCGCTGTTCAGCGCCTCCTCGAGCTCCCCGACTCGGGCAAAGAGCCCCGCGTCGGCGGCTTCCTGAAGGAGGGACGGACCCACCTCGTCCAGTGACGCGATCTCGTCCAGGGTCTCCGGATACGCTTGGCAGAAAGAGAAGAGCTTCTCCTGGACGCGACTGAGCAGCGCCACGACCTCGGCCGAGCCCGTCTGAACGAGGATCTCTGCCCGAAGAAGGTCGAGCTGCGGCGGGATCTCTTCGCAGGCCGCCGGGAGTCCTGCCGGGGGGCGGACGGACACCCCAAGGAAGAGGTAGTCTGCGTAGGCACGGTGGAGAGCGAAGAGGGGCGCGAAGGCGTGGTACACCTCCGCGAACGCCACCCCCGTATCGGCCGGAGAGGGGAAGCTCACAGAGGGGAGACAGACCACGATCGTGAGCGTGCCGATGAGACCTGCCTGTAGGCCCTTCTTCATGCGACAGATTGTAGAGCGAGGGTCGCCCCCAGCTCAAGCGCTTTCCAGGACTTGGCGTAAGTTGCCCGCGCGTATAGAATAGGGTGTATCGAGGGCTTGCTGGACGGTCCAGCGTGGCACGGGA
>CAYHBG010000012.1:0-9920 GCA_964354815.1 uncultured Thermotogae bacterium
TCCTGGTCGGGGAGACTGGATTTGAACCAGCGACTTCCTGCTCCCAAAGCAGGCGCGCTACCAGGCTGCGCCACTCCCCGCCGTCGGGGCATTATATGAATCGCCGTTCCCCACGGCCAACGCCGGAGAGCGGCACGAGTAGCCGGTTCTGCGGCCACGCGTGAGCGAACGCGCCAGGACGCTGCCCGGGCGATCAGTCTGCGCGCGTCGCCTGCGCGCCCCGCCGTCGCGGGAGCTTGCGGCGGACCAGTTCGAGGAGGAAGAGGGCGAGGGACGCGAGCAGGACCTGCCGGTGCACAGGGACGTAAGAGAGGTCGGCCCCGGTCGCCCTCGCTTCAGGGAGGACCTCATCCACGAGGAGGCGGCCACCGGTGGCCCGGGCGATCGCGCGGAGGGTCGTCTCGTCCACGCCGGTCCGGCGGTACTCCGCCGGGTACGGAACGGAGAAGGGGACGAGGGCGACCCGGCCGCGGGTGTGGTCGATCGTGCGCAACGCGTATCCCCCCTCGGGGAGAGTGGGGAACGTGGCCTCGTACAGGCCGACGCTCGTCTGCTCAAGAGGAGCAGCGGCTCCGCCCGGGAGGAGGACGGCCTCGAGGTCGAGGAAGTCGGCGAAGGCGCCGTCCGGCTCGCGTGCCTCGACGCGCACGCGGACCCCTTCCTCGCCGACCTCCACCGACGGCGCAAGGCCCTGCGCCACCGCGGTCTCCGCCTCGACGGTGCCGAGGATCGCCTCGAGGAGGAGCGGAGCCCGGCTCCACGAGAGCCACGGAGCGGACCAGGCGCCGGCGAGGTCGGTGTTCAGGACGCCGACCCGGCCCAACCCGACGCGCCAGCGGGCGAGGATCGGGTCCTTGCCGGCCCAAAGGAGGATCTCGGTCGTGGGGCGGGGGTAGGTCAGGGCGTACCCCTGGAGCGCGGGAAGGTCCGCGAGCTCCCCTTCAGCAAGGGGACCGGCGACCTGGGTCTCCCCGGTCACGAAGCGGCTCCGGGACAGGCGCTGCGTCGCTGCCATGGACACCTGCGGGAGGGTCGAGAAGTCGGCGGCGGGGTACACGGTGCCCCGGCCGGCCTCGGCCAGGCGGTTGAGGAGGGGGAGGTTCGGCTGCGGTCCGATCGCAATCGCCGAGAGATGGACGTCGGTCTCCTGTTGCATCCGCGCGAAGAGCCCGTCCCAGTCCCGCACCTCGTCCACCGTCTTCCCGTCCGAGAGGACGAGGATGTGCTTCACCCGCGCCGAGACCTGGGCGAGGGCGTCGAGGGCCTCGACGGTCGGGTAGTAGATGTCCGTTCCTCCGCTCGCCTCCAATCCGCGGAGGGCCTCGTAGATCTCCCTTCCGTCCGCGACCGGGGCGAGGGGGCGAAGCCACCTGAAGTTCCGGTCGAAGGCGATGACCCCGGCCAGCGAGTCCGGGTCAAGGAGACTGACGCTCGCGGCGGCGGCCTCCTTGACGACGTCAATCTTCACGGCGCCCTCCGCGTGGCCACGCATGCTCGCCGAGCGATCGAGGAGGTAGACGACCGCCAAGCTCGCCTGTTCGGCGCGCTGCGGAAGCGTGTACGTCGTCGGGAGGAGGTCCTCGATCCCGCCGCCGCGGAAACCCCGCAGCTCCTCCTCGCCCTCGGCGACGAGAAGGCCGCCGCCGAGGTCCTCCACGAAGGTCCGGAGGGTCTCGATGTCCCTCGGGGCGAGACTGCCGAGGGGGAGCCCGGTCAGGAGGACCTGGCGGTAGTCCGCGAGGTCCTCGAGGGCGGGCACGACGGGGCTCGTCCCGTAGGCCTTCCCGGCCGCCGAGAGGAGATCGACGAACGGGCTCGCCGACTCAGGGGAGACGACGAGCAGCGAGGGCTGATCCTCGGTCTGAACGAAAGCACCGAGCGCGTCGTTTTCCGGCACGGGGTCTCCCGCTCGCTTCACGACGGCGCGGTAGGCATGGGCACCGGCGGCAGCGAGGGTGTCCGGGATCTGGAAGCGCGTCAGGCCGCGCTCGAGCGCGACGGGGGTCGAGGAGAGAAGGTCTCCGTCCCGGTACAGGGCGAGGATCGCCTCCCCAGCCGCCGGGGACTCAACGCTCGCCACGACCTGGAACGGCCGCCCCGGCTCGACCCGCGCTGGGGCCTCTAGTCGCGCCAGGGCGGCGTCCCTCTCCACCGCGCGTCCGAGGGGGAGAGCGGAGATCGGGACTCCGGCCGCCCGCGCGGCGCTCACCGCCTCGAGGAGGCCCTCCGTGATCCTCCCGTCACTCGCGAGGACGATCTGGTTTGCGCCGCCCTCCGGGAGGGCGGCCAGGGCGAGGGCGACCGCGCGCGCGAGGTCCGTCCGCCGGCCGAACGTCGCCGGGGAGACAGCGAGTCCGGGGCGGGGCTCCTCGGACAGAGGGTCGACGACCGTCGCCCGCGAGGCGAAGGCGATCGTCCCGAAGTGCTGGCCGGGGTTCGCGGTGCGCAGGGCGGAGAGCGCATCCTCGACCTCGCCCTCCGCCGTGGCGGCGGCGACGCTCGGGGAGCGATCGAGGAGGACATAGACGTTCTCCGCCCGCTCCTCCCGCCGGACCTGCGGCGCCGCGATAGCGAGGAGGAGAAGGAGCACCGCGAGGCACGGCAGCAGGATCTCTCGGAGCCGCCGCCTCCCGAGGACCAGGAGAACGCCCAGGAGCGAGAGGGAAAGGAGGAAGAGCGGCATCCCGAAGCGGATCACTTCGTCCTCCTCGGGATCCCCGGGCGCTGGTAGAGGACGCCCTCCAGGATGAGCAGGGCGAGCGCGAGGCCCGCGGCGATCGGCCACGCCGGGAGGAGGCCGGCCGCGAGGGCCGGGGTCGACGTCCCCTCGTCCGCGGGGGGCAAGGCGTCCGCCGCCGGACGACGCGGAGACTCCTCCCAGGCGACGTTGACCGCAATCGGGTACGTCCCGGAGGACGTCGTGAGGAGATAGGTGCCCGGGGCTCTTGCCAGGAACCCGGCGGCGTCGGGGTCGATCTCCATCTCGCGGCCGGATGGGTCCTTCAACCGGACGGGGGTCCCGTAGGAAGCGAACGGGATCGGGTCGCCCGCCGCGATGTCGGGTGGCGGCGCGGACGGGTCGGCCAGGGAGAGCCAGTGCAGGGCGTTTCGGATGAGGAGGGGGAAGTCGACCGTCAGCGGGAGGTTCGTCCGCAGGAGGTCCGGAGCCAGGAGGACGACCCGTCGCTCGGAGAGGTCCGCCCGCCACAGGATCGGCTCCCCGCCCGCGGAGAGCACGGTCGTCCCGCTGGCGAGCAGGCGAACGGGCGGGATGCGATGGGCGAGGAAGTTGAGCGGATCCACATCCGCGAGGAGCGGGTCGCCCGGCTGGTCGATGGTCAGGCTGCCTGCGTCGCCGTCCTCGTCCTCTCCGAGGTCGACGGCTCCGAGAAGGGATGTGTGGACGAGGAGAGCGTCTTCGCGGACGCCGGCCAGCAAGGGCGCGTTGCAGGCGACGACCACGTCGGCTTCGGAGGGATCGTCCGGCTCGAGGAACTGCACCGGCCCGAGGGAGGTTAGGGCGGCGCGCAGGTAGCGATCGAGGCGTCCGATGACCCGGATTCGCCACTCCGTCCGCCGGGCGAGGCTGAACGTCCGGGCGTCGTCGGCCGGGAAGGAGTCCTTCCCGTCCACGGTGGCGCTGAAGACCGGGCCCAGCGAGGCGGGGAAGGGAAGGACGTAGGCCTGTTCCTCGCCCGGGGGGAGGAGGACGGGAAGAAGCGCCCGGCGCGACCCGTCGCTCACGCGGATCGTGAGGTCGCGGTAGGAGGAGGTGTCGTTGCGGACCTTGAGGAAGGCGATCGAGCCGTTCCCGCCGGGTTCTTCCCGGACGCCGAACGCCGTGACCGCGACGTTCTCCCCCGGGGAAAAGACGACGACGTCAAGGCCGGGCAGGGAGAAGTCGGGGCGATGGTCGGTGAGGAGGACGACCCGCTCGAACGCCCCTCCCTGACTCGCGAGGAGCCCGGTGAGGTCCTCCGCCGTCCCGCCCGCGAACCAGGTCGGCTCCCAGCCGACCAGGGCGCGGCGAGCCCGGTCGTGCTCCGCGGAGAGCGGGGCGAGGACGCGAGGCGAGGTGGAGAGCTCGAAAAGGGCGACGGGAGTCGTCGAGTAGCGGTCCAGGAGCGCGAGCGCCTCGGCGCGGGCGAGTTCGCCGATCGGACGCCCCTCCTCGGTGCGCGCGCGCAGGCTCGCGCTCCCGTCGAGGACGATCGCCAGGCTCGCCAGGCGGGGCCTCTGGGTGCGCAAGGCGGGCTGCGCGACCGCCGCGACCAGGGCCGCCAGGACGAGGAGCTGGAGAAGGAGCAGGAGATCGACTCGGACCCGAATCCGCGCCGCGCGCGTCCGCGGATCGTTGGGGAGTCCTTCCCACAGGAAGAGGGCAGAGACCTCGTGGCGCTGGCGGCGGGTGCGGAGGAAGTAGAGGAGGACGATCCCGATCCCCAGGGCGAGAAGGGAGAGGGCAGCGGGGTTCTCGAGGATCACTGCAGGATCCCTCCCTGGCGGAGGCGCTCATGGATCAGGACCTCGAGGGGGACGTCCGTCGGCGCCAGGGCGTAGGAGACGCGGTGGTCGGAGAGGTACTGCCGGAGGGTCGCGAGATACGTCCCGAGACGGCGCTCGTAGAGGGCCAAGGTACCCCGCCCGATCACGAGCGGGACCTTGCGAGAGGTCTCGACTTCCGCGAGGAGGGCGCTCCCCTCGATCGTCGGGCGAAGCTCCTCCGGATCCAGGATCTGGATGACGACGACCTCGTCCCCGCGGTGGAAGAGGCGGGAGAGCCCCTCCTGGTACCCGGCATCGCAGAGGAAGTCCGAAAGGAGGAAGACGAGGCCGCTCTCGTGGCTCTTGGAGACGAACTCCGTGAGAGCGCGGTCGATCGACGTCTTGCCCGCGGCAGGCATCTTCTCGAGCGCGTGGAGGACGTGCATCATCTGTCCCATCCCGTGACGGGGCAGGACAACCGGAAGGAGTCGGTCGGTGAACGGGTACAGCCCGACCCGGTCTAAGCCGCGCAGGCCGAGGTAGGCGAGGGCGGCGGCGAGCCTCGCGGCGTAGCGTGCCTTGGGGGGCTCGCCAAGGCGCATCGAGGAGGAAAGGTCGACCAGGAGGTAGATCGGGAGGTCGACCTCGTGCACGAACGACTTAACCAGGACGCGGTCCAGCCGGCCGTAGATGTTCCAGTCGATGTAGCGGAAGTCGTCGCCCGGCGTGTAGTCCCGGTAGTCGGCAAACTCGACGCTCAGCCCGGAGCGCGGCGAGGGGTGGAGGCCGGCGAGCTTCCCCTTCCTCCGGCCCTTGACGATCACCTTCAGGTTGGCGAGGCGAGCGAGGAACGCCTCGTCGATGAGCGGCTCCATCAGAGGACCGGCGTCTCCTTCCACACCTGGTCGAGGAGGGCGGCGACCGAGACCCCCTCCGCCTCGCCCTTGAAGTTGCGGATCACGCGGTGGACGAGGGCTGGACGGAAGACAGCCTCGAGGTCGGCCTTGCGTACGTTCGGCTCGCCGGCGAGGAGAGCGTGCGCCTTCGCACCCAGGATGACGGCGATGGCGGCCCGCGGGCTCGCTCCGTACTCGACGAAGGCCTTCACGTCCTTCGGCGCGTGCTCGCTCGTCGGGTGGGTGGCGAAGACGAGACGAGCCACGTACTGCCTGAGTGGCTCGGCGATCGGGATCTCGCGCACGACGGCCTGCGCGGCGAGGACTTCCGGCGCCGTAGCCACCGGAGCGGGAAGCACCAGGCCTCCTCCTTCCGTGTTGCGCTCCGTGATCTCGACCAACTCCTCCAGGGAGGGATACCCGATCAAGACCTTGAACAGGAACCGGTCGACCTGAGCCTCGGGCAGAGGGTACGTCCCTTCCATCTCGATCGGGTTCTGCGTGGCGAGGACGATGAACGGTGCCTCGAGAGGATAGGTCGTCTTGCCCACCGTGACCGTCCGCTCCTCCATCGCCTCCAGAAGGGCCGACTGGGTCTTGGGCGTCGCCCGGTTGACCTCGTCGGCCAGGACGACGTTGGCGAAGATCGGGCCGGGCGAATAGGTGAACTGCCGCCGCCCGCCGTCCTCAGTGAGGATGTTCGTCCCGAGGATGTCGGCCGGCATCAGGTCCGGCGTGAACTGGATCCGTGAGAATCGCAGGCCGAGCGCGCTCGCCAGGGCGCGGACGAGGAGGGTCTTCCCCAATCCGGGAACGCCCTCCAGGAGAAGGTTGCCCCGGCACAGGAGCGCGATGAGCGTCGCGTCCACGACCGGCTTCTGACCGACGATCACCTCGTCGATTGCCTCGCGGAGTCGCCCCAGGAGGGCGTGGGCCGCATCGAGCTCTCTGTCTGTGATCATGATCCTCCTTGCGTGATCTTCTCGAAGTAGGTCCGGACGAGCCCCTGCACCTCCGGGGAGAGGGCGCGCGCCTCGAGGAGCGCCCGCAGGGTCTCGTAGTCAAGTGAGAGAACTGGAACGGAGCTCGAGTCCTCCGCCGGGGGCTCGAAGGGAACTCCCTTGGTGAAGAACCGACGGACGTCCCCGCTCGAACCCAGGGTCCCCAGGAGCTCTTCCTGGAGGAAGCCGGCGCCGACCGGTGGGACTCGCCCCCGCCCGGTCGCCTCCGCCCCAGGGGTCGTCCCTCCCTCTTCGTTGGGGGGAGGGGAGGTCTCGTCGTCCAGGCCGCTTCCCTCGGCGTTCTCCTCCAGCCCCCTTTCCGCCCCCTCACTGCTGCCGGTGTTCTGTTCCTCGGCCGGAGCCGGGGGGATCCAGCCGATGGACTCGGCGTCCTCCTCCTTCTTTTGATCGTCCTCGGTGGGGGTCGCCTGCGCACTCCCGCTCCCCTCTCCTCGGCCGCTCTCTTCCAGGGCATTGAGGAGACGCTGGGTCTCGGCGAGCTCTCTCTCGAGCGCCTCGCCGCCCTGCGTGTTCATGAGGGACGTCAGCGATTGGCGCAGGGCCGGGTCCGTCATCTCGGCGAGGAGGTCACGCAGGGCGGCCTTGTCCGCTTCCGTGAGGGGGGGGAGGTTCTGCATCAGCTGGCCGCGGCGCATGAGGTCAGCAAGCATCTCCTGAAGAGCGCTCCTCGCGTCCCGTCGCCTTCCCTGCGGCTGAGAGGAATCCTCGAGATCGAAGTCCCCAGCCAGGCCACGGGAGGGGGGGCCGCGCAGGATCTGTGCGAGGGTGTCCACAAGAGGCTCTGCCGTCTCTCCCTCGCCCGGGTCGAGTCGGCCGGCTGGCACTCCCTCTCGTCCCGCCTCGGTGGCGTCGGGGCGAAGGGCCGTCCCGGACTCACTTCCTGGAGAGGTTCCGCGAGTTCCGCCCACCGCGGACACAAGAACGGGAGAGGCGACGGAGGCGACGAGCACGACCGCGGCGAAGAGACCCGCCACCCCCCCTACCCACGGCAGGGCGTCCGTTAGGCGCGCATGGACGACGCGGCGCCAAGCCGGGGGTGCCGCGGAGAGGCGTTCCTCGATCCGTTTCTGGAGGGGGAGGGCGGCGTCGCGGGCGCGCAGCTCATGGAGTGAGGAGAGGCGCTCCCCCGTGCCGAGGGCAAGGTCGATCGAGAGGAGGAGGCGCGGGAGCGCCGGGTGTCGCGCGCGGCCGACAAGGTAGCCCGCTGCCGCTGCGACCAGGACGAAGAGAAGGCCAGCGATCCCCGCTTCGAGGCGAACCGGGAACCGCGCCAGGCGCCCGGCGAGCGCGGCGGCGAGGAGGAGTGCCGCGCTGACCGCGAAAGCGATTCCGGCACCGCGCAAGCCGCGCAGGGCACGGGCACGGCGGGTGACGGCCTGCTCGAAGCGACTCAGGCTAAACATGCTCTTTGCCTCCCACGTGAAGCGCGAAGGGGACGAAGACTCCCAGCAAGGCGCAGGGGATCGCGAACGCGGCCGCGGTGGCGACGGGCGTCGCCCCCTCCAGGAGGATGCGCGTCGCTCCGAGAGGGGAAAGGAAGGGAATGCCCGCGAGGGGAACGACATTGTAGGAGAGGAAGAAGACGTACTTGACGAGGAACCCGGTCGACGAGCGCCAGCGGAGGGGCTGCTCAACGAGCCGGCTGACGATCGCGCAAAGGAGGGAGACAAGGGTGGTGTAGAGGATGACGAGAGCGAACGCGCCCTCTCGCCCGGGGAAAAGGGCTCGCGAGAAGACAAGATACGGGAGCACGAGCAACTCTCCAAGCAGGACCCGCAAGAGGAGGCAGCGGACCATCCTCGCTCCCCGCTCGCCCCGCTCCGCGCTGGTGGCGCCGATGCCCAGTCCCAGGAGACCCATGAAGAGCGCCAGCGTATAGAAGAACGTTGGGGTCTTGACGAGAAGGGACGCCCCGGCCAGGTTTCCGACGGTGCGCACGCCAGGCACGGAGAGAACCAGCGCCAGCCCGGCGAAGAAGACGAGCGTGAAGAACGGACGCCAGCTCTCGCGGTCGACGAGGACGTAGGCCCTAGTCACGCCTCACCTCCACGACGTAGAGCCTCACATCTCTCACTTTCGTCCACGGCCCGTCTCCTCGAGGCGTCGCGTCGACGACCTCGCCTGCGACAAGCCACACCCCGCGATCGAGGGGAAGGGCGCGCACCGCCTCCACGAACAGCCGCTCAAGCGGCGCTCCCCGCTCGCCGAGGTGCGCGTCCCCAAGGGCGGTGGCGGTCCCGAGGTAGGCCGTCGTCTCTCCCGGCTGGAGCGGGGGCAGCGAGAAGGCTTCCCCGTCCACGATGAGCAAGCCCTCTGCGAGTCTCCGAGGAAGGCGACTCGTGATCCGCGCCTCTTCATCCCCTGTCAGGCGAGCGTGCAAAGAGGAAGGGGCGACGTCCCGCCCCACGAAGAGCCGCCGCTCTCCTGGCAGGAGACTGACGCCTGCCTTTCCCAACCTGTAGGAAAGATCGTACGACGCCTCTTCTAGACTGCGCGGAAGGGCTTCAAGGGGCGGCTGTCCCGCGCTCACCTCCAGCTGGAGTGGGTCGCGGGACGCCGAGAAGCAACCCGTACAAGACAGAGTAATACCGAGCTGCGCATCAACGTGTAGTTCCGTAGCGGTGGAATATACATCCGACACGGTTCTCGCCCTGTTAGCATAAAATCCGGATGAAACGGCCAGAAGGCCGAACACGCCGAGAAGCGCAGTCCCCATCCAGGGCCGCCATTCCCGCCCCACGACGATCGCCGACAGGGCGATGAGGCCGGCACCCACGAGGAGGAGAGCGGCCCAGGGAGCCGGCCCGTCCACCGGCTGCTCGTTGAGCAGGTTGGACGTCGTCTCCAGAAGCGAAAGGATCCGCGCGGGCGGGACCTTGGCTCGAAGCTCGGCCAACCCCACCCCGTCGACGCTAAACGCGTCCGTGGTGACGAGGAGGACCGTGCCCGCGCCGAAGCGGCGGGAAATGAGCCAGGGGACGTCGTCCTGCACGAGGAGGACGCGCGCGTCCTCACGGACCCGCCCCTCTAGCGCGCGGACGCCGTCCGCGCGCTCGATCAGGACGGGCATCTCGAGGGGCAAGAGGTCGCGAAGGACCGGCGCGTCGAGGAGGTAGAAGTCGCTCCCGCTGAACACCACGAGGGTCCCGCCGGAGAGGACCCAGCGAGCGAGGGCGTCCCAGCGGTCGGCGTCGACTCCGCCGCGCGTGCGGCCGATCCACAGGCTCTCGGCCGAGTCGTAGCCGGACCACTGGTGCGGCAGCTCCTCCGGAGCGAGAAGGATCAGCCGCTCGGCGACGGGCAGGGGAAACGACCCCACCGCGACGGGGAAGGCGGCGTCCTCCTTCCGCTGACGAAGCTCGATCTGCGTCCGTGCAAGGATCTCTCCTCCGCTGCCCAGGAGCTCGACACGGAGGGGGAGGGAGGCGTCGTAGAGGGGAAGGACCTCTTCCTGCGTCCCGGCGTCGGAGAGGGCAAGGGGGACTTCGTAGGTCATCGCCGCTTGCCCACGCCACGC
>CAYHBG010000012.1:10020-18198 GCA_964354815.1 uncultured Thermotogae bacterium
CGTCGGAGAGGGCAAGGGGGACTTCGTAGGTCATCGCCGCTTGCCCACGCCACGCATTCCCGACGGCGTGAACGAAGCGAAGCGAAGCGGCATCTGGGGGCAGGCCGGCGACCGCCACGGTGACGGGCGTGAAGCGGCCCGGGACGAAGCGGTCCCCGAGGCCGACGACGGCGTTCAGGGTGGGCGTGGCGAGGGCGACCTGCGCTCCGAGCGCGAGCCAGGCCGGGATCGCCACCAGGGCTGCCAACTCCTTCCTTGTCATCGCTTCCTTGTCGTTGCTCCCCTGCCGCGGCCAGGCGCCAACGTGAGGAAAGCCACGAGTCTTCACGCAAAGAAGCGTGTCCGCGCCTGGAACGCGGCATCCTGACTGTATCGTGGCCTTTGAGCCCCGTCAACAACCTATTGCGGTAGGTTTTCTACAGCCAAGGCGGCATCCTCGGACAGGACGTCGGCGTAGATCTGCGTCGTCTGGATGGAGCGGTGACCGAGCTGCTTCTGGACGAGGCGGATGTTGTAGTTGGAAGAGCGGTAGAGCATGGAGGCGTAGGTATGGCGACACGAATGGATGGAGAACCGCGCCGGGAGGCCGGCGGCGAGGGCGTTTGCCTTGAAGATGCGGAAGACGGCGCTTCGGGTCAACGGCGACGGACCTCTCCCCGAGAGGAAGAGCGGCGACCGGCTCGTGACCGCCTCGCCGTTTCCTCCCTTCCAGGTGAGGAAGGCCGCGAGGTGCTCGCGCAGGGCCGCGCCGAGCCGGAGGCCCCTCTTCTTGTGCCCCTTGCCGTCGCGGACGATGAGCGACGCCTGCTCGTGGTCCAGGATCAGATCGCCCACCTCGAGCGCGCAGATCTCGGAGACCCGCAGGCCCGCGTCCAGGGCAACATGGAGGATCGCCCAATCCCGGATCGGGTTGGTCCGTCCATCTGCGTCCCCTCGCTCAGTGCGGGCACGACAGTGCTCCTTCAGGGCTCGCACTTGGCTGGGGGTAAGGAAGTCTTCCTGTGTCACATCAAGGGGCATCAGCACTCACCTCTCCGTGGGAGCCTCGTGCTGGCAGGGTACGGGGGGAGGCGAGGCGGACGCGGGACAGCTGTCGCAACAAAAGTGCCCTTTTGTTGCGGTACCGTCGGAAGTTGCGATCAGAAGATCATTGCGGCTCGGCGTCCCAGCGCGTCCTCGCCTGAGCGCCTCCCCTTCCCCGGCCCATCAGGGCGGCGCAGGACCCGGAGGCGATCGGCGGGGCCTCCTAGTCGATCGTGTATTTCTCGAGGATGATTCGCTTCTCCTCGCCCACGACCTCGCCGACCACCTCGAACTGCTCGGCAATCCCGGAGTGGAGGAGCTTCTCCCGCAAGAGCGAGTCGAGCTGGAAGATCCCGGCCGAGTTCGACATCTCCACATGGATCTTCACCGGGCGCTTCTCTCCCTTCTCGATCTTCACCTTGCGGATCGCCATGGCCGACACGGAGTGGATCGTCGCCTCGCCGGTCGTGAACGGGATCCGCGCCCGACCGGCCTCCATGTCCAAGGCGTCCGCGATCTTCACGATCCCCGCCTCGACCGTGAGGGGGACGATGTCGCGCCTGTGGGAGTGGATCGCATGGAGGACCTCGCCCTCCACGAGCGTCGCGTCCGTTTCTGAGTAGATCCCGGCGACGAGTCCCTGGATGAGCGAGGGGGCAAGGATGAGAGAGAGCTCCTCGTGGTTCTCCCGGTGGATGACGTGACCGATGTCGTGCAGGAGCGAGGCGAGGACGACGATGACCTCGGCGTCCGCGTTCTCTAGGTGGTGGTCCTTCACCACGCTCGGAGTGACCCCGCCCTCCGTGAGGAGGCGAAGCAGTCTGAGGGCGATGTGGGCGATGATCTTGATGTGCACCGGGCCGTGGTCGTTGATGTGCATCCGGCTGATCGCCGTGACGTTGGAGGCCGTCCAGAGCGTCGAGAGACGCACCGAGGCGTTCGCTCGTTCGATGACTTCCTTCAGCCGGGGGTTCCCCTTGACAGGGAGACTAAGCGCCATCCGCGTCCTCCTTGAGCCCTTCCCACCACGCCCGCGCCTGCCTCTCTCCCCCTCTCACCGCGGAGGCTCGCTCGAGCGAGGCGACCCGCTCGCGCAGGAACTCCACCTGGGCGGCGAGCGTCGCAGCCGCCTCGATCCCGAGGGCGGGGAGAGGCGCGTTTGGCTTCGCCTCGTCTCGTGCGAAAGGATCAGTACGGCCTATGTACGAACTATCGTTCAGGAGTTTCTTATTGACGATGATCTCGCTCGCCTCGGCCATCCTTAGTCCGCTATCGCACAATGCTTGGAGGCCCCGCAGCGTCTCGAGGCCGGCCTCCGTCACGAGGATCTGGTTGTTCGGCCCGCGCCGCAGATCTGCGGAGAGGACGTCCTTGATCGCTTCGATCCGGTTTCGGACCTGGTTCGTGGTCGCAAGGCCCAGGGCCTTCTTCAGGTCGACAATCGTGTACATGGCCGAGCTACGATAGCGTATCCCCAGGGGAGAGGCTAGCCCGTTGCCCCGTAGGCCGACCCTCGGATAGGCTAACGCCACCATGAAGATTGCCCGCCTTGACGCCGCGCTTGTGCAGAAGATCGCTGCTGGAGAGGTCGTCGAGCGTCCGGCGTCGGCGGTGAAGGAGCTTCTCGAGAACGCCTTGGACGCGAAAAGTGAGAGCATCGCCGCGGACCTGGAGGCGGGCGGGACGCGCGCGATCGTGGTGCGCGATGACGGGGAAGGGATGGATGAGACCGACCTCCTCGCCTGCACCGAGCGCCACGCGACGAGCAAGCTTCGCTTCGAGGAAGACCTCGACCGGATCGCCACCCTCGGGTTCCGCGGGGAGGCCCTCGCGAGCATTGCCGCCGTCGCGAGAGTGAGGATCGCTTCCTGTCCTCGTGGGGAGGCAGAGGCGCGGGAAGTGAGGGTCGAGGCGGGAGCGGTCTCCGGGCCGTTCCCGGCCGCCCACGCGCCGGGGACGACGGTCGAGGTCAGGGATCTCTTCTTCAACATCCCAGCGCGGGCGCGCTTCCTCGGCTCGCCGAGGACGGAGTTCCTCCAGGTGAGCCGGGTGGTTCATCGGATCGCTCTCGCCGTGCCGGGCGTCGGCCTCACGCTTCGCCACGACGGGAGGGCCGTCATGGATGCCCCGGCCGCCTCGAGCCTCCTGGACCGCATCGCCCAGGTCTACGGGAGTGAGGTCGCCCGTGGATGCATCCCGATCGACGAGACCGCGGGCAGCCTGCGGATCTCAGGGTTCATCAGCCGGCCGGACCTGCGGCGCGGGAATCGGCGCGACCAGCTCTTCTGCGTGAATGGCCGTCCGGTTTCCGATCGCGCCCTAAGCTACGTCCTCGCCGAGGCCTATCGTGGCGTCGTTCGCCCGGGGAGCTACCCGATCGCGGTCGTCCGGATAGAGCTTCCTCTGGACGAGGTGGACGTGAACGTCCACCCGCGCAAGGAGGAGGTCCGGTTCGCCCGGCCGCGCGAGGTGCAGGACGCCCTGGCGCGCGCCCTGGCCGACGCCCTTCGCTCTCGTTTCGTCGTCCCCACGCTCGGGGTCCGCGAGCCGTCCCCCGAGGCGCCAGCCGCTCCCCGGACGGTGAGACGGGAAGAGCCCGGTCTCCGGCCTGCAGCGACGCTTCCTTTCGACCTGCGCCGCGAGACGGAGGCTGCGCGGGCGACGCGGGAGGAGATGGAAGTGAGAGGTCGCGGCGAGCGCCGGGCGATCGGCCAGCTTCTCGACACGTACCTCCTCGTTCAAGGCCCGGACGGCCTGGAGATCATCGACCAGCACATCGCCCACGAGCGAATCCTCTACGAGCGCCTGCGGGCGGAGCTCCTCGCGGGAGGGATCGCCCGGCAGGAGTTCCTCCTGCCCGTTCGGGTCGAGGTCCCCTTCGAGGCTTCGGCCCTCCTCTCCTCGGCGCAGACGGACCTCGCCCAGGCCGGGCTCACCCTGGAGGACTTCGGCGGGGGGACGCTCCTTCTGCGCGAGTACCCCGCTCTCCTCGCCGAGGCCCAGGCCAAGGTCGGCTTTCAGAGGGCGATCGACCAGATCGTCGACGTTCTGGGAGAGGGAGGGAGCGCGAGGGAGTCGCTCTTCGACCGGGTCCTCTCCTCGCTTGCCTGCGCGGCGTCGGTCAAGGCCGGGGATCGCCTCCCCCTGGTCGAGCAGCAGGGGCTCGTCGACCGCCTGTTCACCCTGGAGAACCCGTACTCCTGCCCGCACGGGCGACCCATCGTCGTCGCCCTCTCCAAGGACGACCTCGAACGTCGGTTCCGTCGGGCGTAGAGGCCGGCTACGACGGGGAAAGGAGGGTGAGCGCGTCGGGGACAGCCTCGACGCGGAAGGACGGTTTGCGAAGCTTGTGCGCCTCGCCGTCCATGTGCGCGACGAGGTCGGCGTCCGACGAGGCGGTGACCTCGCGCACCTGCCGGTAGTGGACCTGACGCAGGCCGAGGTGGGCCCCGGCGCGAGCCTGGGGGAGGCGGAGGAGCCGCACGAGCTTGGGGAAGTCCTCGATCCCGGCGACGTCGATCATCCCGTCGGTCAAGAGGGCGCGCGGAGCCAACTTGAACCCGCCGCCGCAGAACTTCCCGTTCGCAAATCCCAGCGAGAGGTAGGTCCGTTCCTCCGCGGTTCCGTCGATCGTGAGGGTCACCGGGAAGGGCTGGAAGCGGAAGACTTCCTTCACCGCGGCCGCCAGGTAGGCCAGTGCCCCGCGCAGGCGTTTCATCTCGAGGACGTCCCGGGCGACCTGGGCGTCGATGCCGATCCCCAAGCCGTTCACGAAGTAGCGGTCGTCCGCGACGCGGCCGAGGTCGATCCGCCGCGGCCGGCCGCGGACGAGGACGTCGATGGCGCGAAAGGGGTCGGACGGAATCCCGACCATGCGCACGAAGTCGTTCCCCGTCCCGGCCGGAATCACCCCCAGCGTCGCCTTCGAGCCGACGATCCCGTTCACGACCTCGTTCACCGTCCCGTCTCCGCCCACGGCGACGAGGTACTCGAACCCGGCCTCCAGCCCCATCCGGGCCGCATCCGTCGCCTCGAGCGGTTCGTTCGTGTAGTGGACGTCGTAGTCGATCCGGCGTCGGTCGAGCTCCGCCTTGACCTTGGGGAAGAGCGTCTTGCAGCGCCCCTGCCCGGCGATGAGGTTCACGACGAGGAAGAATCTGCGCTTCTCGCTCTCCATGTCGGGGGATCGTACGGACTTGCCGTTGCGCTTGTCAAGCCGGGCTCCGCTCCCCTCTGATCCCGGTATACTCGTTCGGATGGCCGAGCCGACGCCCATGTTCAAGCAGTACGCGCGGATCAAGGCCGCGCACCCCGACGCCCTCCTCTTCTTCCACCTGGGGGACTTCTACGAGGCGTTCTTCGAGGACGCAGAGATCCTGGCGCGGGAGATGGACGTCGTCCTCACCTCAAGGAACGGGAACCCGATGGCCGGGGTCCCGGTTCGCCGCGGGGAGGCGTACGTGAACCGTCTGCTCCGGCGCGGGTACAAGGTGGCCATCTGTCAGCAGATGGAGGACCCGCGGCAGGCGACCGGCCTTGTCAAGCGAGAGGTCGTGCGTGTCGTCACCCCAGGGACGACGTTCGAGGAGGAGGCCCTGGACCAGGGCGAGAACAACTACCTCGTCGCGGTCCTCGCGGACGGCGACCGCTTCGGCCTCGCCCGCCTCGACCTGTCCACCGGGGAGTTCGCCGCGACGGAGGCGGGGAACCCGGAGGCCCTGCGAGGCGAGCTAGCACGCCTCGTCCCGAGCGAGGTCCTCCTCCCCGAGGGCGAGGACGCGCTGCGCGGGGCGCTCCCCCGCACGACGGTGACCGTCCTCCCGCGATCCGCGTGGGATCCAGGGCAGCTGGTCTCCCCTGGGGATGGCGTTCCGCGCGCAGCCCTCGCGGCCGCTGCCGCGGTCCAGGGCTACGCCGCAGAGACCCAGCGCGGCTCCCTCGCGCACCTTCGCCCTCTCCGCTTCTACTCCCTGTGCGATCAGATGGACCTCGACGCGTTCACCGTCCGGAGCCTCGAGCTCGTCCGGCCGCTCCGCGAGGGGCAGGAGCGGGGGACTCTCCTCGGGGTCCTCGACAGCGCCGCGACCGGCATGGGCAGGCGGCTCCTCCGGCGCTGGATCCTTGCGCCTCTCACCGACCGCGCGGCGATCGAAGCGCGCTGGGACGCGGTGGAAGCCCTCGCCTCCTCGGAGATCGTCCGCGCGGACCTTGCGGTGGCCCTCAAGGGCACGCATGACCTCGAACGTCTCACCGGGAGGCTCGGAGGGAGGCGGATGACCCCGCCCGACCTCGCTCGCCTCCTCGAGGGGCTGGGCGCCATGCCGCGCGTCGTCTCCCCGCTTCGCGAACTGCTTAGGGCCGCCCCGTCCGGCCTGGACCTCCTGATCGATGTCGCGGAGGCCCTGGCCCCCTGCGCGCTCTCCTCGCTCCTCGACGGGTTCGCGGGCATGCTCGTCGACCGCCCGCCGCTTGACCCGCGCGAGGGGGGGCTCCTCCGAGAGGGGTTCGACCTTGAGATCGACCGCCTGCGCGCGGAGGTCCGCGAGGTCCGAGCAGGCCTCGCCACCCTCGAACAACGGGAGCGCGAAAGGACCGGCATTCCCTCCCTCAAGGTCGGCTACAACAAGGTCTTCGGCTACTACCTCGAGGTGACCCGGCCGCACCTGGCGAAGGTCCCACCGGAGTACGAGCGGCGCCAGACCCTCGCCGGGGGAGAGCGTTTCGTGACGGCGGAGCTGCGCGCCGCGGAGGAGCACATTGCCCGCGCCGAGGAGCGGGCAAGAGCCCTGGAGGTCGAACGTTTCGATGAGGCGCTCGCCCGCCTGGAGGGAGAGATCCCGCTCCTTCAGGGGGTGGCGGACGCCGTGGGTCGGCTGGACGTGCTTCTGTCCCTGGCTACGGCCGCGACGCGGAACGGCTACGTTCGGCCGCGGTTCGGGGACGGATTGTCCGTCTCGATCCGCGCCGGCCGCCACCCGGTCGTGGAGAGGGTCGTCGAGTTCGTCCCCAACGACCTCGTCCTCGAACCGCCGAAGACCCTTGTCATCCTCACCGGGCCGAACATGGCCGGCAAGTCCGTCTATCTTCGTCAGGCCGCGCTCATCCTCCTCATGGCCCAGATCGGATCGTTCGTCCCGGCGAGAGAGGCCCTTCTCCCCGTGGTCGACCGGGTCTTCGCTCGCGTCGGGGCGAGTGACGCTTTGGTCGACGGAGTGAGCACGTTCATGATGGAGATGCTCGAGGTGGCGGCGATCCTCGAAAGCGCGACGCCGAGGAGCCTCGTCATCCTCGACGAGATGGGGCGAGGGACGAGCACCTACGACGGCGTCTCCATCGCCTGGGCCGTCGCCGAGGAGCTGGCGACGCGCGTCCGGGCAAGGACCCTGTTCGCGACCCACTATCAGGAGCTGACCGAGCTCGCAGAGAGGCTTCCCTCCGTCGTCAATCTGCACGTCGCGGTGAAGGAGGCCGGGAGGGAGGTCGTTTTCCTGCACTCCGTCGTCCCCGGCGTCGCGGAACGAAGCTACGGCATCCACGTGGCTCGCCTCGCCGGCCTCCCGGAGCGGGTGACGCGGGACGCGGAGGAGATCCTCAGCGGCTTCGGCGAGGTGAAGGGGGCGTCTCCGCTTCCGCAGAGGAAGCCGCGGGCCGCAGCGCTTCCTCTCTTTGCCCCCGGAGAACACCCGCTCCTGGAGGAGCTTCGGCGGGTGGACCTCAACCGCGTGACCCCGCTCCAGGCGCTGGAGCTCCTCGCCAAGTGGAAGGAGCGGCTCTGAGTCCGGCTGCAGGGGATCGCGCGGCTCGGGAGAGGACCGTCGTCGTCGCGGGCTACTACGGATTCGGGAACCTCGGGGACGAGATCCTGCGCGAGGTCCTGGTTGACGCTCTCTTCCGGTCGGGTGCCGCCCGGCCCGTGGCCCTTGTCCGGACGCCGCGCCGCGAGGGCGAGGTTGCCCGCTTCGATCCCCTGGGGATCCTCCGCGCGCTGCGCCGAGCGAGGAGCCTGGTCCTTGGGGGAGGGGGACTCCTCCAGAACCGGACGAGCGAGGGCTCCCTCTTCTACTACCTCGGACTCGTTCTCCTGGCCCGGCTCCTTGTCCGCCCCGTCCTCCTCGTGGGGCAGGGGGTAGGGCCGATCCGCGGGAGAGGCTCTCG
>CAYHBG010000012.1:18298-22830 GCA_964354815.1 uncultured Thermotogae bacterium
GCCCCGTCCTCCTCGTGGGGCAGGGGGTAGGGCCGATCCGCGGGAGAGGCTCTCGCGCTCTCGCCCGGATCGCCTTGAGGAGGGTCGCGTACCTCGGCTGCCGCGACGAGCAGAGCGCCTCCCTCCTCCGTTCCCTCGGCGTAAGCGCGGTCGTCGACGGCGATCTCGCCCTCCTCCTCCCTCCGGTCGAGCCGCCGTCCCGCGAGCCGGGACCGACCCGGATCGCCCTCGCCCTGAAGGCTTCGGGATCCGAATCGGTGCGGGCTGCGCTCATCGACGAGGTCAGTGCCCTCCTCGCGGCCTTCCGCCGCCGCGGGGAAGTGGAGGTCGATCTGGTCGTCTTCTTCCCGCAGGAGGACCTCCCCCTCGCCGAGGGCATCGCGCGGAGGGTCCACGGTGCGACACTCTGCCTTCCGGCCGACGCGGACGAGGCAACGCGCGTCCTGTCGCAGTCTGACCTCGTTCTCGCCTCCCGCCTCCACGCCGCCGAACTCGCCGTGCGCGCCGGGACACCGGTCGCGATCCTGGCCGAGGATCCGAAGCTCGAGGCCTTCGCCCATGCCGTCCGGGAGGCGGGCGGGCCGGAGATCCCCTGCTCCTCCCGCGTCGACGCGGACGCTCTCGTCGCCCTTCTCGAGGCGCCTCCTCCGGCCGCGCGCCTTCAGGAGACGTATCTCCGGCTCCACGCTCGGACGGCCCGTGCCTTCGAGGACTTCCTCGCCCGCCTCGACGCCGCCCTCGGAGGCGACGATGCCTGAGGAGCACTCTCCGCGCCACGAGCCGGTCCTCTGCGAGGAGGTCGTACGCCTGCTTGCGCCCGAGCCGGGGAAGGTGTACGTCGACGGAACCCTCGGCCTAGGAGGACACGCCCTGGCCCTCTTCGAGCGGGAGCCGACGCTCACGCTCGTCGGAATCGATCGGGACGGAGAGGCCCTCGAGTTCGCTCGCGCGCGCCTCGCACCGTTTGCCCCTCGCCTCCACCTCGTCCGGGGGAACTTCCGCGATCTCGGCGCTCACCTCGCGACTTTGGGGATCGCGCGTGCCGCGGGGGTCCTCCTCGATCTCGGCCTCTCCTCCTACCAGGTCGACACGCCCCAGCGCGGGTTCAGCTTCCGCTCCTCCGGCCCGCTCGACATGCGGATGGATCCCTCGTCCTCAGGCAGCGCGGCGGAGCTCGTCAGCACGGCCTCCACGGAGGAACTCGCCGGCCTCCTCCGCCGCTACGGCGAGGAGCCGTTCGCTCGCCGCGTCGCGGCCGCGATCGTCGCTGCTCGCGCTCGAGGGCCGATCGAGACGACGGACGCCCTGGCCGAGGTCGTCCGGCGTGCCGTCCCGCGGCGAGGGGCTCCGGCCCGGATCGACGCCGCGACGCGGACGTTCCAAGCACTGCGGATCGCGGTGAACGACGAGCTGCTTGCGCTCAGGGAGGGTCTCGCCGCCGGCTTCGCGGCCCTCGAACCTGGCGGGACGATCGCCGTCCTCTCGTACCACTCGCTCGAGGACCGGATCGTCAAAGACTTCCTCCGCGAGAAGGCCTCCGCGTGTACCTGCCCGCCCGACTTCCCGATCTGCGTCTGCGGGAAGGAGGTCGAGGCAGAGATCCTGACGCGGAAGCCCCTTCGGCCCGATGCGCTCGAGGTCGCGGCGAACCCCCGCTCGCGGAGCGCGAAGCTGCGCGCCGGTCGGAAGGTGACCTAGGTCGTCTCCTCGCTCGACGGATGTCCCCCCGCGACGTGCTCGCCGCGGCTACGCTCCAACGGAAAGGCATGAGACGGCGAAGGGTGGGGAGGTGGCAGAGCCCGCGGCGGGCTTGGCGTTCGCCGCGCGAGCTTGTCGTGGCGCTCGCCGGCGCGATCTCCGTCCCCGTCCTAGTCGCTCTCCTGGCGACCGGCCTCCTGCTCTTCTACCTGTGGCAGGGGACGACGATCCGCGACCTCCACGCCCAGCGCGCGGCGGCGCGGGAGGCGTTGACGATGACGCAGGAAGTGAACCGAACCCTCGAGTTCGAGATCGGGCAGGCCTTCTCGCTCGACCGGATCTCGGCTCTGGCGAAGAGCATGGGCATGGTCCCGCCCTCACAGATCCGCTATGTCCCTCTCCCACCCGCTCCCAAGGGCCGCTAGAGACGGAGAGAGAGGGAGGGCCCGCACGGTCCTCCTCGTCTTCTCCCTCGTGGCCCTTGCCGTGGTGGCGCGCCTCGTGCAGCTCCAGGTGGTCGAGCACGGCCGCTGGGTTGCCCTAGCGAATGCGACGCAGGAGCGGACCCTCGACGTCCCTCCTCGTCGCGGGACGATCTACGACCGGAGCGGAGTGCCCCTGGCCTACGACGTGAAGGCGAGGGGCATCGCGATCGACAGCCTCAACATGACCAAGCCCGAGGCCCTTGTCGCCTTGCTCAGCAAGGAGCTTGGGATCCCGGTCGCGAGCCTTCAGAGGCTCGTCTACCGATCGAGCTACTTCACCTGGATCGACCGGAAGGTCGACCTCGCGACCGCGGCCCGGATCGACGCGGAGGCGAAGAAGGCCCGCGCCTACGGGCTCCTGTTCTTCGAGACCTGGAAGCGCTGCTATCCGGAGGGGGACCTCGCCTCGAACCTCCTCGGTTTCGTGGGGACCGACGGCGCGGGCCTCGAGGGGGTCGAGCGCCAGTTCGAGACCCTCCTCGCCGGGACCCCGGATAAGGTCGAGACCCTGAAGGGTGCCGACGGTCGGACCTACGAGACGCGCGTCCTAGAGAAGGGGAAGCCTGGACAGGACGTCGTCCTCACGATCGACAGCCGCTTCCAGCACATCTGCGAGGAGGAGGTCTCTCGGGGGACCCTAGAGAAGCAGGGCAAGGCCGGCTACGTCGTCGCGATGGATCCCAAGACGGGCGAAATCCTGGCGATGGCCCAGAGCCGTCGCTACGACCTGAACCGCTTCGCCCAGTCGAGCGCGGAGGACCGGAGGAACCTGCCTGTCTCCTTCCTCTGCGAGCCCGGCTCCTCGTTCAAGACCTTCAGCGCCCTCGCGGCCCTGGAGTGCGGGGCCGTCTCGACGAGCGACGTCTTCAACGGAAACGACGGGTACGCCGTCGCCGGTCACCCCTTCCACAACGCAGGCAAGGTGTCGTACGGAACGGTCAACCTCGGGAAGATCCTCAAGATGTCGATCAACGCCGGGATCATCCAGGTAGCGCAGCAGGTCGGGGAGGAGCGCTTCCACCAGGCCTTGGTCAACCTCGGATTCGGGCAGAAGACCGGGATCGCCCTCCCCGGCGAGGAGGCCGGCATCCTTCGCCCGGTCGAGGAGTGGTCCGGCCTCGAGCTCGCCACCCTCTCCTTCGGCCAGGGGGTCGCGGTCACCGGGGTTCAGCTCGTGCGGGCGTTCGCCGCGGTGGCGAACGGCGGGCTCCTGCTTGAGCCGCAGATCGTCGTTCCGCCTGCGGACGCGAAGAAGCCCTCCGGGCCGAAGGTCGTGCGCCAGGTCGCCTCTCCCGCAGCCTGCAAGACGCTGACCGAACTCCTCTGCGGAGTCGTCATGGACAGTGACGGAACCGCGCCCGCGGCCCGCGTCGCCGGGTTCGAGGTCGCCGGGAAGACGGGCACCGCGGAGAAGGCCTTTCCCGGGCAGGGCTACGTGCCGGGGCGCTACACCGCCCTCTTTGCTGGTTACCTTCCGGCCGACGATCCCGCCCTCGTCCTTCTGTGCGTCATCGACGAACCGGCGGGCGGCGCTGGCGGAGGCCTCGCCGCCGCGCCCGTCTTCGGCAGGGCCGCCGCGCGCATCGCCGCCCTGGACCACCTCGCGCCGGTGGCCTCGGCCGACCCACGCTAGCGCCGCAGGTAAACAGCGAGCATCGACAGGTCGGCCTGAGAGAGGCCGGGGACGCGGGTCGCCTGTCCGAAGGAGCGAGGGCGGACCCGGCCCAGGAGTTCTCGCGCTTCGACGGAGAGACTCGTCAGGGCTCGGTAGTCGAGCATCTCTGGAATCTGGATCCGCCCCATGCGCTTCAGGCGCTCGATCTCGCGGGCCTGCTGGGCGAGGTAGCCCTCGTACTTCACCTCGATCTCCGCTTCCAAGGCGACCTCGGGGTTCACCCCGGAGACGAGGTCCTCCACGTGCAGCTCGGGCCGGCGAAGGAGGTCCTCCAGGCTCGCCCCGTTCTGCGAGAGAACGGTTGTGCCTCGCTCGGTAAGGAGCCGGTTCAGGGGGTCCCCCGGTCCGGCGCGACGCCCTCGGAGCTCGGAGAGAACCGCGTCGATCGCCCGGCGCTTGGCGTGCACCTTCTCCAGCCGCTCCTCGGGGAGGAGGCCGAGCCGGTGGCCGAGCTCGGCGAGTCGGAGATCGGCGTTTCCCTCGCGCAGGGTGATCCGGTACTCGGCTCGCGAGGGAAGCATCCGGTAGGGTTCCGTCACCCCTCGGTTCACGAGGTCATCGATCAAGACGCCGATCACCGCCTCGCCGCGCGAGAGGATGACCGGCTCCTCGCCCCTCACGCCGCGCGCGGCGTTGATCCCTGCAAGGAGCCCCTGCGCCGCCGCCTCCTCGTA
>CAYHBG010000013.1:0-15633 GCA_964354815.1 uncultured Thermotogae bacterium
CCGCTACAAGCTCGGCAGCTACCCCGAGGGCCTCATGCACTTCGACCCGGACGGCGGTCTGACGATCTACGTGCAGCACGAGTCGCCAGGCGCGGACAGAGAATCGAACTGGCTGCCTGCGCCGGCTGGCGGTTTCTACCTCATCATGCGCACCTATCTGCCGGGGACAAACATCTTGAATCAGACCTGGGAACCGCCGGCGGTGGTTGCGGTGGTCAGGCGGCCAACCTAGTCTGTCAGCGGACAGGACAGGAAAGGGCAGAGCGGGAAGGGGCAGGTCCTGTCGTGACGCATCGCGGATCTGGACCTGATTCCGCAGTCAACCTGCGGTCTCAGGCGCGAGGGGGCTCATGCTCCACGACGAGCCAGCGCCGCTTCTGCCGTTCCCAATGGAGCGGCGGCAGCGACAGGCGCCGCGCGGTTGCCGGAGAAGGCTCACGAAACTAGGACAGCGCGGCTGGGAGAGCCAGGCGAGTTGGGTGAACGCGGGCGCGCTGTGAGAGGAGCCGCACGCGGCTTCCTGCCAGGGGCAGAACGAAAAGGAGATCGGACCATGGCGAAGGTGCTGGTTGTCTACTGCAGCATGACGGGAAACACGAAGGCGGCGGCCGAAGCGATCGCAGCCGGAGCGAAGGGGGCTGGGGCTCGCGTCACGCTGAAGACAGGGGCTGAGGCGCAGCCGCAGGACCTCCTGGACTGCGACGCCCTGGCCTTGGGCTCCTACGACGCTTTCGGCTACATGGGCGGCGGGCTGAAGGACTTCCTCGATCGGGCCTACTACCCGTCGCAGGGCCAAGTGACGGACAAGCCCTACGCCGCGTTTGTCACGCACGGCGGAGGAGGGCAAGCGGGCCAGAGCGTCGAATCCCTCGCCAAGAACTTCAAGCTGAAGAAGATCGCCCCCACCGCGTCGATCAAGGGGAAGCCCGCAGGGCAGGCCATCGCCGACCTGAAGGCCCTCGGCGCCAAACTCGCCGCCGCGGCCGCAGGCTGAGCTTCCTCGCCCGGACCTCTGCGAGAGCGGAAGACGTCATCCTCGCGACATTGGCGAGCGAGGGACAGAACGCACGGAGCGCCAACCTCGTGACGTCGTCCACAGAGGAAGCTGATTGCGCATTCTGTGCCGAGACCTATGGCGAGTCCATCCCGAAGTGGCCGGGAGAGATAGACTCCTTCTAGGGGTTGGCACGGACGTGACGCGCCACGGCGTCCTGGGCTTTCTTGTTCCGTGTGGCGTCACGACGTGGGGGGAAGGGAGACTGAAGCCGAGCGAAGGACGGGAGGCGACCGGGGAGGTGCAGCGCGGCGTCGTGGTCGCCGTGCGGCGCTTGGGAGGAGATCCGGCAATGGCAGGTGAAGCGCGGGAGGTTCAGATTGTCGGCAACCTTTCCATCTTGGCTGGCTGGTTTCTCCGCGGACGATATCGTCCGCATTGACGTAGGTCTCGAAGGAGACTGGAGCGGTACCGTGAGACCCCTATGGACGCGGGCCCAGGGCTTCGTCGGCTTCCCTGTGGGAGGTCTGCGTCACGCCCGCTTTCGCCCGTCGCTTGAGCTGTGCTTCCCGGGAGGCTGGATCGGCCTCCACTGCTATCTCGTCATCGGAGGGGACTTCGTTCTTGACGAGCAGAAGGCGAAGGAGATCGTCGAGCACCTAGATCGTGCGCTCGGCACACGAGGCCGAAGCTGAGCAGCTCGCCGACGCGGACCGGAACGGCGGGCAGGATCTCGGCATTGACGCATCCGGCCCGCGTCTTGGGGCTGCCAGGCTCGTCGGACGCAGAACGCTTCCCGCCGTTCGCGAGACGGCGCGGTGCGGGTTGGGATGGCGTGCCTGTTGCTCAGTGGGAGCAGGAAGAGCGAGGGGGTCTTGTCGTAACACATCGCGAGCCACGGCTTGATCCCGCGCTCAACGTCCGGCCCCACGCCGCGGCGTGGTCTGACCTTGGGTCAAGCGGGCGCTGCTTCCGGCACAGTCCTCCGCCGTAGCCGACGGACTTCTCGTTCTTGCCGGACCTCGGCAACGTCCGACGCGCCTCGCTTGCTTGTCCGAGAAGCCGCGCGATGGTAGGGTGCCGCGCGGGAGGGCAGTATGCGGGCAGCTGGATGAGGAAGGGAGAGGTGGGACGCGACTGGCGGGCCGGGGGAGAGACGGATGGGCGAGATGACGACCTTGCACGCTAGTCAAAGCCGTCCAGACAAGCCTTCCCGAGCGCAGTCGAGAGGAGCGGGCGGGGGCCATCGTGAACCATCATTTCGCTGAGCTAGGCGATGTCTGGAAGCACCTCCCCTTGGCGGAGATTCTCCGAGCCAAACCACCGCGGCACTACTGGGAGACGCACGCCGGTTCTGCGTCCTATCCGCTGACGGAGAGTCCGTCGCGGCTTCACGGGGCCCTTCGGTTTCTAGCGCGCGCTCCGGGAGACCAGGATCTTCGCAACTGTGCCTATCTGCAGGCTCTCCGGGCGTCGCCGGGCGTGTATCCCGGATCTCCCGCGCTTGCGCTGCGCGCTCTCGGAAAGAGCGCAAGCTACGTCTTCTGCGATCGTGACCCCGAGAGCGCCGCAACCCTCAGGGCGGCCACGGAGGGGTTCGCGGCTCGTGTTCTCGAAGCCGATGGCGTGTCGGCGATCCTCCGCGAGGCTCAGCTGGCGCGCGTCGATCCGCGGGACGTCATGGTCCACATCGATCCTTTCGAGCCGCATGAGCGCGTCACGGTCGACAGCAAGACGCCCATCGAGCTCGCCGGGTGGCTCGCGCGCGCCGGATACAGGGTCTTCTATTGGTACGGATACGACTCGGTCGAGACGCGTGGCTGGGCTCGCGTCGAGCTTGCGAGACTTGCCCCGAGCGTCGAGCTGTGGTGCGGGGACACCCTCATTCCAGCCTCGCTTGTCTACCCTGGGAGAGTCGGCGCCTGGGGTTGCGGGGTGGTGCTGGCGAACGTGACGAGTTCGGAAGCGGCCATTTGCGAGCGACTGGGGCGTGCGCTCGAACGCACGAGCGAGAGCGACGTGGCTAGAGGCAACGATCCTTCCCGGCTCACGTTCCGGGTTATCGGGTAGGGAGGGGCGTGCCGCGGCCCCTCACACCGGGTATCGTCGCTTGAGCCCACGCCCTGAGGAATGGGTGCACAGGAGAAGAGAATGGAACTTCGAGGCCTATCACTCGACGATCTACCTCTCTACGAGAGTCTCCGGTGCGATCCGAGGATGATGGCGGAGTTGGGCGGCCCCTTGCCCAAAGAGGCACTGCTAGAGAAGCTCCGGCGCGACATCGAGTCCGTGGAGAGGGGTCAGGCTTGGATCTTCAAGGTCATCCCCGACGAGGATCCCGGTCGCGCGGCAGGCCACATCTGCATCTGGGAGAGCTCCTGGAGGGGTGAACCCATCGACGAGATAGGGTGGATGATCCTTCCTCCCTGTCAAGGCAAGGGACTGGCGACGAAAGCGGTGCGCGCCGTCTTGGACAAGGCTCGATTCGAGGAGCGCTGGCATGTGATCCACGCGTTCCCCTCAACCACCAACGCCCCCTCCAACGCGCTCTGTCGAAAGATGGGATTCTCGAAGATCGAGGAATGCGATCTCGAGTGGGCGGGGCGAATGCTGCGCTGCCATCATTGGCGGCTCGACCTTGCCCTGGCCCGTCCCGCCTGACGCCCGGTCTCTGTCTGCACGCTACGATCCGATCCCGTCGCGTGCTCGCGTTCGAGGTCGAGCAGGTACTGCTTCCGCCACAGCCCTCCGCCGTAGCCGACGAGCTTCCCGTCCTTCCCGATGACGCGGTGGCAGGGGACGAGGATCGCGATCCGGTTGTCGCCGTTGGCGCGGGCGACCGCCCGGACGGCCTCCGGGATGCCGAGGCGTTGCGCCTGCTCCTGGTAGGATCGCGTGGTCCCGTAGGGGATCGTGCGCAATCCCTCCCAGACCTTCTCCTGGAACGGGGTCCCGGCAAGGACGAGGGGGAGGTCAAACGCGCGCCGCGTCCCGGAGAAGTACTCGGCGAGTTGAGCGTTGAGCGGTGCGAAGTGCGGGCTCGAGCCGGGGAGGATCTCGGCGGACAGAAGCTGTCGCAGGCGTGCGAGCTGGGTCTCGATCATTCTACGGTCGACAAACTCGAGGAGGCAGATCCCTTCCTCGGTTGCCCCGGCCATCATCGGCCCGAGCGGGGTGAGGAGCCGCGTGACGGTGACCAGGCCTCGTCGCCGGCACTCCTCCGGCGGGAAGCCGGTCGCCTTCTTGAACGACTCGGTGAACCCGCTCAGGGATTCGTATCCCGTCCCGAACGCCGCGGGGGCCACCTTCTCTCCGTAGCGGATCTGTCCGAACGCCTGGGAGAGGCGGAGCGCGCGGCAGTAGGCGTGAAAGGTCATTCCGTGGTGCTTCTGGAACCACCGCCGGACGCCGTGGGGGTCGACGCCCCGCTCCTTCAGGTCCCGGTCCGTGATCCGCCCCGTCGGGTCTCTGTGGACTTCCTCGAGGACGAGCCGCAGATCCTCTGGGACCTCCCCGAGGGCGCTCGTCGGATGGCAGACCTTGCAGGGACGGTACCCCTGCAGGAGGGCCTCGCGGGGGGTCGCGAGGAACTCGACGTTCTCGCGCTTGGGCTTGCGGGCGGGGCACGTCGGCCGGCAGAAGATCCCGGTCGTCTTGACCGCGACGACGAACAGTCCCTCGAACCGGCTGTCCTTCTCCAAGAGCGCCTTGTACAGAACGTCGGCAGATGGCAGTGTTTCAGGCATCGGTCGATCCCCCTCGCTAGAGTTCGGGCGGGTTGTCTCGCTGCCACTGTAGATCCCGCGACCTTGGCCCGCAACCGAGAACTTGGCGACCATGTTCGGTTGTCGGTCGGTGATAGGGAGGCGTCCCTAGCTCTCGCGAGGGGTCGTGGGGGGATTCGCCTTCGCCCGGCGAATCGAGCCGAGCGACGAGGCGGCGGGGAGGAAGACGAGACTGAATAGGAGGGAGAATCCCAGGCCCAGGAGGGCGCACGTCCCGAGGTAGCGTAGGCCGGGGGTGCGCGCGGCGAGGAGCGTGGCGAAGACGAGCATCGTCGTGAAGACGGAGGTCAGGATGGCGACGATCGTCGTCGTCCCGGCGCGGCCCATCGCCCCGACGGGGGCGAGAGCCCGTTCCTCCTCGTAGCGGATAAGGAGCATGACCCCGCTGTCGACGCCGATCCCGATCAAGAGCGGCGAGATCGTGATGTTGATGAAGTTGAAGTCGATCCCGAGGAGCCTCATCCCGCCGAGCATCCAGACGTAGGATAGGACGAGGGGCGCGAGGCCGAGGAGGGTCCGCCCCAGCCTCTTGAACGTGCGCCAGACCGTGAACGTGATCAGGGCGATTGCGAGGAGGGTGGAGAGGTAGAAGTCGCGCTTCATCACCTGCTCGAGGTCTTTCACCACAAGGGCCATCCCGAAGTAGTCGGACGAGATGGACGCCGCGAAGCGCTCGAATCCCTGGAGGTTCCCACCGCGGGCAACCTGCGGGCTCATCCGGGCACGGATGATGTACCGACCGTCCGGGGTGAGGAAGCGGCTCGCGACCTCGGGCGGGAAGCTCTGTAGGACCTGTCGGAACAGAGTCTCCACCGGCGGGAGCTGGCGCACTTGGGCAAGCTGGGCGTCGAGGGAGCGGAGGGCGCTCTCAAGCTCCTGCACGGTGGAGCGGGCCTCCCCCGCGTCGAGGGAGCGGAGGGCCTTCTCGATGTCGCGGAACTGGGCCTGGAGGGTCGCCGCCTCCAGGCTGAGCTGGGCGGACCCGTTCAAGGTGGTGGCGTACTGGATGAGCGAGGCCCGGGTGCGCAGCGCGGGGATCTCGGTCAGGACCTCTCGGCTCGTGGCGAGGCTCCGGTCGAGAAGGGCGAGCTGGTCAGCGTAGTCGGAGATGTGGACGGACGTGAGGGCCTTCTCTTGCAGGCTGAGGTTAAGCGGGAGGAGGCGCCGGGCGGAGTCGACCTCGAGGACCAGCGGGTTCTCCTGGAGCTGGGCCGTCAGGGTGTCCATTTCTTGCTCGGACTTGGCGAAGAAGAGGAAGTAGGTCCCCAGCTGCGTCGACTGCCCCCCCAGGTCGAAGGCTCTGACGATCCGGTCCAAGGTTTCCTGAGACGAGACGTGAGGGATGAGGTCGGCGCTCGAGAACTGGAAGCGGGTCTTCGTCGCCTGGAACACCACGAGTCCGGTGAGGACGAGGACACTGATCACGATCGGCCGCGAGTGCCGGGTGGTGAAGCGGAAGAACCCGGCGAAATGTGGCGCGTGGTGGGCGATCTTCTCGCGTCGCCTCCGGCGGAGGAGGAAGCGGTAGGCGGTGAGGAGCGCTGGGATGAGGAGGATCGCACAGAGGAAGGTGAGGACGACGCCGACGCTCGTGATCACCCCCATCTCGAACAGGGCGCGCGAGCGGGAGGTGAGGAGCCCGAGGAAGACGAGGACGATGGTGAGCGCCCCCACGAAGACGGCGATCCCCTTCCGCCAGAGGGCGGTGAAGAGGGAGCGGTTGAACGAGGAGCCCCCGCTCCGCTCCTCGAGGTAGCGGGAGATGAGGTGGATCGAGAAGTCGTCCCCCAGGCCGAGGATGAGGGACGGAATGAACGTGGTGATGAGGTTGAACCCTCCCAAGGAGGCCTTCGCCCAAACGGTGGTGAGGAGGAGGCTGATCGTGAGCGGGATCCCGGCGATCAGGCTGTAGGTGAGCGAGCCGAACGAGACGAGGAAGACGAGGAGGACGCCCGCCCCGGTGATCAGCCCCGTCCGGCGCATGTCCTCGGAGATGACCCCGTTCGTCTCCGCCAGGTAGGAGTACGTCCCGGTCATCGCCGCCGAGACGCCCAGGCGCGCGAGATCCGCGCGGGCGAGGTCCCCGCGGACGGCCTCGGCCACCTGGGCGCAGTAGCCGACGCCGGTCGAGGACGGCCGTCGCGGCTGTGCGCTCATCAGAAGCTGCGTCTTGTCGCGAGAGAGGAGGGGTTCTCCCTCTCGCCGGACGGGCTCCGACGGGGAGAAGATGTCGGAGAGGTCGTGCACGGCCGAGGTGATCGCCGGGAAGCTCCCGAGGGCGTCGATCGCCCGCAGGACGCCCTCGTTCAGGGCGATGAGATCGGGGAGCGGATCTCCTGCCGCCGAGTCCCCTCCGAACCCGGACGCGACGGTCTGGTCGACGAGGGAGATCGCTGCGCGGTAGGCGGAGGCAAGGTCGGCGTCCGGAGGGAGGTTGATCTCCCGCTCGGCGAGGACCGACCCCGCAAGGGAGACGCTTGCCTGAATGCGCGCGATCCGCTCTGGGTCCAGTCGGTAGAGGAGGAGGTACTGGTCGGGGATCTCGGGGGAGGGTTCGATGAGGTAAGTGACCTTCTTCAGTTCGGGGTCCTGGCGCAGGGTTTGGGCAATCTCCGCGGCGGCGGAGAGGAGCGCGCTCTTCCTCTCGCCCTCGCCCTTTCCCTCTGGGTGGAGGAGCGTGAGCAGGACGACGACGGTGTCGGTTTGGGCCAGGTATGGCTCGTTTTGCCGGTAGGCCTCAATGAGCGGGTCGTTCCGCGGGAGGAGGTCGAAGACCGAGCTTCGCAGGGGGACATCGTGCGTGTACCAGAGCGCGAACCCGGCGATGACGGCGGTCGCGGCGAGGACGGCGAAGGCGTGGTAGCGGGAGATCCGGAACACCCTCCGCCACAGCCGCTGTCCCCGTTCCGGCATCGCCTGGCCTTTCTCCTACAGCTTGTAGCCGACCTTGCGGAGGAACGCCCTCCGGTCCGCCGCCTCCGCCTCGCCCTCGATCCCCTTAGGAGAGGCCCCGTCGATGACCCCCAACACGCCGCGCCCCTGCTCGCTCACGGCCACGATGACTTGGACGGAGTTCGCGGTCGCGCAGAAGACGTGACACACCTCCGGGACCGCTTTGATCGCGTTCAGGACGTTGATCGGGTAGCACCCGTCGAGGAAGACGAGGAAGGTGTGGCCGGCGCCGATCGCGGCGGCATTCCGGGCCGCGAGCGAGACGAGGGACGCCTCGGTGCCCGACGTGCGGACGAGGGTCGCTGCGGACGCCTCGCAGAAGGCGAGCCCGAAGCGGATCCCCGGCACGGCGCCGACCAGGGCCTCGTGGAGGTCCTCGACCGTCTTCACGAAGTGGGACTGGCCGAGGATGAGGTTCAAACCCTTCGGGTTTTCGATCGGGACGAGCGCTGTCTCCATCCTTACCTCCCCATGAGCCTTTCGGCGATCGCTTCGGGCGTGAGCGCCACCTCCTCCTCGATCCGCGTCGCGAGGTTTCGGAGTTTCGCTCTGCGTGCCGCGACTTCGGTCCCTCCCAGAACGATCAGGTGGCTGGCGCCGCGATCGGCAGCGTCCCCGATCTGCTTCTTCAGGGAGCGCGCCCGGTAGTCGAGGTCGATAGAGAGGCCGCGCCGGCGGAGGTCCTGGGCGAGCGAGAGGGCGAGAGAGGCCGCGGCCTCCTCCCCGGTCGTGGCGAGGAAGAGGTCGAGGCCTGCCGCCGTCTCCACCGCAGCGGCCTGTTCCTGGAGGACGAGGATCAGCCGGTCCAGGCCGGCGGCGAAGCCGACGGCCGGGGTCGGTGGCCCGCCGAGGCGCTCCACGAGGTCGTCGTAGCGACCTCCCCCGAGGAGGGCGTCCTGGGCGCCGAGGTCGGCCGAGACGAGCTCGAAGACCGTCCGCGTGTAGTAGTCAAGGCCGCGCACGAGGCGCGGGTCGAGGGTGTAGTCGAGGTGTAGCGCTTCGAGGTGCCGCTCGAGCCGGGCGAAGTGCGAGGCGCAGTCCAGGCAGAGGTGCTCCGTCGTCCCCGGGGCGGCCTCGATCCCCGCCCGGCAGGGCTCCTCTTTGCAGTCGAGGATTCGCAGGGGGCTCTCGTCGTAGCGGCGCTGGCAGTCTGGGCACATCGCCGAGAGGTGTGGGGCAAAGTGGGCGCGCAGGGCCTCGCGGTACGCGGCGCGGTCCGCGGCGCAGCCGATCGAGTTCAGGCGCAGGGAGAGGCGGGAGAGGCCGAGGGAGGCGATGAGGGACCAGGCGAGGGAGACGACCTCGGCGTCGAGGGCCGGGTCGAGGGACCCGATCGCCTCCACCCCGCACTGGTGAAACTGGCGGCTCCGCCCCTTCTGCGGCTTCTCGTAGCGGAACATCGGGCCGACGTAGAAGAGCTTCTGGAAGGGTTCGTCATTGAACAGGCCGTGTTCAACGTAGGCGCGGACGACGGAGGCGGTTCCCTCGGGGCGGAGGGTCAGGCTCCGCCCCTTCTTGTCCGGGAAGGTGTACATCTCCTTCCCCACGACGTCGGTCGCCTCGCCGATCCCGTGCGAGAAGAGCTCGGTGTGCTCCACGAGGGGGGTGCGGATCTCCTGGTAGTGAAACCGGCGCGCGACCTCGCGGACTTTCCCCTCGAGGGACGTCCAGTACGGGATCTCCTCCGGGAGGAGGTCCCTCATCCCGCGCACCGACTCGTAGGTCAACTAGAGCTCCCGTAGGACGTTCACCGTCTCGATCAGGCTCTCCGCGGCCTGGGCTCCCTTGTTTCCGTGCTTGGTTCCCGCTCGCTCGATCGCCTGGTCGATCGTGTCGGCGGTGATGACCCCGAACGCGACCGGGACCTGCCCGTCGAGGTTCACCTTCGCCAGGCCCCGGCTGATCTCGCTTGAGATCACTTCGAAATGAGGGGTCGCGCCGCGGATGACCGCGGCGAGGGCGAGGATCCCGTCGTAGCGCCCCGAGGCGGCCATCTCCTTTGCTGCCCGCGGCACCTCGAACGCGCCCGGGACCCAGCAGACATCCGTCGTCTCCTCCGGGACGTTCGACCGGCGCAGCCGGTCAAGGGCCCCCGCGAGAAGGCGCTCCGTGACGAGGTCGTTGAACCGGCTGACGACGATCCCGATCTTGAGGCCGGCGCCGTCCAGGCTGCCTTCGAATGTCCTCCCCATGCTCCTCCTCCTTCTACACCTTGGTCAGGCGGTGACCGAGCTTCTCCTTCTTCGTCTCGAGGTAGCGGCGGTTGTGCGGGTTGGGGGGGACCTCGATCGGGATCTGCTCGGTGATCGTGAGGCCGTACCCCGAGAGGCCGATCACCTTCTTCGGGTTGTTCGTCAGAAGGCGGATCGTGGACAGGCCCAGGTCGCACAGGATCTGGGCCCCGAGGCCGTAGTCGCGCAGGTCGGCCGGGAAGCCGAGGCGCTCGTTGGCCTCGACCGTGTCCAGCCCCTCATCCTGGAGCTGGTAGGCGCAGACCTTGTTTGAGAGGCCGATCCCTCGCCCCTCCTGGCGCATGTACACGACGACGCCGCATCCCTCGGCCTCGATCTGCGAGAGGGCACGCGCGAGCTGGGCTCCGCAGTCGCAGCGAAGTGACCCGAAGACGTCCCCGGTCAGGCACTGCGAGTGCACGCGGACGAGGACGTTCTCCTTTCCCGCCACGTCCCCCTTGACCAGGGCGATGTGCTCCTGATCGTCGATCGGGCTTGAGTAGCTCACGATCTTGAAGGTCCCGCACTCGGTTGGGAGGTCGGCGATGGCCACGCGCCGCACGAGGCGCTCGGTGCGCTTTCGGTAGGCGATGAGGTCGGCGATCGAAGCGATGGCGAGCTCGTGCTCTCTGGCGAACGCCTCGAGCTGGGGGAGGCGGGCCATCGTTCCGTCGTCGTTCAGGATCTCGCAGATCACCGCCGCGGGCTTGAGGCCGGCGAGCCGGGCGAGGTCGACCGCGGCCTCGGTGTGGCCGGCCCGCTGGAGGACGCCGCCCTCGCGGGCGATGAGCGGGAAGAGGTGGCCGGGACGGGCGAGGTCCTCGGGCCGGGTGGCCTCGTCGACGAGCGCCTGGACGGTTCGCGCACGGTCGTGCGCCGAGATCCCGGTCGAAATGCCCGTCTTCGCGTCCACGGACACCGAGAAGTGCGTTCCGTGCAGAGCGGTGTTCTCCGGGGTCATCGGGGCAAGGGCGAGCTCACGCGCCCGCGGCGCGGCAATCGGGACGCAGATCAGGCCGCGCCCATGCTTGGTCATGAAGTTGACCGTCTCGGGGCGGACGTACTCCGCTGGGACGACGAGATCTCCCTCGTTCTCCCGGTTCTCGTCGTCGACGAGGACGAGCATCCCCCCGTCGCGGAACCTGTGGATCGCCTCCTCCGTGCTAGCGAACACGACGCACCATCCCCTCCACGTACTTCGCCACGAGGTCGAACTCCAGGTTCACCGTGTCCCCCACGGCCCGTCTCTTGAGCGTCGTCCCCTCGAACGTCGCCGGGATGATCGCGACCCGGAAGGTCGTCCCGGTGACCGAGAACGGGGTCAGACTGATCCCCTCCACCGCCACCGATCCCTTCTCTACGATTTTGCCCCCGAACTCCGGCGGGTAGGAGAAGACGAACGCCCACCCCTCCGCCTCACGCGCGATCGACTTCACCCGGCCGACGGCGTCCACGTGCCCGAGCACCAGGTGTCCATCGAGGAGGCCGGTGGGGGTGACGGGGAGTTCAAGGTTCACTTCATCTCCCGAGGACAGGGACCCGAGCGTCGTGCGCGACCGGGTCTCCGTAGAGAGGTCGGCGACGAAGGAATGCTCGGTCTTGGCCCGAGCGGTGAGACAGGTCCCGTTCACGGCGATGCTCCCTCCCACGACGAGCCGGCCGCGCAGCTCGGCCGGGATCTCCACCTCCAAGGTCAGATTGGGGCGGTCCCGCACCCGGCCGATCCCGTGCACGATTCCGGTGAACATCGACGGCGGCGAGTGTACTGGAACCGCCTCTTCCGATCAACGGAACTTGCAAACACTTCCTCCCTCTGATACCCTCGTTCCAGGAGGTCACCGTGCGAAAGTCTCGTTCTACTCTTGCTTGTATCGTCTTGCTTGTTCTCGCCGGCGCGGCGGGCTGGGCGGGGAGCGCGGATCGGCCCATCGCCTACGAGGTCGTCGGGAGGGACGTCAAGGTGGAGACGGCTCTGGCGAGCTACGTCTTCTCCGCGGAGGGCGGCGTCCTGAAGAGCGTTTACCTCGGCTTCGCACCCTACGGATCGAGCGTCGCCGAGCTTGTCCCTGGGACAAGGACCGACCCCAAGACCCGCGACCGCCAGTACGTGGCGGGGGCCGTCTTCCCGTTCGTGCTCGAGGGAGACGGGGCGCCTGCGAGCTACGTCCTTGCCGAGCCGACGCGCCCGGCCCCGAGCGAGCTCCTCCTCGAGTTCCGCGGTCAGGCAGGGGACCTCGTCATCATCAAGCGCTATCACCTGCGAAACGACGCGTACTACACGGTCGACCTCGAGGTCGTGGTTGAGAACCGGGGGGCGAGGGACGCCTCGCTGCGCTTTCTCTTGGGGAGCCACGTGCCCAAACCCGGGGCCCGCTCCCTCGTCTACCAGTTCGACGGCGTCGCCGGCGAGGACGTCCTGGCCGAGGCGTCCTACCGTTCTTTCGATGGCGTCGGCCTCTTGGACAAGCAGACGGTCTTCTTCCTCAAGGCCGGCCCCGGGGCCGCGCCGTTTCGCGTCACGACCCCCGCCGGGGACGTCCAGTTCGGGACGAGCCTCGCAGCGAAGGCCGGGACGACGTCGTCCTATGAGCTCTCCCTCTACGGGGGGCGTCGGCGGTTCCTTCTGATGGAGCACGTCGGCCTTGGGAAGCTTGACGCGCCCGGCATCGGGGCGCGCCTGATGATCCCGGTGATCCAGTTCCTGGAGTTCCTGTATCGGGCAACGCACAACTTCGGGTGGGCGATCATCCTGTTCACGCTCCTCACGCGGGTCGTCCTCTTCCCGCTCGTGCAGAAGCAGTCGCACTCCATGGCGAAGATGCAGCGCCTCCAGCCTCAGTTGAAGAAGCTCCAGGAGCGCTTCAAGGACGACCGTCAGCTGATGCAACAGAAGCTGATGGAGCTGTACAAGAAGGAGGGCATGAACCCACTCGCAGGGTGCCTCCCGCTCTTGATCCAGCTTCCCATCCTGATCCTCCTCTGGAAGGCGATCCTCTACTCCGCCGAGCAGATCCACCTTTCACCGGGTTTCCTCTGGCTCTCCGACCTCTCGTTGATGGATCCCTACTTCATCCTCGTCGTCGTGACCACGCTCGTGATGATGCTTCAGCAGTGGCTCCTCACCCCCACGATGCCCGGCGAGGCGAGCGGCAGCCAGAAGTACCTGGGCTACATCTTCCCGGTCGTCATGGCCGTCTTCCTGTACAACTTTCCTGCCGGGCTCTGGCTGTACTACTTCCTCTCCACGGCCCTTGCCGCTGGTCAGCAGTTCCTCGTGAACCGTCAGCTTGCCCACGCGGAGGCCGTCCGCGCCGCGGCCGCCGCTGCCGCAGGCGAGGGAGAGGAGAAGGGCGACGCCACCGATGGAGAACGTCAAGCAGGAGATTAGCCTCTACCTTCGAGACCTCCTCACCCTGCTCGAGGAGGAGGCGACGTTTGAGGTCGAGGGCGACGCCCCGGAGGAGATCTACGTCAATCTGACGGGGAGTCTGTTCTCCCTCCCCGAGGAACGACCGATCCTGTCCGCGCTCGAGCACCTTGTCCGCGTCTACCTGCGGCGGAAGACGGGGAAGGAGTACGAGGTCATCCTGGACGTCAACGGGGCGATGAAGCGCCGCCGCGCCGAGCTGATCCGGTTCGCCCTCTCCACGGCCGAGTCGGTCTTGCGGGAGAGGAAGCGGGTTCGACTGAACCCGATGCCGGCGCACGAGCGCCGGACGATCCACGTCACCCTGGCCAACTTCCCTGGCGTGAAGACGTACAGCGTGGGAGAGGGGGAGGAGCGCCGGGTCGTCATCGAGCCCGAAGGGGCGTGATGCGCGAGGACACGATCGCCGCCATCTCCACGCCGCTCGGCGAGGGGGGGATCGGGATCGTCCGCCTGAGCGGGCCTCGCGCGGTTGAGATTGTCGACCGGCTCTTCCGTCCCACGGATGGCCTTCCCCTGGGAGAGGCCCCCTCCCACCTCCTCCGCCACGGACACATCGTCTCCGACGGGAGGGCGATCGACGAGGTTCTCGTCGTAGTCATGCGTGCCCCCCGCTCCTACACGAGGGAGGACGTCGTAGAGATCGACGGCCACGGGGGGATCGTCGCCCTGCGGAGCGTCCTCGACCTCGTCCTCGCCGGCGGGGCCCGCCTCGCCGAACGGGGGGAGTTCACCGAGCGGGCGTTCCTCTCCGGCCGACTCTCCCTCGACCAGGCTTCGAGCGTCCTCGACATCGTGCGGGCTCGGACGAGGCTTGGCCTCGAAGCGGCCGTCGGCCGGCTCGGCGGACGGTTCACGCGCGAAGTGGAGGCCCTCTGCCACGGGACTCGGGAGGCTCTCGCGCACCTCGAAGTGACGATCGACTTCCCGGATGCGGACGCTGAGCCGGCGGAGGTCCTCCGAGCCATTGAGGGCCTGCTCTCCCAGGCCGACCGCCTCCTCGCCCGGGCCGAGGAGGGGCGGATCGTCCGTGACGGGCTTGTCGTCGCCATCGTCGGCCGGACGAACGTGGGGAAGTCGACCCTCCTGAACGCACTCCTGGCCGAGGACCGGGCGATCGTCGCCCCGACGCCGGGGACGACACGGGACACGGTCGAGGCCGAGGCGTCGGTTTGGGGTGTCCCGGTGCACCTGATCGATACCGCCGGGCTGCGCGAGACGGGGGACCCGGTCGAGGCCGAGGGGGTGAGGCGGGCGGAGAGGGCGATCGAGAGGGCCGACCTTCTCCTCCTCGTCCTCGATCGGAGTGCCCCTCTCACCCGCGAAGACATGCCGCTGCTCGCGGCGGACTGGGGGAGGCCGGCCGTCCTCGTCCTTTCCAAGGCCGACCTTCCTCGCCGACTCGATCGGATCGACTCGGCCGGGTTCCGGGCCGTGGTCGAGGTCTCGGCGGTGACCGGCGAGGGGATGGAACGGCTGGGCGAGGCGATCCTGAGCCTCGCTCGGGGGGGAGGTGTCCCCCAGGAAGGGACGGCGCTCCTCCTGGACGCCTGGGAGCGCGACCTCCTCCGCCGCGTCCGGGACGCGCTCTCTCGAGCCGCAAGCGCCCTCTCCGCCCCCCTCTCTTCGGACGTCGTCGTCGAGGAACTCCGCTTGGCCCTGGCTGCGGCAGGGGGGCTCACCGGCATCGACGCAGGGGAGGAGGCTCTGCGCGAGGTCTTCTCCCGGTTTTGCGTCGGAAAGTGACCCCTGTCCCCGAGCACGGGGACGGGAAGTGGGAGGCTCCCGGACAGGGGTCTCGTTTGGCGCAGACAGGGACGCTAGGATCGAAGGGCTATGCTCTCCGCGTTCCTCGCGTCGGCCGCCGGCGGGGCCATCGGCTTCCTGTGGGGGAGGTGGGTGCGCCTCTTCCTCCTCCCCGTCGCTCTGCTCCTTGCCGCCGGGTCGCGAGCGGAGTGGGCTGGGGTCACGGCGTCCCTCCTCGTCCTCTCCCTTGACCTTGGCCGGGGGCGGGTCCTCCCCTTCGTCCAGGAGGCTGCGGCGGCCCTCCTTGCCGTCGCCTGCGGCTTCCGGATCGACGTTCTCACGGATCCCGCCGGCGGGTACGTTGCCCTGCGAACGCTCTCCGTCCCACTGAGCGTCGTCTTCGTCCTCCTCGTCGTGCGCGCACGGGAGGGCCTGCGGCGGGTCGTCCCCCGCCCCGGTCCGCAGTTCCTGATCGACCTCGTCCTGGTCGGAAACGCT
>CAYHBG010000013.1:15733-22512 GCA_964354815.1 uncultured Thermotogae bacterium
CGTCCCCCGCCCCGGTCCGCAGTTCCTGATCGACCTCGTCCTGGTCGGAAACGCTCTCCTCTTCGCGGCTCTCTTTTCCCAGGGGGCGAGACCCGCCGCGCTCCTCCTGCCGTTCCTCCTCCTTGGCGGCGTGGCGGCGGAGGCGATCGTCCTCTGGCGGGGGGCGCCGGTCCCTTCCTTCCACCGCGCTCTCGCGTTCGCCCTCGCCCTGTCGGCGATCCGCGGGGCGGCGAAGGGGCCGCTCTCTCTTGCTCTCCTCGCGCCCCTCGTCCTGACGAGCCTCCCCCTCCTCACGACCGTTCAGACCCTCGTCGCTCAGGGGTGGGTCGGAGAGAGGTCCCGATCCCTCCCGCGCTTCCTCGCCGCGCGCGGGCACACCCCGGGAAGCGTCTCTGTCCTCCTTCTCCTTCTTTCGACCGGGCTCGCCCTGGGAGCCGCCCTCGTGGCGCGTCACTCGGGAGGGAGAGCCCTCTTCGCGGCCGGGGCCATCCCCCTCGTCCTCCTCTTGCACCTCGTTCGGGCGCGGACCCTTCTCTGGATCCGAAGGGGAGGCGGGGTGCGGACGGACGGTCGCTTCGTCCTGTTCGGGATCCCGTTCGACCCGGTCACCCACGAGGGGGCCCTGCGGCGGGTGGAGGGGATGGTGGCTGAGGCCGGCGCCGGCCACGTCATCGTGACGCCCAACAGCACCTCCGTCCTCAGGAGCCGCGCTCACCCCTCTCTCGCCGAAGCGTACCGGCGAGCGAGCCTCGTGGTGGCGGACGGGGTCGGCGTCGTCTGGGCGTCGCGTCTCCTTCGGGCCCCGGTCCCGGAGAGGGTGACCGGGATCGACCTTTCCTCTGCCCTCCTCGCGCGTGCCGCGCAGGAGGGATGGCGCGTCGGTCTCCTCGGAGGGAAGGACGGGGTGGCACGTCGGGCGGCGCAGAGGCTCACCGCGACGAACCCTGGCCTGAACGTTGTCTGGACGCACTCCGGCTACTTCGACGGAAACGGGCCGCTTGACGAGGTCCGCCGGGCGCGTCCGGACATCCTCCTGGTCGGGATGGGTGTCCCGCGTCAGGAGGAGTGGATAGAGCGGAACCGCGGCCGCCTCGGGGTCCCGGTCATGATCGGTATCGGCGGGACGCTCGACGTCCTCGCCGGCGACCTTCCGCGCGCTCCCCGTCTTTGGCGGCGCCTGGGCCTCGAGTGGCTGTTTCGCCTTCTACGCGAGCCTCGCCGGGTCAAGGAGGCCCTCTCCATTCCGCGGTTCATGGCAGAGGTCCTTGCTGCGCGGGTGGCCGCCAGCGTTCTCGCCGTCGGGCGTCTCCCGGACGAAGGCTAGTCCGCGACGAGGTCCACGACCTCGAGTTGGACCGCCCCCTGCCAGTCGTCGAACCCGGCGCGGAAGACGACGGACGCCCCTCGCGCCTCCTCGAAGATGGCGATGTGTCCTCCCATACGGAAGGCGATGAACGAGAGGGCCGTCCCGTTCTGGACGACCTTCCCTCGGAGATGCTGTCGACGCCCGCCCACCAGGGAGAGGCCGGCGAAGGCACAGTCGGGCAGGAGGAAGCGCGGGGCCGGGTTGCCTGGCCCGTAGGGAGCCAGCGAGCAGATGTTCGTGTAGAAGCGGAGGTCGACCTCGTCCGGCGCGACGCGCGCGTCGATGGCCGTCACCGCCGCGGCCCTGGCGCAGGACCGCTCCCGGACGTAGGCGAGGAGGCGGACGCGCAGCTCGGGGAGGAGATCGTTCGCGACGGAGAAGCCCGCCGCCATCCGGTGGCCCCCGTACTGGAGGAGGAGGGGCGCGTGCGCTTCCAGACAGGCGGCCATGTCGAACCCCCCCACGCTCCGGCACGAGGCGCGGCTCGTTCGGTCCCCTTGGGAGATGATCACGGCCGGGACGTGATACCGCTCGGCGAGGTGGGAGGCGGCGAGCCCCAAGATCCCCTCGTTCCAGTACTTGCCGGAGAGGATGACGATCCCGTCCCGTCGGGGGTCGGCCCCCTCATCGGCCATCCGTTCCTCGGCCTGGGCGATCAGGTCATCCTGGGCGACCTCTCGGTCGCGGTTGTAGTCGAGGAGGACCTCGGTCAGGTACTCCGCTCGCTCCGGCAGCCCGGTCGTCAGGAGGAGGAAGGCGACCTTCGGGTCCCCGGTCCGATTGGCGGCGTTCAGCTTGGGGGCGACGTAGAAGCCGATGTCCGACGCCGTCAGGCGCTTCTGGTTCAGCTTCAGCTTGTCGAGGAGGACGCGCAGGCCGAGGGAGGACCCCTCCCCACGGGCGATGAGGGAGAACGCCTCGCGCACCATCGCCCGGTTCTCGACCTCCCCTTCATCCGCGAGGGGGACGAGGTCGGCGATGGTCCCCAGGGCGACGAGGTCGAGGAGGGCGTGCGGGAGGGGGCGACGGAGGCGCTCGTACAGCCCGCAGATGAGCTTGTAGGCGACCCCGACCCCGGAGAGGTACGGGTTGGGGTAGGTCTCTCCAGGGCGCATAGGGTCGATCACCGCGATCGCCGCTGGGAGATCCGGCGGCGGGATGTGGTGGTCGGTGAGGAGGGTATCGATCCCCGCCTCACGAAGGAGAGCGACCTCCTCCAGGTTGGAGACCCCGCAGTCGGCCGTGACGACAAGGGAGAACCCTTCGTCGATCGCCCGCGTCACGAACTCGCGGGAGAGTCCGTGCCCGCGGGCGCGGTCGCCGACGTCGACCTTGATCGTTCCCTTGGGGAAGAGAGGGGTGAGGCCAAGGTAGAGGACCGCCGCGCCGGAGAGGCCGTCCACATCGAAGTCCCCGTGGAGGAAGAGGCGCTCTCCGCGCTCCACGGCGCGGAGGAGGCGCAGGACAGCGTCCTCCATCCCTGTGAGAAGGAAGGGGGAATGGAAGCGATCCACCCCAGGGTCGATCAGGCGAACCCACTCGCGGCCGCCACGGCGGGCGAGGACCTGAGCGAAGGCGGGAGAGCAACCGAGGGCGGACTCGATCTCCTGAACGAGGGGCCCATCCGGAGGAGGGGCGACCTCCCACTCGCGTCCCTCCCGAAGGAGGGACTTCATCTCGTCTTCTTTGCCTGCCCCGCCTTAAGCGACCACCAGTAGAGGATCGGGTTCGCCACGTAGAAGGTGGAGTAGGTCCCGACGGTGACGCCAACCAGGAGGGCAACCGAGAACCCACGCAGGACCGGTCCGCCCAGGATGAGGAGGACGAGGAGAGGGAGGGCCGCCGCCGTCGCGGTGGTCAGTGTCCGGGAGAGAGACTGGTTGATGCTGCGGTTGATCAGATCATGCATCGTGGCCTTGCGGTCCAGGCCGACGTTCTCGCGCACGCGGTCGAAGATGACGATCGTGTCGTTGAGCGAGTACCCCAGGACGGTCAACAGGGCGGCGATGGTGGTGAGATCGATCTCGATTCGCAGGACGGCGAAGATTCCCAGGGCGATCGTGACGTCATGCACGACGGCCGCTACCGCCCCCACCGCGTAGCGGAGGCGGAATCGCCACGCCATGTAGATGAGGACGACGATGATGGCAAGGAGGATCGCTTGCCAGGCCTTCTGGACGATCTCTCGGCTGACCTGCTGCCCCAGGGAGCGTCGGCTGACCCCCTTGTCCTCCACCGGGAACTGCGCCTTGAGCGTCTGTTCGATCTTGTCGACCGTGGCCTGGTCGGTCTCGACATCGAGCTGGGTCGTGATGACCTTGGTATTCCGCCCAGGCAGGTCCTGGATCTGGCTCTTGGAGAGGTCCGCTCCCGCGACGCGGATCGTGCTCAGCGCATTCCTCACGGCCGACGTCTCCACTGGCTGGCTGAACTTGACGGTGAACTCTGTCCCGCCGGTGAAGTCCAGGCCCGGCGTCAGTCCGTGCACCTGCGGGATCATCAGGACGATGCTCGTGAGGACGGCGACCAATGAGACGGGGACGAAGTACTTGGCCTTGCCGAGGAAATCGAACTGCCGCATGAGCGGGCCTCCTCTCCTAGACCGACGCGACCTTCTTCATCCAGCGGGACTTGATGCGCGCAGCTCGGTTCTTGTGGATCACGTTGCGCTGGGCCGCCTTGTCCGCGGCCTTGGCGAGGTCCGGGAGGAGAGCCTTCGCCTCACTCTTGTCGCCCGCAGTCAGGCGCGTGCGGATCTCCTTGACGACCCGGCGCAGGACGGCCTTTCGGCCCCGATTCTGCGCGTGGTGCTTCAGGCTCTGGCGCAAGCGCTTCTTTGCAGAACGGATGTTAGGAATCGTAACCACCTCTTCGGAAACCAGGTTCCTCGTCTCCAGATGTCGGGGATGGTAGCGAATGGGCGTCGCCGGATCAAGTCCGGAGCAGGGCTTCTTCCGGGCCTTTCCCGCGCCGAGCTGCGTCTCGAGCCGTCTGGTCGAGTGTAACCTTTGTCACCTTCCCGCGGGGCGTGAGAGTCCTACGGTGCTTCTGTCCGGCACTCCCGGGGTTGGCGTTCGGCAGGCGGGGGGTTGACCGCCCCGATCCCCGAGGGCTATGCTCGCCGCGCTTTTCTGCGTACCAGTCGTCGCGAGGGGGGAATCCGCATGCAGAGGATCGTCAAACGTGACGGACGGGTGGTGCCGTTCGACGAGACCAAGATCACGACCGCGATCTGGAAGGCGATGCGCGCCGTGGGGGAGCCAGACGAGGTCGCCGCGAAGCGGCTCTCCGAGCAAGTGGTGACGCTCCTCGACCAGCGGTTCGTCGGTGAGCTGCCCACGGTCGAGGAGACTCAGGACCTCGTCGAAGACGTCTTGATGCAGGCCGGATACACCCGGACGGCCAAGGCGTACATCCTCTACCGCAAGCAGCACGCCGACCTGCGCGAGATGCGCGGCCTCCTGACGGAGATCCCCCTCGTCGAGGACTACCTGAACGACCGCGACTGGCGGGTGCGCGAGAACTCGAACATGACCTTCTCCCTCCAGGGCCTGAACACGCACATCACGGACAAGGTCATCTCCCGCTACTGGCTGAACAAGATCTACCCCGAGGAGATCCGCGGGGCGCACGAGCGAGGGGACTTCCACCTGCACGACCTGGGGACCCTGGGCGCCTACTGCGTCGGCTGGGACCTGAAGGACCTCCTCCTGCGCGGCTTCCGCGGGGTGCGCGGGAAGATCGAGGCCCGGCCGGCGAAGCACTTCCGCGTCGCCCTGCTCCAGGTGGTGAACTTCATGTACACCTTGCAGGGGGAGTCGGCCGGGGCTCAGGCGTTCTCCAACCTCGACACCTACCTCGCCCCGTTCATCCGCGCCGACCGCCTCTCCTACGAGGAGGTGAAGCAGCACCTGCAGGAGTTCGTGTACAACATCAACGTTCCGACGCGCGTCGGGTTCCAGACGCCGTTCACGAACGTGACCCTCGACCTGCGTGTCCCTCGCTACCTGCGGGACGACCCGGCGATCGTCGGGGGGCTTCCCGCCGAGGCGGCCTACGGCGACTACCAGCGGGAGATGGACCTCTTCAACCGCGCCTTCGCCGAGGTGATGATCGCCGGGGACATGCACGAGCGGCCCTTCACCTTCCCCATCCCGACGTACAACATCACCGAGGACTTCGACTGGGAGAACGAGACCCTCGAGCCGATCTGGGCGATGACCGCCAAGTACGGGATCCCGTACTTCTCGAACTTCATCGGGAGCGACATGCGGCCGGAGGACGCGCGCAGCATGTGCTGCCGGCTGCGGATCGACACCCGCGAGCTGCGCAAGCGCGGGGGCGGCCTGTTCGGGGCGAACCCCCTCACCGGCTCCGTCGGGGTCGTGACGATCAACCTGCCGCGCCTGGGGTACCTGGCGAAGGGAGAGGGCGACTTCTTCGCGCGGCTGGAAAACCTGATGGCCCTCGCCAAGGACTCGCTCATCATCAAGCGAAAGACCCTGGAATCCCTCACGGAGAGAGGGCTCTACCCGTACTCCCACTTCTACCTCGAGGCGGTGAAGGCGGCGAAGGGCGGATACTGGCGGAACCACTTCTCCACGATCGGCCTGATCGGGATGAACGAGGCCCTTCTGAACCTCTTCGGGACGTCGATCGCCGAGCCCGAGGGACAGGCGTTCGCCCTCAAGACCCTCGACTTCATGCGCGACCGGCTGTCCGCGTTCCAGGAGGAGACCGGGGAGATCTTCAATCTCGAGGCGACCCCGGCCGAGGGGGCGAGCTACCGTCTGGCGAAGAAGGACGTCGAGCGCTACCCGGACCTCCGCGTCTGGAATCTCGAACGGTACGGCGGGAAGATCCCGTACTACACGAACTCGACGCACCTCCCCGTCGGGCACACCGAGGATCTCTTCTCCGCCCTGCGGATGCAGGACCCGCTCCAGACGCGCTACACCGGCGGGACCGTCTTCCACGCCTTCTTGGGCGAACGGGAGCCGAACCCCGAGGCGGCGAAGCGCCTGGTGCGAAAGATCGCCGAGACCTTCCGGCTCCCGTACTACACGCTCACGCCGACCTTCTCCGTCTGCCCCTCGCACGGGTACGTCGCCGGCGAGGAGAGGACCTGCCCGACCTGCGGGTCCCCGGCCGAGGTCTACTCGCGCATTGTCGGATACCTGCGGCCGGTCGAGCAGTGGAACGACGGGAAGAAGGCGGAGTTTGCCGACCGGAAGCTCTACCACCTCGAGCCCGTGGCGCACGCGTAGGGGGAAGCGGAGGTGGCGGGGTTGAGGATCGCCCACCTCCTAGAGACAAGCCTGATCGACTACCCAGGACGGGTGGCGGCGGTCCTGTTCACGGCCGGGTGCAACTTCCGCTGCCCGTTCTGCCACAACCCTGAGCTCGTCCTGCC
>CAYHBG010000014.1:0-5327 GCA_964354815.1 uncultured Thermotogae bacterium
GCGCTGCCACCGTGTCCCCTAGGTTGAACGACAAGTTGGCGAGGTTGAGGTAGACGGCTTCATCCGTGAAGCGGGTGAGGCAGCGCTCGAGGTCTGCCTTCGCCTCCTCGTATCGGCCCTGTTCGATTCGGGCAATGGCGAGGTAGTAGCAGACCTGTTGGGGAGAGAAGTCACGCGACGCGCTCGCGAGGAGCGTCTGCTCCGCCACCCGCGGCTGGCCCTGCTGGAACTCACGGATTCCTCTTCCGAGGAGGATGTCGGCCGAAAGGTCACGGAGGGCGATGATCGAGACCGCCAGGCCGACGACCGTGACCCCGGCCGCGAGGCCCCGAGCGCCCCGACCTCTCAACCGGACGGCGATCTCTGCCTTCTTCCCGTAGGTCTCAGAGGACGCGAGACCGAGGAGGGTCACCACCGCGAGGGCTGGAGCAGGGAGGTGGGCCGGGAAACCGACAAGGGCGACGACGAGGAACGAGACGACCCCACAGCCGAGGAGAACGAGGTCGAGCCGCTTCCCTTCGTCGCCGTTCGCTCGCAGGCGCTTCCAGAACGAGACCGGAACCGCAATGAGGAGGCCCAAGAGCGCAAGGATCCCGACCAGCCCAAGCTCTGCAGCGACTTGGACGTACTCATTGTGCGCCTGGGCGGCGCGTGGGATGTAGAACTGGTACCCCGCGCCCTGAGGGGAGGCGAGGAAGGTCGCCTTGTAGGGAAGGAAGTCGAGCTTGTAGTTCCCCAGTCCCGCTCCGACGACCGGGTGGTCCTTGAGCATTTCCCACCCCACCCACCAGTCCCACGAGCGGACGCGCCCGGAGCTCTCTTGCCAGAACCGGCTGAACCAGGACCTCCCGTCGGCGGATAGCCCCACCACCGAGTTGAGCGGCCCGGACGGGGATTCGATGAGGAAGGTCAGGACGAGGAGGATAACGAGGGCGAGGAGCCACCTCTTTCCCTTCGCCAGGGGCTCGATCGGCCGGAAGAGGGCGAGGGCGACGAGGAAGGCGACGAGGGTCACGACGAGGGCCACCGCGGCCGAGGTCTGCTGGACAAGGAGGATGGTCCCGAAGCAGAAGGCGACGAGGAGGACCGCGAGCGTCCGCAGGGGACGCGAGCGCAAACGAACGACGAGCAGGACAGACGGGAAGAGGAGCGTGACCAGGAACTCCCCGAGGTAGTTCCGGTTTCCCATCGTGGAGATGAGTTCGTCCAGGCCGCCCCCTCCCGAAGGACCTCTCATCACCCCCAGGTGCTGAAGGAGGCCGTACAGGGAGGCGAGGGAAGCCGAGACGAGGAAGGAGAAGAGAATGAGCGAGACGTCTGATTCTGTCCTCACGACGTTCGCCACCAGGACGGCGAACAGGGCGAAGAAGACGAGAAGGGTCAGGCTCTGGATGACGACGCGCCCGTTCGTCGCTCCAAGCAGGGAAAGCAGGGCGGCGACGACGAGAAGGGCGACGGGGAGACTCGACCAGGGGAGGCGAATCGGCCACTCCTTGCGCAGGGCGGAGCGGATCCCCCACAGGGCGAGGAGAAAGGAGATGAAGACGAGGGAGAAGATCGACTTCGTGTACCCGTACTCGGTACTCATGGGCCAGATGACGAGGGGAAGGGCAAAGGCGAAGAAGGCGATCGAGTAGACCATGATGCGCTCGAAGGCAAGCCGCTCCGGGCGAGTCGGTGCCTTCCTCCTCTTCTGGGCGGCCTTGCTCATGCCGGGGGATTATAGGCGCGGGGAACGTGCGGTGGCAATGTCCCACCGAGTGCTGCAGCGAGAGAGAGGAGGGCGGGCTCGAGGTCGCGCCGGCCGAGGAGAGAGCGAAGAAGGCGGCTCGGGTAGTCGATGTCGCCTTCGGCAGCGAGGAAGCCACAGAGGGCTGGGGATGCGGCGAGGGCGGCGACGGCCGCGTCGATCTCGTCGTCGGACAGGAGCGAGAGGGCGCCGTGCGCGGCGAGGCCGACGTGCAGCTCTTCTCCCATCTTCGCCCGCCAGCGGCGGTCGTACTCGGCAAGCGACGGAGCGGACGTGTCGCTGGACAGGGCCGCCTGAGCTGCGATCTCACCGGCGATCCGCGCGCAGAGGCTGCCGGGGTAGATCCCTCCTCCCGAGAGGGGCTTCACCTGTCCGGCAGCGTCTCCCACGACGACGATCCCGTTCCCCGAGGTGGCAGCGGCCACTCCGATTGGGATCAGGCCTGTCACCTCGGAGACGAGCCGGCCGGAGGTGCGGGCGAGGAGGGAGCGAAGGAGAGGGGAGAGTTCCGTCCCTATCGGAGCGGCGAGGCCGACGCGGAGCCTTCCCTGTTCGGCCGGAACCGTCCAGGCAAAGAAGCCTGGGGCGACCCTCCGCCCGAGGAAGACCTCGACTCCGTCAGCGGCCGCTGCCTCACCCTCGACCACGGCCTGCACCGCGTTGAGGAGACACTCCGCGCCCGGAAGGGAGAAGGACCGGGCAACCCGGCTGACTGGGCCGTCCGCCGCGATGAGGACCCCGACGTTCACGGGCCATCCCTTGTCGGCGGTCGCGAGATGGACCCACCCCGGCCGGGTTTCCACGACCCGCGTGCCGAGGAGGAGGTCGACGCCGGCTGAGGCAGCCAGCAGACGAAGCTCTGCCTCGAGCAGGCGCCGGTCGAGGACGAGGGCCTTCACCTCCTCCGACCGGAGCGTGACCGTCTCCCCACCCGGGGCGTGGAGGGTGACGGCGTGGACCTCCCGCAGGACCGTCGCTCGGGAGGCGCCGAGCAGGGCGAGCGTGCGCGGGCTGACGAGCCCCGCACAGGCGATGGGGTCGCGACTCTCCGCGCGCGCCTCGACGAGGAGCGTCCTCGCTCCGGCGAGGGCGGCATGTCGAGCGGCAACCAGGCCAGAGGGCCCTCCTCCGACGACCACGACGTCGTAGCGGTCCATTCGTCGCTAGTCGCCCTCGCGCTTCGGGGCACGGGTCATGATCTCCTCCACGAGGGAGAGGGGCTCTGCCGTCGCGTCGAGGAGGCGGAGGACAGCACGAGTGATCGGCATGTCGATCCCTCGCTCCTCTGCGAGCCGGTCCACGAGACGCGTTGCGTAGACCCCCTCGGCGACCATATGCATTCCGGCCAGGATCTCCGCGAGGGGCTCCCCTCGCCCAAGACGGAGGCCGACTGCTCGGTTTCGGCTGTGCTCGCTCGTGCAGGTGGTGACGAGATCGCCCACCCCGGCGAGGCCGTAGAACGTCCGCTCGTTGCCGCCCAGGGCCCGCCCGAAGCGGGTCATCTCGGCGAGGCCCCGGGTGATGAGGGCCCCACGGCTGTTGTCCCCGTACCCCAGGCCGTCAGAGGCGCCCGTGGCCAGGGCAATCACGTTTTTCACCGCTGCGCACAGCTCGACTCCACGCAGGTCGTCGGAGAGGTAGACGCGGAAGCGGGGCGTCGAGAGGTCGATCTGGAGGGTTCTTCCTATCTCGGCGTCCGTTCCGGCGAGGACGACCGCGGTCGGCATATCCCGCCCCACCTCCTCAGCGTGGCACGGGCCGGAGAGGGCGAACACGGCGCGCGCAGGGACGTCGGCCGCGATCCGCGACGAGAGAGTCCCCCCGGTCTCTGGGTCCAGTCCCTTGGCGAGGTTGATGAACGTCTTCCTCTCGTGCAGAAAGGGGCTTGCCGCGCGGAGGACCTCCGGAAGGGCGAACGACGGAACGGCCCAGCACACGGTCTGTGGCGCGAGCGCTTCCTCGAGCGAGGACGTGATTCGGAGGCCGTCTTGGGGAAGGAGGACGCCAGGAAGGTAGGCTCGGTTCTCCCGGAGCCGGTCGAGTTCCAGGGCCCGGCCGGGGGCGCGTGCCCACAGGACGGCCTCGTGACCCCGCCGCGCGAGGAGACGGGCGAAGGCCGTTCCCCACCCTCCCGCCCCGATGACGGAGATCTTCACGGAGCCGGCTGCTCTTGGGGGAGAGGCATGAGCGATCCGACGTGCGCCTTCACCCAGTCGATCGCGACCTGAAGCGGGTCCCCTCCTTCTGCCACCGGGAGGTCCGGCTCGAGGCCCACCTCCTGCACCACGTGGCCGAGGGGGGTGAAGTACTCGCCTGTGGTCAGCTTGAGGGCCGAGCCGTCGTCGAACTCGATCATCCTCTGGATGACCCCCTTCCCGAACGTCTTCTCCCCGACGAGGACTCCCATCCGGTGGTCGCGGATCGCCCCGGCGGCGATCTCTGCGGCGCTTGCCGTTCCGCCGTTGACCAGAACGGCGAGCGGGAGATTAGGGATCGTGTTGCCAGTCGACCAGTAGCTCTGCTCCTTGCTGACGCGGTCCTTGGTCGAGACGACTACTCCCTGGTCCACGAACCGGCTGGCGACGCGGATCGCTTGCTCCAAGAGTCCCCCTGCGTTGTTGCGCAGGTCGAGGATCATCCCGTCGAGGTGCGCGAGGTCGAACCCGGCCAGGGCACGGTCGAGCTCCGTCGTCGCGTCCTTGTCGAACCGCGAGAGGCGAATGTAGGCGATGCGCCCCTCGGCTTTGAGCTCGCTCTTCGCCGCCGGGACGGTGATCTGGCGTCGGACAATGGGGGTCTCCGCGGTCGTCCCGTCCTTGTGTCGAAGGAGGAGGACGACGGTCGTCTCCGGCTGCCCGCGAATGCGAACCGCGGCCTCGGTGAGGGTGATCCCCTCCGTCGACGCTCCGTCGATCGCGAGGATCTGATCTCCTGAGACGAGTCCCGCTGCCTCGGCCGGAGTCCCCTCGAGCGGGGCGACCACGGTCAGGACGCCGTCCCGGATTGCGATCTCGATTCCCACGCCGACGAACTCCCCTTCCAGGCTCGCGTTCCATCCCGTTAGGTCCTGCGGATCGAGGAACTCGCTGTAGGGATCGCCGAGCGACTCCACCATCCCCTTCAGTGCCCCATGGACAAGGGAGGTATCCTCGACCCGGTCAGGCCAGTAGAAGTAACTTTGGATGTAGTTGTAGACTTCCGTCAGAGGGGAGAAGAGCTCCGAGGGCGCCTGTTGGGCGCCGCCGACCCCCAGGACGACGACGAGGAGGACGGTCGGCAGAGCGACGACCCACCCCTTGTCCACGATCCACCGTCTTGCCATGACATTCACCCCTTCCTGATCTTGGGGGATTCTACCTCTCGTCGACGCGGGGCGGTAGGCCGAGGTAGTCGCGCTGCACCGGGGTGAGGGCGTCGATCTCGGCGCCCAGGGCGGCAAGGGCCATCCGCGCCACGCGCTCGTCGATCACCGCCGGGACGGGGTAGAGGCCGGGCGGGAGGGCCGGCGACTGCACGAGATGGCGGAGGGAGAGGGCCTGGAGCGCGAAAGAGATGTCCATGATCTCGACGGGGTGAC
>CAYHBG010000014.1:5427-10508 GCA_964354815.1 uncultured Thermotogae bacterium
CGGAGGGAGAGGGCCTGGAGCGCGAAAGAGATGTCCATGATCTCGACGGGGTGACCATCGCCGAGGACGAGGTTCACCAAGCGCCCTTCCCCGAGGAGGTTGACGCGGCGTCCGTCCCTCAGGGTGAACTCACGGATCCCGTCCCGCGCACTTCGCTCGCCGGTCGCCATCGACCTCAACCCCGCGACGTCGATCTCCACGTCGAAGTGCCCGGCATTGGCGAGGAGGAGACCCTCCTTGGCCCGTTCAAGGTGGGCTCTCGTCACGACGTCTCGGCACCCGGTGGCGGTGATGAGGACGTCTGCCGTGGCGATTGCCAGAGAGAGAGGAGCGACGGTGAATCCATCCATCGCCGCCTCCACGGCGCGGACCGGGTTCACCTCGCACACGGTGACCCGGGCACCCAGGCCGTCCGCCCGCTCGGCGATCCCCCGGCCGCACCACCCGTACCCGACGACGACGACCGACTTCCCGGCGACAAGGAGGTTCGTCGAGCGGAGGATCCCGTCCCAGGCCGACTGGCCCGTCCCGTAGCGGTTGTCGAACAGGTGCTTCATCTGGGCGTCGTTCACCGCGATCATCGGGAAGCGGAGCCTCCCTTCACGGGTGAGCGCCCGCAGACGCGCGACCCCGGTCGTCGTCTCCTCGCAGCCCCCACGGACCGGTCGCCCCTCCCCCTCGTGGAGGAGGCGGACGAGGTCTCCCCCGTCGTCCAGGATCAGGTCCGGCCTCGCGGAGAGGACCTCGCGCAGGTGGGCGACGTACTCCGTCTCGGAGACGCCGCGTCGGGCATGGACTTGAATCCCCTCCTCCTCGGCCAGGGCGGAGGCGACGTCGTCCTGCGTCGAGAGAGGGTTGCTCCCGGTGACGGCCACCTCCGCTCCGCCGTCGCGGAGGAGGATCGCGAGACAGGCCGTCTTCGCCTCGAGGTGGATACTGACCCCGATCCGGCATCCGGCGAACGGGTGCTCCTCTACGAACTCACCGCGCAGGGCGGAGAGGAGCGGCATGTGCGCCCGCGCCCAATCGATCTTCAGTCGTCCCCGAGCCGTTTGCTCACGCCCCTCGCTCATCTTCGGACCTCCTTCGTCCTGCATCCTGCGAGAGATCCCGGAACGGGTCAAGCCTTCGGCCTTGAGGGATCTCCGTGCGCACCTCGGTCCTAAGGGGCGGCCTCGCCTGAGGGACCGACCTCCCTTCTTGACCTCCTGGGGATCTCTACTATAGTGGACGGGCGGCGAGGGAGCAGGGGGACTCCTCGCGCCACGGAAGGAGGCGGGGTGGCGACGCGGCTGGCGATCGACATCGGCGGGACGTTCACGGATCTCGTCGGACTCGACGAGTCCACGGGCGAGGTGACCCTCGAGAAGGCCCTGACGACCCCGAGGAACTTCGCTGACGGCGTCACGCACACGATGCGCAAGAGCCGGATCGATCCGGGGACGATCCGCCAGTTCGTCCACGGCACGACCGTCGTCATCAACGCCCTGACCGAACGACAGGGTGCCAAGGTGGCCCTCCTCACGACGAAGGGTTTCCGCGACGTTCTGGAGATCCAGCGGGCGAATCGCACCGACATGTACAACCTCTTCTACCGGAAGCCGAGGCCGTTCGTGCCCCGACGCCTGCGCTTCGAGGTCCGCGAGCGGTTGAGCTACCAGGGAGAGGTCCTCCAATCCCTGGACGAGGACGAGGTGGCCGCCGCGGCAACGGCGTGCAGGGAGCAAGGGGTCGAAGCGATTGCCGTCTGCTACCTTCATTCTTACGCCAATCCCGCTCACGAACGCCGGACCGGCGAGATCGTCAAAGAGGTCTGCCCCCAGGCGACGATCACCCTCTCCCACGAGATCACCCAGGAGTGGCGGGAGTACGAGCGCACCAACAGCGCGGTCCTCAACGCCTTCGTTCAGCCCGCGGCAGCCCTCTACCTCTCCACCCTCGACCGTCACCTGTCTCAGATGGGGCTCGCAGGGACGAAGTACGCCATGCAATCTAACGGTGGGACGACCACCTTCGCGCGGGCCGAGCGGGTACCGATCCACCTCGTGGAGTCAGGCCCGGTCGGCGGGGTGATCGGGTCGAAGGTGATCGCCGACCTCCTCGGTGAGGATCGCGTCATCGCCTTCGACATGGGGGGGACGACGGCCAAGGTCAGCCTGATCCACGAGGGCCGCGTCAAGCTCAACACGGACTACTCCCTGGAGAAGACCGCGACCTGGGCCGGCTACCCTCTGAAGATCCCGGTCGTGGACGTTGTCGAGGTGGGAGCAGGAGGTGGGTCGATCGCCTGGATCGACGCCGGCGGCGCCCTGCACGTCGGACCCCGCAGCGCAGGAGCCGAGCCGGGGCCGGCCTGCTACGCCCTGGGAGGGACGCAGCCCACGGTCACGGACGCGAACCTCCTCACCGGCCGCCTCAATCCCGACTACTTCCTCGGCGGTCAGATGCGCCTCGACCCGCAGCGGGCGGAGGCAGCCCTGCGGCAGATCGCCGATCTGTTCCGTCTCTCCCCGCTGGACGCCGCCTTGGGGATCCTGCGCCTGGCGAACGCGAACATGCAGGCGGCGCTCGAGCGGGTGTCGATCGAGCGCGGCTACGACCCCCGCGACTTCGCGCTGGTCGCCTATGGGGGTGCCGGCGGCCTGCACGGGGCCACGCTCGCCCGCGAACTGCGGATGAGAAAGGTCATCGTCCCGGCCGCGCCTGGCCAGTTCTCCGCCTGGGGAATGCTGATGACCAACCTTCGCCACGACTACATCCGGACCCACGTCACCCCGTGCACGCCGGATCATGTGTCGGAGATCGTGGCCTGCTTTGCTGGCCTGGAGGAGGAAGCGAGGAGGCACTTCCGCGAGGAGGGAACTCCGCTCGACCGTGTTTCTGTGGAGCGGGCCCTCGACTTGCGCTACAAGGGACAGGAACACACGGTCCGCACCCCCGTCGCTGCGAGCGTTCTTGACGATCCGCAGGGGCTGTCCTCCGTGATCGACGCGTTTCATGAGCTCCATGACCAGGCCTACTCCTTCCGCCAGGACGACCCGGTCGAGATCGTGAACTTCCACCTCGTCGGCTGGGGCGAGGAGGAGAAGCCTCCGCTCAGACCGCAGCCCACGAGGAACCTAGACCTCACCGCGGCGTGCAAAGGCGAGCGGCCGGTCCACTTCGAGGGAGTGGGGGCCCTGCGCAGCAAGGTCTACGAGCGAAGGCTCCTTCCCGTCGGAGAGGCGTTCCCGGGTCCAGCGGTCGTTGAGGAGCCGGCGTGCACGACCGTCGTCGGTCCCGGCCAGGTGGGGGAGGCCGACGCCTACGGCAACCTCGTCATCACGGAGGTCCGTCGGTGAAGGCGAAGGGCCCCGTCGACCCGTTCACCGTAGAGGTCATCAAACGCGCCCTCATCTCGGCAGCGGAGCAGATGTTCGCTGCCATCGTCCGCACGAGCAAGAGCTCGGTGATCTACGAGGTCCTCGACCACGGGTGCGCCATCACGGACGCCCAGGCGCGCATGATCGCTCAGGCGAACGGGATCCCACCCTTCATTGGGGTGCTCACGGACGCCGTCCGCGACACGGTCGACAAGTTCGGACTGGACGGACTTGAGGAAGGGGACATCGTCATCCTGAACGACCCGTATATGGGCGGCGCCACGCACCAGAACGACGTGGTCCTCATCTTGCCCATCTTCTACGAGGGCCGTCCGATCCTGTTCGCGGCGAACAAGGCTCACTGGAACGACGTCGGGGGCAAGGACCCCGGGAGCTGGTCCCCCAGTGCGACGGACATCTACCAGGAAGGGATCCAGTTCCCAGCGGTGAAGCTGTTTGAGAGAGGCCGGGAAGTCCAGGGGATGGTCGACGTCCTCGCTCGGAACGGACGCATCCCCGAGATGACGCTCGGCGACATGCGCGCCCAGGCCGCCTCGCTGCAGGTGGCGGCACGACGCGTCGCCCAGATCTGCGACAAGTACGGGGTGGAGACGGTCCTCGACTCGATCGAGGTCTACCTCGACCAGGGGCAAAGGCTCGCTCTGGAGGAGCTTCGGAGGCTGCCCTGCGGCGATTTCACCGCCGAGGAGTGGATCGACGATGACGGCCTGGGCGGAGACCCGGTCCTGGTCAAGGTGAAGGTCACGATCAAGGACGACGCCTTCATCGTCGACTACACAGGCACCGCCAAGACCTGCCGCGGCCCGATCAACGCGCCCTTGTCGGTGGTGAGGTCGACGGCGAAGTTCGCCTACAAGGCGATCGTCTCGCCGCACGCGGACTCGAATGAGGGGTTCTTCGCTCCCCTCCAGGTGATCGTGCCGGAGGACACGGTGTTCAACCCCAAGCGCCCCGCCCCGGTCAGCACCTACTGGGAGTCGAACAGCTATGCCGGGGACCTCATCTGGAAGGCGCTCGCGGACGCCCTGCCGGATCGCGTCCCCGCGGGGCACTTCCTGAGCGTTTGCGGGACGATCGTCAGCGGGATCGACGACGCGACCGGGGAGTGGTTCTTCTCCGTCGAACCGAACGCCGGGGGCTGGGGGGGAGGAAAGGGGAAGGATGGGGAGAACGCCCTCGTGTGCACCGCCGACGGCGAGACGTACATTCTCTCCGTAGAGGTCGCGGAGACCCGCTACCCGTTTCGGGTCGACCAGTTCGCCCTCCACCCTGCCGGCGGAGGGAACGGGGAATGGCGGGGGGGGCTGGGAGTGGCAAAGGACTACCGCATCCTGAACTCCAAGGCGTTCGTCACCGCGAGCTTCGGCCGGAGCCGATTCCCTCCCTGGGGCCTGGCCGGGGGAGGGGAGGGGGCACCAAACCGCGTTCAGGTCAGGCCCGTGGACGGACCGCCCGAGGAACAGGGGCGGTTCTCGAATCGGGAACTCCACCGCGGGGACGTCGTGCGCTTCCTGACCGGGACGGGAGGCGGCTACGGGGATCCTCGCGCGCGGCCACCGGAGGCAGTTCTGGACGACGTCCTCGACGGGTACATCAGCGACGAAACGGCGCGGAGCGTTTACGAGGTCGTCCTCTCGGGCGTTCCCCTGCGGGTGGACGTGAAGGCGACCGCGCGGCTTCGCGGGAGCGGGTAGGCGA
>CAYHBG010000014.1:10608-21688 GCA_964354815.1 uncultured Thermotogae bacterium
TGGCAGCGCCGAAGGACGCCCGCGCACCGGACGAGAGCTCTTTCCCGGTGATCGCAGAGGAGAACCAGCTCTGCATCCGGATTGCCAGTTCCCCTGTCTCGTATCGCTACCTGAGCGGCGGGTTCCCCGGCCGGGTCATCGAGGTCCTGGTCAACGAGTTCCCGGCGGCCTATCACCATCCGTTGGCCGCGCATCCGGGGGAGGAGTTCGGGTACGTCCTGGAGGGAGACCTGACCCTCCGGATCGCGGAGGAGTCGTACCCCCTCTCGCCAGGGGACAGCTACCACTTCGCGGCGTCGCGCCCCCACGGGTACGAGACCTCGCGCAAGGGGGGCGCACGCGTGCTCATGGCGACGACGCAGAAGTTTCTGGAGTGGCACACCGGTGCACGTCCGGCGAAGGGGCTGGCTTGAGCGCCGTGAGAGCGACCCTGCCGGAGACGGGACCAATCACGCGCCAGCCGGGAGAGGAGCCGAACCTGCGGTGCGCGCAAGCCCCTCTCGACGTCGAGGGCACGGTCTTCGACGTCAAGCGGTTCGCGATCCACGACGGGCCGGGGATCCGCACCACGGTTTTCCTGAAGGGATGTCCACTTCGATGTTGGTGGTGCCACAACCCGGAGAGCCAGGGATGCGAGCCGGAGCTGATCGTCCGTGAGTCCGTCTGCACCCAATGCGGACTGTGTCTCGCTGCCTGTCCCCAGGGGGCGCTCGTCTTCTCGGGTGCGGCCGTCTCGGTCGACCGCGGACGGTGCCTTCGGTGCGGGCGCTGCGCCCCGGCCTGCCCCTCCCAGGCCCTGGAGGTCGTGGGGCGGCGGGTAGCGGCTTCGAGGGTCGTGGCAGAGATCTCGAGGGACGTCGTGTTCTATGACGAGTCCCGGGGAGGGGCGACCTTCTCAGGGGGGGAGCCTCTCTGGCAGCCCGAGTTTCTCACCGCTCTTCTGCGGGGCTGCCGGAAAGAGGGGATCCGCACCGTCGTCGACACCTGCGGTTTCGCGCCCTGGGACGTGATCGATCGACTGAGAAACGACGTCGACCTCTTTCTGTATGACCTCAAGGTGATGGATCCAGAGAGGCATGAGGAGCTGACCGGTGTTCCGAACTCCCTCGTCCACGAGAACCTTGCACGGCTCACCGAACGCGGTCACCCGGTGGTCGTCCGGGTGGCGGTCATCCCGGGCGTGAACGACGCCGATCGGGAGATCGACCGGCTGGGGCGGTTTGTCGCCTCCTTGAGGAGGCCACCCTCCGTCGACTTGATCTCGTACCACAAGCTGGGGATCGGAAAGTACGTGCGATTGGGGCGGCTCTACAGAATGGAGGAGACGGATCCTCCGCGCGACGAGCGGATGATCGAGATCGCACGCCGCCTGGGTGGCTATGGGATCCCGGTCACGGTGGGAGGTGAGGCGCATGGCGATGAGTGAGCGGGTGGCTCGTTTGAGGCAGGCCAGCCTGGACGCGAGGCCCTCGGTCTCAAGCGAGAGAGCGGAACTCGTGACCGCCTTCTACCAGGAGGACACCCAGCTCCGCTCGGCCGCGGTGAGGCGCGCCCTCTCCTTCCAGTACCTCTTGGACAACAAGGCGATCTCGATCCAGGAGGGCGAGCTGATGGTGGGCGAGCGGGGCCCGGCCCCCAAGGCGACCCCGACCTACCCGGAGATCTGCTGTCATAGCCTGGAGGACCTCGACATCCTGAACTCGCGGGAGAAGATCCCCTTCGCGGTCGATGAGCGGACGAGAAGCGTCTACCGGGACTCGCTCATCCCGTACTGGACGGGCCGCTCGCTGCGCGACGTCCTCTTCCAGGAGATGACCCCGGCGTGGAGGGACGCCTACGATGCGGGTGTTTTCACCGAGTTCATGGAGCAGAGGGCGCCAGGACACACCGTCCTTGACGGGAAGATCTACCGCAAGGGGCTCCTTGATGTCCAGGCACAGATCCGCGAGGTCCAGGGAGCGCTCGACTACCCAAACGACCCGCAGGCCTACGCCAAGCACGAGGAGCTGGAGGCGATGGGAATCACTGCGCAGGCGTTGATCCGGTTCGCCGAGCGTCATGCCGAGGCGGCTCGAGCCCTCGTGCGCGAGGAGACCGACCCGCACCGGAGGGCGGAGCTCGAGAAGATCGCCGAGGTCTGTTCTCACGTCCCTGCCCACGCCCCACGGGACTTCTGGGAGGCCCTCCAGGCCTACTGGTTCGTCCACCTCGGCGTCATCACGGAGCTCAACACGTGGGACGCCTTCAACCCCGGGCGACTCGATCAACACCTTCTCCCCTTCTATCGACAGGGACTCGAGAAGGGCACGCTCTCCGAGGAGTTCGCGCGCGAGCTTCTGCAGTGTTTCTGGATCAAGTTCAACAATCAGCCTGCCCCGCCCAAGGTGGGGGTCACTGCGGCCGAGAGCGGGACCTACACAGACTTTGCTCTCATCAACGTTGGCGGCTGCCGGCCGGACGGATCCGACGCGGTGAATGAGCTTTCCTACCTCATCCTCGATGTTGTCGAGGAGATGCGCCTCCTGCAGCCAAGCTCGTGCATCCAGGTCAGCAAGAGGAACCCCGACGCCTTCGTCAAGCGAGCCGCCCGTATCATCCGGACGGGCTTCGGCCAGCCCTCGATCTTCAACACGGACGCCATCGTGCAGGAGCTCGTGCGGCAAGGGAAGTCGGTCGTCGACGCGCGAGAGGGCGGCGCCAGCGGGTGTGTCGAGGTCGGAGCCTTCGGCAAGGAGAACTATAACCTGACCGGCTACTTCAACATGCCCAAGGTCCTCGAGATCACTCTCCACAACGGGGTCGACCCCCGCAGCGGACGGAGGATCGGGATCGAGACGGGCGATCCGCAGACGCTCGAGTCCTTCGATTCGCTCCTTACGGCGTATCGCCGTCAGCTCGACTACTTCGTGACGACCAAGGTGCGCGGGAACAGCGTCATCGAGCGCCTCTACGCCGCCTACCTTCCGGTTCCGTTCCTCTCGCTCCTGATCGACGACTGCATCCAGAAGGGGATGGACTACCACGACGGCGGGCCGCGCTACAACACGTCCTACATTCAGGGGGTCGGACTGGGGACGGTGACCGACTCGATGGTTGCGCTCAAGCACCATGTCTTCGACCGAGGGACGGTCGGGCTCGAGGAGTTCCTCCAGGCCCTCGAGAGGGACTTCGCGGGGCACGAGACGCTTCGCCAGACCCTCCTTCACCGGACCCCGAAGTACGGGAATGACGACGATGCAGCGGATGACGTGATGAAGCTCCTCTTCGAGGCGTACTTCAGCGCGGTGGACGGTCGGAAGAACACCAAGGGCGGGACCTACCACATCAATCTGCTGCCGACGACGGTCCACGTCTACTTCGGCAGTGTCACGGGGGCCACGCCGGACGGGCGCCGCGCGGGAGAGCCTCTCTCGGAGGGGGTCTCGCCGGTCCAAGGGGCGGACCGGCGCGGCCCGACGGCCGTGCTTCGCTCCGTGGCCAAGATGGACCACGTGCGGACAGGGGGGACGCTCCTCAACCAGAAGCTCACGCCGCGCCTCCTCGAGGGAGAGGAGGGACTGGACAGCCTCGTGCACCTCGTCCGTTCCTACTTCAAGCTGGACGGGCACCATCTTCAGTTCAACGTGGTCGATGCCGCCACCCTCCGCGCGGCTCAGGCTCACCCGGAGCAGCACCGGGACCTCATCGTGCGCGTCGCTGGCTACAGCGACTACTTCTGCGATCTCGGCAAAGACCTTCAGGACGAGATCATCGCGCGCACGGAACACGCGTCGCTGTAGACCCTTCGGGTGGACCGGCGCCCCGCAGGGGTCGGTGCCGGACCGACTCGCCTCGGCCGGGGACATCTCAGGGACGCCGCAACGCGTTTGAGGAGGAGCGAAGGGAGTTCACCTACATCACACAGGCGCCCCCGCCCCTTGACGACGCGGCGATTCCCGCTAGACTGTGAGAGCGATGGCCTTGACCGCAACGGGGGTTCGCTGGTGCTGGCAGCACGTCGGAAGTCCGTGGGGCACGCGCGGGCCAAGCTCGGCCTTTGCGGCCGGTGGTGAAAGGGCAAACAAGCGCCCCACTCCATGTCTTTCGGGTCCTCCTGGAGCGCTTCTTGGTGCGATCAAACACGTTCAGCGTCACCCAACCGCGTGTGGCGTGAGGCGGGGCCACGGCGAACACCTCAGTCCTCCCCCCGAAGGGCGTGGCCCTCCTGTCGGGAGAGGGAAGGAGCGCGGCCTTCGTCACCTTTAGCTTCGACGTCTGGAGTTCACGGCAGGGACGAGGTGGAGTCCGAGAGGGGAGGCGGGATGTACAGGCTGGGCACGGATGTGGGCGGCACGTTCACCGATGGGGTGCTTCTCGACGAGACGACCGGTAGGATCGCGGTCAGCAAGGTCTCGTCGACTCCGGAGAACCCGGCCACCGGGACGATCCAGTGCATCGAGAAGTTCGAGATCCCTCTCGACCAGGCGTCCTTCCTGGTTCACGGGACCACGGTGGTCATCAACGCCCTCATCGAGGGGAAGGGGGCGAAGACGGCGCTCATCACCACGAAGGGCTTCCGGGACGTGCTGGAGATCGGCCGCTGCAATCGCACGGAGATGTACGATGCGCTGTACCGGAAGCCAACTCCCCTTGTCCCGCGGCGCCTGCGGCTCGAGGTCAGAGAGCGAGTGGCGGCGGACGGGACGGTCATGGTCCCTCTCGATCTCGACGAGGTGACGCGCGTGGCCACGGCCCTCCGGGAGGCGAAGGTCGAGTCGATCGCCGTCTGCCTGCTCAACGCCTACGTGAACTCCAAGCATGAGGAGGAGATCGGCGCGCTCCTTGCCCGCCACTGTCCGGAGGCGACGGTCTCGCTCTCCCACCAGATCACCCGGCGCTACTACGAGTACGAGCGGACGAGCACGACCGTGCAGAACGCCTACGTCATGCCCGTCGTGCGCCGCTACCTGAAGAGCCTGGAGGAGGAGCTCGAGCGCCGCCACTTCGCGAGCGTGCTGCAGATCATGCAGTCGAACGGCGGCGTCATGGCGTCGCCCGTCGCGCGCGACATCCCGATCGCCATGGTCGAGTCGGGACCGGCGGGTGGAGCAATTGGCGCGGCCCAGCTTGCCGGTCTCCTCGGCTACAAGAACGTGATCTCCTACGACATGGGCGGGACGACCGCCAAGACGTCGATCATCACGGACGCCCTTCCGGAGACGACGGAGCAGTACCTGGTCGAGGGGCGCCCGATCCTCCTCCCGGTGGTCGACCTGCGGGAGATCGGCGCCGGAGGGGGAAGCATCGCCTGGATCGACGAGGCGGGCGCCCTCCACGTCGGTCCGCAGAGCGCCGGCGCCGCGCCTGGACCCGCGTGCTACCTCCGGGGCGGGGCCGAGCCCACGGTGACCGATGCCAACCTCGTCCTGGGGATCCTCGACCCGGAGTACTTCCTGGGGGGGGAGATGGAGATCTCGCCGAAGCTCGCCCGGGAGGCGGTCGGCCGGATCGCCGCCTACTTCGGCCTCACGGTGGATGAGGCGGCTCTCGGGATCGTCCGGATCGTGAACACGAACATGTCCGGCCTCCTCCAGTCGATGACCGTCAAGCGCGGGTACGACCCGCGGGAGTTCGCCCTGGTTGCGTTCGGGGGAGCCGGACCCATTCACGCCTCGGCGATCGCGCGCGAGATCAACGTGCCCACCGTCATCGTGCCGCCCTCGCCGGGGGTCTTCTCCGCCTGGGGGATGCTGGTGGCCGACCTGCGCCACGACTTCGGTCAGACCTACATCACGCCGATGGATGACGCCCCGATCGGCGCCGTGAACGGCGTCTTTGCCCAACTCGAGGAGAGGGTCAGCGACCTCTTCCGGAAGGAGAGGACGAAGACCGAAGAGATCGTGCTCACCCACTCCCTGGACCTCCGCTATGTTGGCCAGGAGCACACGCTGCGCGTTCCCGGCCCGGCGCGACTAGAGGAGGCGGACAAGCGGTCGCTCAATCGGAGCTTCGACGAGATGCACCTCCGCGTCTACGGCCACAACGCGCCCGAGGAGCGAAAGGAGATCGTGTCGCTGCAGGTCACCGGGATCGGCAGGGTTCGCAAGCCCGTCCTCGAGAGGATTTCCCGCGGCCCGGAGAGGCCGGCGGCCGAGGCTGGCCTGGGCAGGCGCCCCGTGTACGTGGGAAACGGCGCCCATGAGGAGTTCTCCATCTACCGGCGCGACCGGCTTGTGGCGGGGAACGTCGTTGTGGGGCCCGCCCTGATCGAGGAGGAGACCGCGACGACGACCGTGGAGAGGGGTGGCCGTTGCGCGGTTGACGAGTACGGAAACCTGATCATTGCGGTCGGGGGGGAGGGACGATGAGAGTGGATCCGGTCACCCTGGAGGTCATCCGCAACCGTCTGATCGCCGCCAGCCGCGACATCCGCCGCACCGTGGAGCGGGCTGCCTACAGCCCCATCCTCTACGAGGTCGTCGACTTCAGTTGCGGGATCCTGGACGGCGACGCGAACCTGATCGCCGAGACGCCCGGACTCCCGATCTTCCTCGCGAACCTCGGCTACGCGATCACCTCCACCTACGAGACGATCGGCCGGGCGAACCTCCGTCCGGGCGACGTCATCCTGTGCAACGACCCCTACAACGGCGGCGGGACCCACTGCCCCGACCTCGTCGTCCTTTGCCCGGCGTTCTACGACGGCCAGATCCGCGGCTGGGCCGCCTTCCGCGGCCACACGGTGGACATGGGAGGGATCTACCCCGGCGGCTGGTACAGTGACACGGTCGAGGTCTACCAGGAGGGCTTCCGTCTCCCCCCGGTGAAGCTACTGGTTGAGGGGAAGCCAAACGAGGACGTCTTTCGGCTCATCCGCGCCAATACGCGCGTCCCGGACCCGGTCCTGGGCGACATCCGCGCCATGGTGGCCGCGGTGAAGAAGGGCAGCCAGCGCTTCACCGACGTGATCACGACCTACGGCCTGGACGTGACCCTGAGCGCCCTCGCGGAGATCCTGGCGCAAGGAGAGCGCCTGGCGCGCGCCGCTGTCAGCCGGATCCCCGACGGGACCTACCATGCGGAGGCGGTTCTGGACGGCGACGGGAACGACGACAAGCCGCTCGACGAGAAGATCCTCCTCTCCCTGACGATCACCGTGAAGGGCGAGGAGATGACGGCCGACTTCACCGGGACAGGTCCGCAGAACCGCGGACCGATGAACACCCCGGAGCCGTCGACCATCTCCGCCGCGCGCTACGCGTTCAAGATCGTCACGACGCCGCACCTCCCGAGCAACGAAGGATTCTTCCGGGCCCTCAAGATCGTGATCCCGGACGGGAGCTTCCTGAAGCCGCGCTTCCCGGCGGCCTGCGCCATGTGGCCGACCCCGTCGACGACGATTCCCGACCTCTTCCTGAAGGCCCTCGCCCCGGCGATCCCCGACCAGGTGCGGGGCGGGCACTTCGGCGACGCGATGGCGAACTTCATCTACGGGACGGACCCGCGGACCGGCAAGTACTACGTCTGCGCGGAGGCGGATGCCGGGGGCTACGGTGGGAAGCCGACCGAGGACGGCGAGGCGGCTCTCTTCTCGATGACGCTGGGGGACACGTACAACGTGCCGGCCGAGGTCGTGGAGGTCCGCTATCCGTGGTGCGTCGAGCGCTACGAGTTGGCGCGGGATTCGGGCGGAGCCGGGAAGTTCCGGGGCGGACTGGGAGTGGAGCGTGACTATCGCCTGAGCCACGACGCGGGACTGACGGTCACGACGGACCGCGTGAAGTACACCCCGCCGTGGGGCCTCTTCGGAGGGCGACCCGGGACAACCAACCTGACGATCATCCACCGGAAGGACGGACGGAAGGAGGAGTGGCGCAAGATCTCGAACTTGCCCCTCGCAGCCGGTGAGGTGCTGACCTTCCGCGGCGGGGGCGGCGGGGGCTACGGGTCCCCGCTCGAGCGCGACCCGGACAGAGTCCTCCAAGACTTCCTCGATGGGTACGTCTCCGCGGAGAAGGCGAGAGCGGAGTACGGCGTGGTCATGAAGGGCGCCCAGGTAGACCTTCCCGGGACGAAGAAGCTGCGGGAGACGCTGCGCAAGGAAGAGAAGAAGGAGCCGTCTCGTGGGAAGACGCCTCGTCCTTAGGTTCGAGAGAGGGGGCGAACTGGTGGCCGATCTCCTGCCCGAGTTGGCTCCGCGGACGGTGGAGGCGCTCGTGAAGATGCTTCCGTTCGAGGCCACGGTCTACCACTCCCGCTGGTCGGGACGGGAGATCAACTTTCCCGTCAAGAGCCCCATGGCGATCCCGCGCGAGCGGCAGACGACGCAGATGAGCACGGGGGACGTGGTCTACTGGACGGAGTGGGATCTTGACCCCGGGCAGGCCGCGGAGGCGCTCGCCGTCTACTACGGCGCCGAAGTCTCGCGCGACCACCGCGGTCGGCTGCCGGTGAACGTCTTCGCGCGGGTCCCTCCCTCCCAGTGGAAGGCGATCGAGGAGATCGGGCTGCGGGTCTGGCAGAGGGGCGTCGAGAAGGTGACCGTGAGCTTGGATAAGCCAGGGACTGGGTCCCCATGACCGCGCAGAGAGAGAACGCGCTCGGGCAGAGGCTAGGAAGGGCGCAGGAAGGGATGCGCCGGGAGGGCGTGGGACTGGTCGTTCTCCCCCTGGGTTCGAATCTTCGCTACCTCTCAGGCTTCTCCGACGAGCCTGCGGAGCGGCTTCTGGCGCTCCTTCTTCCCGCGGCCGGGGACCCCCTCCTTCTCGTCCCTGCCCTCTACGAGGCGCAGGTTCGGCACACGTCGCCGATCCAGGAGCTTCGAGTCTGGAAGGATGAGGAGGGAGTCGACGGCGTCCTCACTCAAGCGATCGCCGAGTTGCGTGCCGAACGGGCCACGATTGCGGTTGACGAGTCCATGGGCTCGGGTTTCCTCCTCCTCTTCCAGCGGGTGGCCCCTCGTGCTTCGTACCGAGGCGTGAGCGCCATCCTGGGACCCCTTCGCGCGACGAAGGACCCGGAGGAGCTTCTCGCCATGGAGCGCGCGAGCGCCCTGGCCGACGAGGCCTTCGCCCGGGCGAGCGAGCTTCGGATCGCCGGGATGACGGAGCTCTCTCTCGCGCGGGTGCTCGAGCAGACCATGGTCGAGCTCGGGGCCGACGGAGTCGCGTTTCAGACACTCGTCGCCTCCGGACCGAACAGCGCCCTCCCGCATCACCGGGCCGCGGCGCGGCGGATCGAGGGCGGAGACGTCGTGATCCTGGATTACGGCTGCCGGGTCGACGGGTACTGCTCCGACATCACGCGCACCGTCGTCTGTGGCAAGGCGACCGACGAGGTCGTTCGGGTCTATGAGACCGTTCGGGAGGCACAGGAGCGGGCCCGGGCGGCGGTGCGCCCAGGAGTCGAGGCCGAGGTCGTCGATGCGGAAGCGCGCACGGTGATTGCAGGAGCTGGCTACAGCGATCGATTCATCCACCGGACAGGGCACGGCATTGGCCTGGACGTCCACGAGCCGCCGTACATCGTGGCGGGAAACAAAGACCGCTTGAGCCCTGGGATGACGTTCTCCGTCGAGCCGGGGATCTACTTCCCCGGCCGATGGGGGATACGGATCGAGGACCTCGTGCGGGTGACGGAGACGGGGGTCGGCCTGCTCAACCAGGCGACTCACGAGTTGCAGGTGGTTCGGTAGACGAGAACAAGTGGGCGACGGGGGCTCCCCGCCGCTCGCCCACGGCCATGGCCTCTCCACAGGCGAAGAGGGGAGCAGGGAGGTGGGATGGCGACAGAGGGAGGCGGAGGGCAGGTCGCGACGAGAGGAGGAACGAAGAGCATACCGCGAGGTGATGCGAAGTGAGAAACAGTAGGTTCTTGGGTGTTCTGCTGGCAGCGTTGGCGCTCACGGTTGGCCTCTGGAGCTACATCGGACTGGGGGCCGTGGAGAACGTGGTGGTCATCAACGGCTACCCGACGATCACGACGGACCCGGCGACGGCCTCGGACTGGTACGACACCGAGGTGATGTACAACCTCTATAGTCCACTCGTTTACCCAACTCCAGAGGGATCCGTCCGGCCTCACCTGGCGGTCAGCTGGGAGGCCGTGGGCGGAGACCTCAGTCATTGGCGGTTCCATCTCCGGCAGGGAGTCAAGTTCCATTCCGGCTACGAGATGACGGCGGACGACGTGGCCTTCTCGATGACCCGGTTCATCGCGATGGGGAAGGGGAACTCGGGGCCGCTCGGCAAGGTGACGGCGTCGGTCATCGACCGTTACACGCTTGACTTCATCCTGGACAAGCCGAGCGCCATCTTCCCTGATACCCTGTCCCTCTTCTTCCCGGTCGAGAAGTTGCTCATCCTGGCGAACCTGAAGCAGCCGGGAAGCTACGGAGACTACGGGGACTACGGCGAGGATTGGCTCGGGACCCATGATGCGGGGAGCGGCCCGTACATGATGACCGCGAACCTCCCGGGACAGCGTCTCGATGCGGCGCGGTTCGTGGACTACTTCCAAGGCTGGTCGAACGAAGGTTGGGGAGCCGATGAGGTCCCGATCGACCGACTCGTGTTCATCATGGAGACGGACTACACCAGCCTGATGGCGATCCTCAAGGGTCGCGGCCTCGATCTCGAGATCAATGGCGGTTGGACGATCCCTCAACTCCAGCAGATCAAGTCCGATCCGACCCTTGACCTGACGAGCGCCTGGGCCCAGAACGTGACCGTGTGGATGAACTCCAAGGCGGCGCCGACGGACGACGAGCACTTCCGCAAGGCGATTCTGTACGCGTTCGACTACGACAAGATCGTCGGGCCTTGGAAGGCGTACGGGAACGGCGAGACCGGCCTTATCCTGCCGAGCATGGGAGGCTACGTGCCGATCGAGCCGCAGCCCAGGAAACAGGATCTGGTCAAGGCTGCTCAGGAGCTCGCGCTCTCCAAGTACGCGAAGAACCTGAAGGACGTGAAGGTCGTGTTCCACTTCTGCGGTGGCCTTGACTTCGAGGAGGAAGTGGGGCTCCAGCTCCAGGCGGACATGGCAAAGCTCGGCGTGAAGGTCGAGGTGGCGGGCCCGCCGTGGCCGCAGTTCTCCGCGG
>CAYHBG010000015.1:0-21186 GCA_964354815.1 uncultured Thermotogae bacterium
GAGTTCGCCGACTGGTCGCGCGTCCCGGTGATCAACATGGAGGACGACATGTACCACCCCTGCCAGGATCTGGCCGACGTGATGACGATGCAGGAGAAGCTCGGACACGACCTGCAGGGGAAGAAGTTCGTCATGAGCTGGGCGTATTCGGGGTCGGTGGAGAAGCCGCTCGCCGTCCCTCAGAGCGCGATCGTCGCGGCCTCGATGATGGGAATGGACGTCACCCTCGCCCATCCCAAGGGCCTGGACCTCGACCCGAAGATGCTCCAGGCGTCGAAGGACCTTGCCGCGCGGCACGGCGGGAAGTTCCGCATCGTGTACGACATGGACGAGGCGTTCAAGGGCGCGCAGGCTGTCTACCCGAAGGCGTGGACCGTTCAGCCGACCGACGGGAAGACCGCGATGGACCCCGAGAAGGCGAAGGCCGTGTTCGAGGCGAACAAACACTGGATCACAACCAAGGAGAAGATGGCCAAGACCGACAACGCGATCTACATGCACTGCCTCCCGGCAGACCGCGACATGGAGGTGACCGACGAGGTCATCGACGGGCCGCAGTCGGTCATTGTGGAGGAGGCTGCGAACCGCCTCCACGGCCAGAAGGGGATGCTCGCCTGTCTCCTGGGGTAGGACGAGGCGGGAAGGAGGACGACGATGAGCTGGTTTGACCTTGCAGGCCGGGACCTGATCAGCGAGCTTGACTGGACGAAGGAAGAGTACGACATCGCGATGAAGGTCACCGACCAGCTGAAGGGGGCGTACTACAGCCGGAAGCCCCACCCGACCCTCGAGTACAAGACGTTCGCCATGATGTTCTTTGCCGGCTCCACACGGACCCGGATGTCGTTCGAGACGGCGATGACGCAGCTCGGCGGCCACGCGCAGTTCATCAACCCGCAGACGATGCGGCTTTCGCTCGAGGACAAGCCGGGCGCCGGGGAGACGGTGAAGGACACGGCCGAGGCAATGGAGCGCTACTGCGACGGGATCGGGATCCGGCTCCTCGACGATGCGGTGCAGTACTACGGGCACGGCGACCTCGTGATGCGAACGTTCGCCAAGCACTGCCGGGTCCCGATCATTAACATGGCCTCGGACATCAACCACCCCTGCCAGTCCCTGACCGACATCTACACGATGCAGGAGAAGCTCGGCGACGTCCGAAAGAAGAAGATCGTCATCATGTGGGCCTGGTCCCCCTGGATCCGCGGCTGGTGCTCGGTGCAGGGGACGGCCCTCATCTCATCGATGTACGGGATGGACGTCGTCCTCGCCCACCCGCCGGAGTACGGCCTCGACCCGAAGGTGATGGACGACTGTCGAAGGCTCGCCTCGTCGTCGGGCGGGTCGTTCGAGGTCTCGCACAACCTGGACAAGGCCCTCGACGGGGCGACGGTCGTCTTCCCCCGGAACTGGTTCACCCAGGACCGCTACACCATCGGGAAGGAGAAGGAAGCGGAGATCGCGAAGCGATACGGCGACTGGAAGTACTCCGTCGAGCGGCAGAAGAGGCGCTGCGCGCCGGGGCACCTCCTGCAGTGCATGCCGGTCGACCGTGGCAACGAGGCCGACCCCGAGGTGTGCGACAACTCGCTCTCATGGATCCTCGACCAGGCGGAGAACCGCCTGCACACGCAGAAGGCGATCCTCACCTTGACCATGGGAGGTCGGTTGTAGTAAGACCTAACGGATGACCCTCATCGGCGCAGGCATAGCGCGACCGGACGCGGTCGACAAGGTGCGCGGGGAGGCGAGGTTTGTAGACGACCTCGCCTTTCCCGGGATGCTCTTCGCCAAGGTGATCCGCAGTCCTCACCCCCATGCCCGCATCCTGCGGGTCGACCTCACCGACGTCCTCGCTCACCCGGGCGTCGTCGTCACCGTGGTCGCGGAGGAGGTCCCCGGCGAGAACGTCGTCCACGTCATCTTCGACGACCAGCCCGCGCTCGCGCGCGACGTCGTCCGCTACATCGGCGAGCCGGTCGCGCTTCTGGCAGCAGAGGACCGGCGGAGCGCCGAGGAGGCCGCGAGGAAGGCGAAGGTCGACTACGAGCCCCTCCCGGCGGTGGTCGATCCAGAGGAGGCGCTCCTTCCGGGCGCGCCGGTCGTCGCCGTCTCCGCTGCCGCGGAGAAGGGGAACCTGTTCAACGCCTTCGCCATCCGGAACGGCGATGTCGACGAAGGGCTGCGCCAGGCGGACGTCGTCGTCCACGGGGAGTACCGGACCGGGTACCAGGAGCACGCCTACATCGAGACGCAGGGCGCGATCGCCGTCCCGGACGAGCACGGGGCGATGGCCGTCTACGGGTCGCTCCAGTGCCCGTTCTACGTCCAGGGTGCGGTGGCGAAGGCCCTCGGCCTCCCCCTCGCCAAGGTACGAATCGTGCAGACCGCGACCGGCGGGGCGTTCGGCGGGAAGGAGGACGTCCCCTCCCACCTCTGCACCCTCGTCGCCCTCCTCGCCTGGAAGGCGCGCCGGCCGGTGAAGCTCGTCCTCGACCGGCGGGAGGACGTCCTGACGACGAGCAAGCGGCACCCGGCGGTCGTTCGCTACACGAGCGGGGCGACGAAGGACGGCCGTCTGACCGCGGTCCGAGTCGAGTTCGTGTACAACGCCGGGGCGTACCAGACTCTCTCCTCGGCCGTCCTGTGGCGCGGGGTCGTCACCGCCCCGGGACCGTACCGCGTTCCGCACGTGGACATCGTCGGCCGCTCCGCGGCGACGAACACCGTCCCCTGCGGGGCGTTCCGCGGCTTCGGGAGCCCTCAGGTGATCTTCCCGCACGAGGCGCAGATGGACCTCCTGGCCGAGAAGCTCGGGATCGACCGCGTGGAGATCCGGCGCCGGAACGCCCTCCAGCCTGGGGATGTCTCTCCGGTCGGTCAGCCGCTGGACGCCAGCGTGGGGGCCGCGGAGACCGTGGAGCGGGCGGGGCAGATCGCGGGCTGGGAGAAGCGGCTCCGCGCGGTCGAGGAGCACAATGCCCGCTCTCCGGACCGACGGCGCGGACTTGGCGTGGCGAGCGTCGTCTACGGCGTCGGCATGGGGTGCCGTTCCTCTTTCCTGGACAAGGCCGGCGCGTACCTCAAGCTCGAGGCGGACGGCTCGGTCACGGTCGCGGTGGGGACGGTCGAGATGGGGCAGGGCCACTCCGTCGTCCTCCTGCAGATCGCGGCCGAGGCCCTGGGGATCCCGCTCGAACGAATCCACCTCGCCCCAGCCGACACGTCGCGCGTCCCGGACAGCGGGCCGACGGTCGCCTCGCGCGGGACGATCCTCTCTGCCCTGGCGATCCAGGACGGCGCCCGGAGACTCCGAGAGCGGATCGAGGAGGTCGCGGCGAGCCTCGGGATCCACGTGGAGGATGCCTCCCGCGAGCTTCCGCGGATCGCGCGCGCGTTCTTCCTGCAGACCCTCGACCCGGCGGTCGAGGGGTGGGCGCACGCCGAGCCGACGCCCTGGGATCCGGAGAAAGGGCAGAGGAAGGCGTACTTCGCCTACGCCTACGCAACGCACGTGGCCGAGGTCGAGGTCGACCCCGTCACAGGCGAGGTCTCGGTCGAGGACTTCATCGCCGTCCACGACTCGGGAAAGGTCCTCAACCGCCAGACGGCGTCAGGGCAGGTGGAGGGGGGGATCGCCCAAGGGATCGGCTACGCTGTGACAGAGGAGATCGCAACGAAGGGCGGAGAGCTTCTCGCACGCGGCCTGACGACCTACCGCATTCCCACCGTGCGCGATGTCGCGCCGCACGTCGAGGTCGAGTTCGTCGAGGCCCTCTACGCTGGAGGACCCCACGGGGCAAAAGGCCTGGGAGAAGTCCCGCTGATGGCGTCCCACGCCGCCGTGGCCCTTGCCGTGGCACACGCCATCGGGAGGCCCGTCGCGGCCTACCCTCTCTCTCCGGAGCGCACCCGCGCCCTCGTCAACGCCTCGCGCTAGAGGCGCGCGTTCACCACCACGAGGATGATCCGAACGACGATCAGGACCCAGCCCACGATCACGAGGATCCATGCGAGCTTCCTCGCCAGGGAAACCAGGATGAGGAAGATCGTCAGGATGGCCAGGATCCCGATCGGGTCCACCAGTTCAGCTGGGAAGGGGAGCGAGGGGAGGATCTTGTGGATGAGCTCTACGATCCCCTGGCCGATCAGGTGGCCGAGGCTGTACAGGAAGGAGAGGAGGTCGTCGAGGAGCGTCCTCGCCTGGCTGGTCCCCGTCGTCGTCTGAGCCGCTGCGGAGGTGCCTCCGAGGAGGACGGCCGCCGCAGCCGCGGCAGTGAGGCGCCGGAGGAACGGGACGGGGAGGAGCCCTCCCCGTCCCAAGGTCTTCAGGGTGCGCTTAGAGGCCAAGGAGTTTGAGGAGCGGGGACATGTTCACGCTCCCGGTCAGGAGCTCGTCCAGACTCTTGACGCCGAGCATCCCGATGAGGGTGTTGAAGAAGTTCTGGATTCCCTCTGCCGGGGCGGTCATGATCACGGGCGTCACAGCGTCAGCGATGTTCATCCCGAGGGTCAAAGAGACCTGCGCGAAGAACTCCGCGTTGAGGGTGAAGAACTCCTGGAACGCGGCGGCCAGAAGGGCGGGGTTCGACTCGCGCAGGTGGACGATCCCGACGCCGAGCAGCCAGCCGAGCTTCTCGACCGACGTGACGTAGGGTGCCCCGACCGCGCGCGCCCCGTCCATCCACAGAATGAGGATCGGCTTGGCGTCCATCGGTTGCCAGTCAAGCTCCACGTCCCCACCGGCCACGAGGCTGCCACCGTTGAAATCGAAGGATGTCCCGGAGAGAGGCGTGACAGCCGGGAGGTATCCGCCAAACTCGATCTTGTTCACGATCGTGACCTCGCGGTCAAACTCGATGTGCAGCCCGGTCACCGGAGCCCCGACCTCGTTTGTCAGCACGGCCACCATCCGATCGGCCGCGGGGTAGAACGCGGGCGTCAGCCCGCCGGCGAGGACCGCCCCCGCGAGGACGACCACCGCCACAAGAACTCCCAACAACACCCGTACCCTCTTCATGCTGAAGCCTCCTTATGAAAACGAGTTCGGGCTATTCTAGCCGCGGCTACGCCGGAGGGCAAAGGGAGCCCAGGCCGCGGGCGATGACCTCGGCCAGGGCGAGGTCGTCTTGAGTCGTGACCTTCAGGTTCATCGCCTCACCGGGGACGGTGGCGATCGGGACCCCGCAGGAGAGGACGGCCTCGGCGTCATCGAGCAGGGCTCCCTTCGCCTCTCGCAGGTGGCGCCAGTAGAGGTCCCGCTCGAAACCCTGTGGCGTCTGCATCCGCAAAAGCCCCTCCCGATCGATCGTCCCGGGCCGGAGCGTGCCATCCGCCTCTCGATACCGTAGCGTGTCCGTGATGTCGACGACCGGGACGCAGGCCTGATGCTCGAGGGTCCCTTCGATCACCCGGCGCAGAAGGGCCTCACTGGGGAAGGGGCGCGCCGCGTCGTGGACGAGGACGATCCTCCCGCGCGATGCCTCGACTCCAGCGAGTGCGGAATCCTGCCGCCTCTCCCCGCCCGCAACGACCCGCGCCATGCCCTTGGCGACCTCCCGCGCCTCCTCCTCCTCCCCCCGCGCGACGACGAGGATGACCTCGTCCACCTGGCGCGAGCGAGAGAACGCGGCGAGAGCGTAGGAGAGAAGCGGGCGGCCGAGGAGGGAGACGAACGCCTTGTTCCCTCCTGCGCCGAGGCGCTTCCCTCGGCCAGCGGCAAGGACGATCGCGGAGACCCCTCTCTCGGGCACGCTAGCCTCCCTGGCTCGGGGCCGACGCCCCGGTGATCTTCGTCAGGTCCGTGCCGTCCCCGTTCACCGAGTAGATCTCCCACGCTCCGGAGCGGTTGGAGTTGAAGTACACCCTCCCGTCGGCGCCCCAACTGGGGTTCACCTCTTCGGCCGGGTCGTCGGTCAGGCGGGTCTCGGCGAGGGTGGCGAGGTCGACCACGTACAGGTCGACGTTCTTGTTCCTCTCCGACGAGAAGACGAGCCGGTCCCCCTGGGGCGACCAACTCGGCGACCAGTCGTTCGCCAGGTTCTTCGTGAGCTGGACCGTCTCGCCGGTGGCCAGGGTCCGCGCGTAGATCTCGTAGGTCTTCTCGGCCAGGGTCTCGAAGGCGAGCTTCGTCCTGTCTGGGGAGAGGACCGGCTCCCAGTTCTTCACCTGAGGGGCGCTCGCTCCGCCAAAGAAAGAACAGCCGGAGAGAACGGCAGCGACGAGCCCTCCCGCCAACCCCGCCGCCGCTCCCTTCGTCCGCGTTCGCCTCACCTCTCCCATCGCGCCTCCCCCGCCGGCTCGACGAACAGCATCCGTCCGGCCTCCGTCTGCAGCGTGCTCTTCACCGTGGCCCGAATCGTCCGGCCGACGTGGCGCCGGCCGTTCTCGACCACGACCATCGTCCCGTCGTCCAGGTACCCGACCCCCTGGCCGATCTCCTCCCCGCGGTCGATCACCTCGATAGACAGCTCCTCCCCAGGGATGAAGGGAACCCTGACCGCGTTGGCCACCTCGTTCACGTTCAGGATGCGCACGCCCTCCACCTGCGCCACGCGGTTCAGGTTGTAGTCGGTCGTGACGAGGCAGGCGCCCTGCTCCTTCGCCAGGCGGATCAGCTTGCGATCCACCTCGGCGATCTCAGGGTAGTCGACGGCGAGGAGGCGGATCCGGACCGACTCATCGCGCATCAGCTCCCCAAGGACCTCCAGGCCTCGCCGGCCCTTCCGCCGCCTGACGCTGTTCGAGGAGTCAGCGACCCCCTGAAGCTCGGCCAGGATGAACTCCGGGACGAGGACCTCCCCCTCCGGGAAGCCGGTCTTCAAGAGGACGCCGATCCGGCCGTCGATGATCACGCTCGTGTCGAGGACCTTCGGCAGGGCTGCCGGCGCGGACTTCCTGCGGCTCGGCGCCGAGAGCGAGAGGAGAGGGCGCTCCAGGGCGTACCCGAAGCGCAGGCCGAACAGAAGGGAGAGGAGGAGGATCAGACCCTCGGCCACCCGGACCCCCACGCCGGGGGAGAGGGCAAGCCGGAGCGCGAGAGCGAGAAGGCCCCCCAGGCCGGCCGTGGCAAGACCGACGAAGACCGCGTTGACGACGCGCACCGTGGACTCCTCGCGGACGGTGCGGAGGGAGATCTCCCGCCACGCGAAGCGAACTCCCCACGCCAGGAGCGCTCCGGCCAAGGCTCCGACCACCGCGCTCGACGCCCAGCCCGGGAGGGGTCCGAGAGGAGGAACGAGGCCATTCCTCGCGGTGACGCCCGCGCCCACGGCCGAGAGAAAGAGGTACAGCAACACCCTGGCCATCCTCCGACCTCCTCTCCCCCTCTGGAAGCGAGACCCCTTCGGGGCAGTCTCGCAAAGGTCCATTATATCCGCGCTTGACTTCACTGCAAGCTTCTGCTATCGTGTACAGCGAAATCGCGCTGGGGGGCGCGTGCCGGGGGTGAAGGGGGGAGGCGAGCTGACCGTCACCTGGACTGTCCGCGGGGTTCTCAACTGGACGAGGGGGTACTTCGAGGACGCGGGGATCGTCCAACCGAGGCTGGAGGCGGAGACGCTCCTCGCTCATGTCCTGCGCGTGGACCGGCTCCACCTCTACCTTTCCCCAGACCAGCCCCTGACCTTGGCAGAGAGAGAAGGCTACCGCACGGCCATCCAGAGTCGCCGCTCCGGCACCCCTCTCCAGCACCTGATCGGCGAGGTGCCCTTCCTCGGACTGCGCTTTCGCGTCGGACCGCAGGCCCTCATTCCTCGACCTGAGACCGAGGAACTTGTCGAGAAGACCCTTCGCCTTGCCCCCAGGGAACGGGAGATCTCTTGTCTTGACCTGGGGACCGGCTGCGGCGTGATTGCCGTTTCCTTGGCACGGTACCTCCCGAGGGCGAGGGTGACCGCGGTCGACCTCTCGCCGGAGGCTCTCACCCTCGCTCGGGAGAACGCGGCGCTGAACGGCGTTCTGGACAGAATCTTGTTCCTGGAAAGCGATTGGACGTCCGCCCTCGACGGGGACGCGTTCGACCTCGTCGTCTCCAACCCACCGTACCTCCCGCGGCAGGAGATCGCGGGGCTCGCGACCGAGGTCCGGGACCATGAGCCGCGGATGGCTCTCGACGGCGGGGAGGACGGGACGGACGAGATCGCGCGCATCGCCCGGGGCCTCTACGGCCGCCTGCGGGCGGGGGGGACCGTGCTCCTCGAGATCGGGGATGGGCAGGGGGAGACCGTCGTCGCGCACCTCGCGCAGACCGGTTTCCTGGGAGCGGCGGTCGAGCGTGACCTCGCCGGGAAGGAGCGGTTCGTCATCGTCCGATGTCCGTGATGATCCAGGTCTCCGAGCTCTCGCACACGACGGAGGACGCGATCAAGGTTCTGGAAGGGGTCCATCTGCACGTGGAGCGCGGGGAGCTTGTCCTCCTCCTCGGCGCGGCAGCGGCAGGGAAGTCGATCCTCCTTCTCCTCCTCTCCGCTCAGCTTCCGCCACAGAGTGGGCAGGTCCTCGTTCTCGGGAGGAACATTCCCCGACTCTCGCGGGAGAAGGCGGCCGACCTCCGTCGGAGGATCGGCTTCCTGCCGCAGGGGTTCACCCCTCTCCGGCGGACCGTCCTCGGCCAGGTGGCGTTCAAGCTTCGCGCGCTGGGGGACTTCCGCGAGAAGGCTGAGGAGCGGGCGCTCGCTGCCCTCGAGCTGGTCGGGCTCGCTGCGCGCGCCGGGGCTCCGGGAGAGGAACTCGCGCCGCTGGACCGCGTCCGCCTGGGCCTCGCCCTGGCCGTCGCCAACGAGCCCTCCCTCCTCCTGGCGGATGAGCCGTTCGCCGAGCTCACGGAGCACGAGCGCGAGGACGCCCTGGCGCTCCTCTTCCAGCTCCGGCGCGGCGGGATCACCTCCTTGGTCGCGACGCGGGGGCCCGTCCCACCCGGGGCGGGGCGGATCCTCCACCTCGCCGATGGGAAGGTGACCGGAGCATGAGCCCTACCTGGTTCGTCTTCGGTGAGCTCCTGGCCGTGCTTCGGTCCCGGAGCGTCCTCTTCTTCGGGGGCGTCGCGCTCGTCACGGCCGCCTTCCTCGTCGCCTTCTCCGGTCTCTTCCTCCTGACGGAGGTCGAGAACACCGTCGGAGCACTCGGGCCGACCGGGATCGCGGCTCACCTGTCCCCTCTCCTCTCGACACGCGATGTGGAAGCGCTGTATCTGAACGTGCGCGGGCGACCGGAGGTGAAGACCCTGTCCTACCTCTTCGGTCAGGAAGTGGGAAAGCAGGGCGGAGGGATCCTGCGGATCGAGGCGACGGGTCCGGAGGCGGCGGCGAAGCTTGCGGAAGCCCTGCGCTCGACCCAGGGCGTCGCGCGCGTCGAGGGGCCGGGGAGGCAGCCCTCGCGGGGGCCCGCCCTGCCCTCCTCAACGCGCCTTGCGCTCCTCATCTCGCTTGCCTCGACCCTCGTCCTCGCCCTCCTCGTCGCGCGCTTTGCCTACGGGGCCCTCCTCGACGACTTCGCCGGGGAGATCCGCCTCCTCCGCTTGTCTGGGGTGACAGAGGGGACGATCCAGTCGCCGCTCATTCTCTTGGGGGGGATCGTCGGCCTCGTGGCGTCCCTCCTCGTCCTTGCCGTCCTCTCCCTCCTTCACCTGTGGGCCGTCGCGCGTCCGTGGGCGTTTGGGTTTGTCCCCGGCCTCGCGGACGCAGGAAGGGTAACGGCGGCGATCCTCGTGGCGTTTCCCCTCGGCCTCCTCATCGGAGGGTTGGGAGGGGTCCTCGGAGCGAGCCTGACCGGGCTAGCGAAGTACCGGGCCCGGGATCACTCGTAGCGCAGGGCGTCGACCGGAGGGAGCTTCGCCGCCCGCCGCGCGGGCAGGAGCCCGGCGACCGCACCAAGGAAGAAGGAGAAGAGGAGGGTCGCGGCGATCAGCCCTGGGCTGATGACGGTCACAAACTCTACCTGCTCGACGAAGCGGCGGATCAGCGCCCCAGCCACGACGGACAAGCCAACGCCGAGCCCGGCCCCGACGATGCCCCCGACGAGCCCCATCAGCCCGGACTCGATGAGGAAGATCGCGAGGACGTGGCCGTTCGTGGCCCCGATCGCCTTCATCACGCCGATCTCCCGCGTCCGCTCGAGGACAGAGGTGTACATGGTGTTCATGACGCCCACCCCCCCGACCAGAAGGGAGATCCCGGCGAGTCCGGCGAGGAAGGCGCTCACCGCGCCCATGATCGTGCCGATCTGCTTGCTGATGTCTGTGTAGGTGACCGCGACCGCGTCTTCGTTTCCCAGGTCGTGCAGCGTCGTCTCCACCCGGTCGGCGACCTCGTCGACGTTCGCCCCGTCCGCGGTCTTGACCAGAGTGAGGAGGACCGTGTCCGAAGGCCCGAAGAGGGAGTCCATGACCTCGAACGGGACGTAGAGGGTGTCGTCGGCCGATGCCGTCCCGACCGAGAAGCCACCGCCCATCCCCCCGCGAGAGGCCTCGGCCCCCCCCTCGACCAGGGTGAGGACCCCGATCACCTCGAACGGGCGGTCCTGAATCTCGAGTGTTGACCCGAGCGTGACGCCGAGCCTCTGCGCGATCCGGCCTCCGAGGATGACGCGCTCGCCGTCCCCGGACTGGAAGAATCTTCCCCCCTTCTCCAGCGTCTGGTCCATGAGGAAGGACTTGAACTCCGTCGCCAGCTCGGGGGAGAGCCCCATCACCGGAAGCAACCCCTTCTTCTCTGGCCCGACGACAAAGCCGCTCTCCTCCCGCACCGCCGCCACCGCCACGACACCCTCCACGGCCTTGACCGTGCCCAGGTCGAGCTGGAACGCGCCCATACTCGAGTGGCTCCGCTGAGAGAAGGGGTCCTGTCCGAAGATGACGAAGGTGTTGTAGCCGAAGATCTTCCCCACTTGACCGGTCATCGTGCTCTGGAGGCTCAGGCCGATCGAGATCAGGGCGACGACGGCCGTGATCCCGATGAAGATCCCGATCACGGTCAGCCAGCTGCGGATCTTGCGGTGCGCGATGCTTCGCCCGGCGAGGACGAGGAAGTCCCTAAACGTTCCGCCGCTCATGGGTGATCCTCCCGTCCTTCAGGGTGACGACGCGGTCGGCGATCGCCGCTGCGTCGGGGTTGTGCGTCACGAGGATGACCGTCTTGCCATCGCGGCGCGCCAGATCGGCCAGGAGTTCAAGGATCCGCTGCCCGCTCTCCGAGTCCAGGTTCCCGGTCGGTTCGTCGGCAAGGATGATCTCCGGGTCGTTCGCCAGAGCGCGGGCGATCGCCACGCGCTGGCGCTCCCCGCCCGAGAGCTGGCTCGGCCGGTGGCGGATCCGGTCGTGGAGGCCAACCTTCGTCAGGATGTCCGCGGCGCGCTTCGCGCGGACATCCCTCTTCACTCCCTGGAAGATCATCGGGAGCTCCACGTTCCCCTGCGCAGTCAGGGTCTCAACGAGGTTGAAGGTCTGGAAGACGAACCCGATTCGCTTGCCGCGCAGTCCCGCCCTCTTGCGCTCGGTCAGGGTGCTGACGCCGGTCCCTTCGATCGCCGCCTCTCCGGAGGTCGGGGTGTCGAGGAGGCCGAGGATGTGCATCACCGTCGACTTGCCGGAGCCGGAGGGCCCCATGATCGCCAGGACCTCGCCCTTCTCGATCTCGAGGTCGACCCCGCGCAGGGCCTGGACCTCGGTCTCGCCGAGGCGGTAAGTCTTGGTGACATCCCGAAGGCTGAGGACCGGCATCGCTACTCCTGGGTGACCGTGTACTCGACGAGCTCCATGCGAAGCGTCTCCACCCAGACGCCGTCGCGCAGCTCTTCCACCCGGACGTAGGGGGAGGTGAAGACGGGTCGGAGGAGCGAGAAGGCGATCGTCATCCGGAGCTTCTGGTCCTTCGTCGTCGTGTACGTCCCGCGGATGCAGGGCAGGGTGGCGATCGTCACGAGTTCGGTCCCAGAGAAGCTTGCCCCTCCTTCGAGGAGGTACTCCTCCCCGGGCGCAAGGCGGTCGCGGCGCTCGATCAGGGCCGAGAGGGGATCGAACGCCACGCTCGATCCTCCGGTCGTCATGCGCGTCGTCCCGAAGAGGTAGCCGAAAACGTCGAGCTCGTCGGGCTTCCCGACCGCCTCGGCCGACATCTGGACCTTGTACTGCCCGTTAGGGTAGCCGGTCACGATCAGGACGAGGGACTCCGGAGAGGAGACGTCCTCCGTCCGAATCTCGTAGGCCATCCTCGTCGTCCCCACCGGGAAGTTCTCTACGTCGCTCTGGGCGAGCGAAGCGACCCCCGACAGGATCGAGATGAGCAAGAGCGTTCCTAGAATGCGACTTCGTCTCAAGGTGGTCCTCCTTGCGCCGCGCGGCGCTCGAGCGGAGGAGTGTACGGCACGGCCTGTCGTCCCTCAAGCGAATGCCTGATTCCGTCGGCGGAAGGCCTAAGTGCCGCTGTCCTCCGGCAGGCGCTCTGCGCGGGCTCGCGCCCTCATCTCTCGCAGGATCCGGCCGACGCCTCGGTTCAGCATGTAGGACACGCCAATAGCGACGATCGCGAGTTCAACACACTTGTACGAGAGCGAAAAGGCGACCGCCCCTTCATTCCCCACTCTCACGAGCCTGTAGATCCCGATCAGGGCGGCCTCGCTCATCCCCACGCCGCCGGGCGTCACCCAGAGGAACATGCCGAGGAAGATGTTGAGGGTGAAGAGAAGGGAGAGCTGGCTGAAGTCGAAGGTGCGACCTGCCGAGAAGTGGAAGAAGACTTGAGGTCGCATGTACGCGCAGAAGCAAGCGAGCATCTGGAAGAGGAACGCGAGGAAGATCGCTCGGCGATGGTGCGCGAATGCGTGGTGGATCTCGTCTTCTGTCTCGGAGATCTTGGCCGCGGCCTTCTCGAACCGCTCTTGCCAACGCGGAAGAGGACGCGCCAGCCACCGTGTACCTCGACTGACCCACTTGTGGTTGCCCGCGAAGTTCAAGAGGCCTAGCCCGATCGAGAGAGCGACGAACGCTGCTCCCGCGAGGACGACGCGCTTCTGAGCTGGGGGCACCTCCGATGACGCGAGCGCGCAGACTGTCCCCAGCAGGACGAAGACGATCAGGCTGATGCCCCCGAGGACCCTCTCGACCACAATCGTGGCGACGACGCGCGTCGTGGGGGCCCGCGCCCGGTCGGTCACCAGAATCGCCCGGATCGGCTCCCCCCCGAAGTACATGGAGGGCGTCAGGTAGGTCACCGCGTAGCTCGCGATCCACGACCCGCCGACCGTGGTAAGGCGAAGGCGGATTCCGTACGAGCGCAGGATGATCCACCAGCTGAATCCCGCCGAGCTGACCCCCAGGGCCACGCTCGCCGCCACCGCCACCATCCCGTCCCAGTCGAGAGCGCGCATCTGCTCTACGACGCCCCGCCAGCCGACAAAGTAGAGGACGCCGGAGAGGATCCCGAACCCGACGACCCCGGACAGCGCGAAGCTGAGGCCCTTCCTGAGTCGCGGGTTCATGGGGGCATACTAGCACGCCGCAGGGACCCCGGCTAGCTTAGGTAGCCGAGGTTGCCCAAGCGGCGGCGGAGCTCCGCCTCCTCGTCCTCGTCCGCGTCGCAGCGGACCACGGGTTCGGCGGCTTTCTCGAACCGAGGAGGGCGCAGGGCGAGGGTTTCTGCGCGGTACGCGTCCTCCCAGACCCTCCCCTCAGCGTCTGCTGGGATCGGCACGTCGAGGAGGTAGAGGACGTTCGGGACGAGGTCGAGGAGAGACGCACCCTCGATCCGCGCCTGGGGGCGAAAGGGCACCCCGCTTCCGATCAGGATCCCCTCCATTCGATGACTCGCCCGCCACTGCGGCCGGTCGAACACGCGGTTCGAGTAGAACCCGGACGCCCCGGCTCCTAGGATGCGGAGGTCCCTCGGAAGGAAGAGGATTTCCGGCGCATCGTGAAGACGGTCCCCGGCGTAGACCTCCTCGCGGCGGAAGACCTCGCCGAGCAAGGGCTCGCGGCTCCTCGGATGCACGACCCTCTGCAGACGCTCCATGATCTCGGCCGTGAGGCGAGGTGCCTCTTCGTTGGAGACGATCCCCGCGGGCTCCCGCCCCACGCGATTCAGGAAGACGTGACCGACATCGGAGCGCGAGTAGGCCCTCGTCCTCGACCAGTCCACGTCGTCGAAGGAGAGGAAGAGGGACGAGATGAGCCGGGCGATCGGGCCGCCGGTCCCGACGTCCATGAACGAGCGCGACAGGTGGAGGCGAAAGGCGAGCGGATAGAGGAGGAGGCCCAGCCTGCGAAACCGCCGCTGCGTCAGGCCGAGGCGGAACGCCGCCTGCTTCGCCCTCGGTGCGGCGCCCCCTTTCAGAGCCAGGTACCCCTCCTGCAAGAGCCAGGTGTTGACCGAGAACGTTCCCTCCTGCGGACCCATCCCATGATCGGAGACAAGGATGACGGTCGCTTCCCGCTTGCGGGCGATCTCGAGGAGCCCGGCCAGGAGGCGGTCCACCTCTTGGAAGACGGCGAGGAGCGGATCGAAGGCGCCCGCGGTCCGCCCGAGGAGATCGTGTTGCACCTTGTCCGTCTCCTGGAAGTGGACGATCCCGAGGTCCCAGTCCCGTTCGTTCAGGAAGTGCGTCGCGGCAGCTGCCCTCGCCCTCGCGGAGGCGATGAGCTCGGCCGTCTTTCCTCGTCGGGTCGGCCGGTGGGCGCACTCCGGGAAGGGGCGGTAGCCCGGAGCTACGCGCCGAAGAACCGCTCTTGCCTCCGGAGGATGGGTGAGGAAACGCTCTCCGTCCGGCGCCGGGAGCCCTGGGACGACGACCCCGTTCACCGGGCGGGGTGGGTGGGTGAGGGGAAGCCCGATCGAGATCACCCTCTTCCCCGCGGCGTTCACCAGGTCGAGGAGGGTCGGGCGGCCGATGTCCCTCCCTGTGACGACCGCGGTCCCGTAGCTCCCCTCCACGCGGCGCGTCCATTCGAGGACCCCGTGCCGACCTGGGTTCACCCCAGTCAGGAAGGTCGCCCAGGCCGGCCCGGTCACCGGCGGGATCGCGCTCAAGAGCGGCCCGCGCGCCCCGCAACGAAGGAGCCGAGCGAGGACCGGGATCTTCCCCTCGGCCGCCCAGGGCTCGATGTGGTCGAAACCGACCCCGTCGAGCCCGATGACGAGGACGCGCCCGGTCACAGGACCTCGCGGTAGGCAGCGAGGAGGGCCTCGGCGGCGCGGGGAAGGTCGTAGCGGAGCGCGAGCGCTCCAACCTCCCGTTGCCTCGCCCCTCCTGCAAGGATGCCGCGTAGCTTCCGACCGAACTCCTCAGGGTCTTCTCCGAGGAGCCCGTCTTCCCCCTCGTGGAACCACGCCTCGTAGACCGGCAGGCGCCGGGCAACGATCGGAAGACCGGCGGCCGAGGCTTCGAGGAGGACCAGGCCGAGCGACTCCCCGTGCGAAGGGTGGAAGAAGGCATCGCACCCGCTGTAGGCCTGCTCCACCTCCGGCACGAAGCCAGCGAAGCGCACGTTCTTGGGCCGAGCGCGCAGCAGGCGATCAAAAAGCGGACTATAGAAGAGAAGGCGGCTCGGGCGAGGCCCGACCCACAGGAACTCCACCTCAGGAAGGCCGCGAGCCACCTCGAGGAAGGTCGCCACCCCTTTGAGGGGAATCAACTGCCCGACGGCAAGGACGACCGGCCCCTCGAGCCGCCACGCCTGACGAAACGCACGCCGTCGGTCCTCCTGGAAGGCGAATCGCGGGGCGTCGACCCCGCTCGAGGCGACGCGAATCGCCTTCCCGGAGGCGTGGCGACGCAGGATCTCTGCGGCGAACGGAGACGGCGTGAGGAGAAGGTCCACCGTGGGAATCAGTCGGCGCAAGTACGCGCCGTACAGCGTGGCGACGAGGGCCGAGCAAGTGAACGCCCCGCGGACAAGCTCCGGGAGCGAGTGGACGGTCAAGACGACCGGGACTCCCTTGCGGCGAGCCTGCAGGGCGCGGTACCAAGCCTTGGGCCCGATGTACTGGAGGTGAAGGAGGTCGTAGCGCTCCCGAGGGTCGTCGGTCACCTCGATGCCCGCCTCGGAGAGGGCGCGCAGGGTGTTCCGTTGAGCGACCCCGATCCCGGACTGGTCGACCAGTCCGCTCACGTCGAGGTAGGAACAGACGCGCATCGTGGTCCCCCTTCTAGAGAAGCGCCCTAGCGCGCAAGGAGCGCGAGGAGCATCTCCAGAGCCTCCTCGACCGAGCGCTTCCGGTTGTCGGCCCGGTCGCCGGAGAAGCGGAAGCTCCTCGACTCGGTCCTCTCCGGCGAGGCCACGGCGACGAACACGAGACCGACGGGCTTCTCCGGCGTCCCGCCTCCCGGTCCGGCGATCCCCGTCACCCCGACCCCGACGTCCGCCCGGAGGAGGCGCCGCACGCCCTGCGCCATCTCCCGCGCCACCTCTTCGCTCACCGCGCCGGCACGCCGGATGACCTCCGGCGTCACCTTGAGCAGGCCGTCCTTGAGGTCGTTGTGGTAGGCGACGAGGGCGCCCCGGAAGTAGGCCGAGGAGCCCGGGACATCGGTGATCCGACCGGAGAGAAGACCGCCGGTGCACGACTCGGCGACCCCGATCGTCCAGCCTCGCTCCTTCAGAAGACCTCCCAGCTTCTCTTCCGGCTTCATCGACGCTCCCTCCTGCCGACCGCCACGGAGGCGAGCACCCCGACCTTCTCGCACCGCGCCTCGAGCGGGCAGTCCTCGCACGCCGGTTCTCGCGGGTGGCAGGTCTCGCGTCCGAGTCGGATGAGGTGGAGGTGAAGGCAGCGCAGGAACGAGGCGTCCTTCGGGAGAAGGGCGTTCAGCCGGTCGTGCGGGTCCCCGAGGCCCTCGAGGAGTCCGAACCGGGTGAGGACGCGCTTCACGTGGGTGTCGGCCGGGAAGTAGGGCCTCCCGAACGAGAAGAGGAGGACGATCCCCGCTGTCTTCTTCCCGACGCCGGGCGAGGCGAGGAGCCAGGCCAGGGCTTCGTCGAGCGGAAGGTCGCCCAGGAAGGAGAGATCCAGCGCCTCGCGCTCCGCGAGGATCCGCCCGAGGACGGCCTTGATCCGCTCCGACTTCTCGCGCTGGAGGCCCCCGACCTGGATCGCCTCCGCGATCTCCGCCGGCGTCGCCTCTGCGACCCGCTCGAGCGTCCCGAAACGGTCGAGCAGGGCGCTGTAGGCCCGGTCGCGGTTCACGTCGTTCGTGTTCTGGGAGAGGATCGTCTCGACGAGGGTCTCGACCGGGTCGCTCCGCGATAGCGACACGTCCCCGAAACGCTCGTGGAGTCTATTCGCAATCCAGCTCGTCTCCGGTTCCGCAGCCCTCATCTCGCCGGTGAGCATAGGCGAGGCGCGGAGGGGGCGCAAGCTTGGCAAGGGATGCTCTCCTCGCTACCCTCACCCCGGGGGGGGATCCACAATGCACAGAGCAGGGGAAGACGGGAACCTGGTCGTGCGGCTGGAGGATGGAGAGGAACTCCTCGACGCCCTGAGACGGCTCGAGATCTCCTCTGGGGCGATCCTGTGCGGTGTCGGGATGCTGCGCGGCCTCAAGCTCGGCTACTGGACCGGGACAGAGTATGTGTTCGAGGAGGTCGCCGAGCCGGTCGAGCTCCTCTCCTTGCAGGGGAACTTCGCGCAGGGACCCGAGGGGATCATCGTCCACGTCCACGCCGCGGTCGCGAAGAGGGGCAGCGCGGCCCTCGGAGGGCACGTCATGGCCGCGACGGCGCACAACACGGCCGAGATCGTGATCCGCCGGTTCGGGAGGATCCTGCTCGAAAGGAAGGCCGAGCCGAGCGGACTCCTCGGGCTCTATCCATCCGTTAGCGGAAGCGGACCTCATCCCGCAGCCCGTTGACGAAGTCGCGCCCGGTCATCCGGGGCCGCCCCTCGGGCTGAAGCTCAAGGACCTCGAGGAGCTCGTCTCCGGTCCCGATGAGAAGGCGCCCCGTCTCGCGCAGCGCGACCTCCCCGGGGTCGACCGGTCCGCGCCGAGCGGCCGTGAGGGCTGTCCGATGGAGCTTCACCCGTTGTTCGCCCAGGAGGGCGAACGCGCCTGGCCAGGGGTTCATCCCCCGCACCTGGTTGTGAAGTCCTCTCGCCGTCTTCTCCCAGTCGAGGCGGCCGTCGTCCCGCTCGAGCCTCGGCGCGAGGGTCGCCCCTTCCGCGGGCTGGGGAACCGGCTTGAGGGTTCCTTGCGCCAGCCCGTCGAGCGTCTCCAGGACGAGGTCCGCGCCGAGGAGGGCGAGCCGGTCGTGCAGCTCCCCGGCTGTCTCGTCTTCCCCGATCAGGACGGGTCGCCTGAGAAGGACCGGCCCGGTGTCCATCCCCTCGTCGATGAGGAAGGTCGTCACCCCGGTCTCGGTCTCGCCTCGGACGATCGCCCAGTGGATCGGCGCCGCACCGCGGTAGCGCGGGAGGAGGGAGGCGTGGAGGTTGATCGTCCCCAGGGGCGGGAGGGAGAAGACCGGCCGCTTCAGGAGCTGGCCGTATGAGGCGACGACGATCGCCTCCGGGGCCGCCTCCCGAAGGAGCGCGAGCGACTCCTCGCGGTTGATCCTCTCCGGATCGGCCATCCGGAGGCCGAGCGCCCGGGCCTCCACCTTGATCGGCGACGGGGTGAGGACGGCGTGCCGGCCGGACGGCCGGTCGGGCTGCGTGACGACAAGAGGGATCGTGTGCTCACGGGCGAGGGCGTGCAGGGCGGGGACCGCGAATGCCGAGGTGCCAAGGAAGACGACCCTCACGCCACCTCCTCCCGCTCGAGGCGCGAATACTCCTTGAGCAGGCTCTGGCGGCGGGCCGGGGTGAGGTAGTCGACGAAGAGGACGCCGTTCAGGTGGTCGATCTCGTGCTGCAGGGCCCGCGCGAGGTATCCCTCTCCCTCGACCTCGACCCTCTCCCCCTCGAGCCCGGTCCCGCGCACGCGGACCCGCGCCTTGCGCACGACCGTCGCCTCGACGCCCGGCACGCTCAGGCACCCCTCCGGCCCCTCCATCACCTCGTCGGAGACCTCGACCAGCTCCGGGTTGACGAGGACGTGCAGCTCGCCCTTGACGTCGGTGACGATGATCCGCTGGGAGACGCCGATCTGCGGGGCCGCGAGGCCGGCGCCGCTCGCGCGGATCATCGCCTCGACCATCCGCTTGCAGGTGTCGCGGACCTCGTCGTCGATCCGTTCGACCGGCGTCGCGACGCGCCGCAGGACCGGGTCCCCGTACGTTCGGATCTTCATTCCTTTGCCTCGCCTCGAGGCCGATTGTATAGTTCCGGGCGATATGCCGCAAGAGAAGGACAGTCCCGAGGATCTCCTCCGCAAGGTCGTCGCCCTCGAGCGCAGCCGCGGCTACCGGGACGACGCGGTGATCGGCGGCCTGGAAGCCTTCCTGCGGAGGAACCTCCCCGCCGCCCTCGCGATCGTCGCCGGGTATTCGGCCGCCTCGCACTTCGAGCGCCAGAGGATCCTCGCCCGCCTCCTCTCCGAGCCGATCCCCGAGCCCTCCGCAGAGCCTCCCGCCGCGCCGACCGGCGATCCCCTTCGTGCCCCGGTCCGCACGGCGAAGGGCGTCGGTGACAAGCGGGCCGAGAGCCTGGAGCACCTCGGGATCCGGACGATCGAGGACCTCCTCACCTACCTCCCCCGGCGCCTGGAGGACCGGTCGCGCGCGGTCGAGATCGGCCGCGTCGTCCCCGGCCAGGAGGTCGGCGTCCGCGGCGAGATCCTCGCCGTGAACGAGATCCGGCCGAGCCCGCGGATGACCGTCGTCAAGGCCGCGGTCGGAGACGGCACCGGGATCCTCTACGCCGCCTGGTTCAACCAGCCTTGGCTCGCCAAGTCGCTGAGGAAGGGCGAGGTGATCGACCTCTTCGGCAAGGTCGAGAAGAGCTACGGCGCTCTGCAGATGAGTTCCCCGGTCTGGGAGCCGGCTGGGGAGGGGCACGAGATCGGCCGCCTCGTCCCGGTCTACCCAGCGACCGAGGGGCTCTCCGACAAGTTCCTCCGCAGCCTCATCGCCCGGAACCTCGACCTCTATGCCGGAGCCTTCCAGGACGTCGTCCCTGAGCCGGTCCGCCGGGCGCACACCCTCCTCCCGAAGGTCGAGGCGATCCGGACGATCCACGTCCCCAAGGACCCGGAGGCGTTCGAGCGCGCGCGGAGGAGCCTCGCCTTCGAGGAGCTCTTCCTCCTTCAGCTCGGCCTCGCTGCCCTCCCAGCGGCCGCCGCCGGGAAGGCCCACGCCGGGACCGGGCAGCTCGCGACCTCGTTCCTTGCCGCGCTCCCGTTCACGCTCACCCCCGGCCAAAGGGCCGCCCTCGGGGAGATCGTCGCCGACCTGCGCGCGGAGAAGCGGATGATGCGCCTCCTCCAGGGGGACGTCGGCTCAGGGAAGACGATCGTCGCCCTCTCGAGTGCCCTGTACGCGATCGAGGCCGGCTACCAGGCCGCGTTCATGGTCCCGACCGAGCTCCTCGCCGAGCAGCACGCCGTCGGGTTCGAGCGCCTGCTCGCTGGGCTCCCGGTTCGCGTCGCCCTGCTCACGAGCGCCCGGTCAGGGAAGGACGGCCTCAAGGAGAGGGTGAGCACGGGTGAGGTCGACCTCGTCGTCGGGACGCACGCCCTGATCGAGGAGGACGTGGCGTTCTCGAACCTGGGGTTCGTCGTGATCGACGAGCAGCACCGCTTCGGGGTCGTCCAGCGCTCGCGGATTGAGGAGAAGGGGAAGGGCGTCGACCTCCTCGTGATGAGCGCGACCCCGATCCCGCGCACGATCGCCCTCACCCTGTACGGCGAGTTCGAGGTCTCGCTCATGACCGACCTCCCGCACGGGGCCGTGGCGACACGCACCGTCTGGGTCGCCGAGACGCGCCGCGGCGAGGTCTACGGCGAGGTTCGCCGCCTCCTCGAGGCGGGAGGGAAGGGCTACGTCGTCCTGCCGCTCGTCGAGGAGTCGGAGAAGGTCGACCTCAAGGCCGCGGTCGAGGTCGCCGAAGAGTTGACCGCGTCCCTGGGCTCGTTCGGGGTTGGCCTCGTGCACGGGAAGCTTTCGGCGAAGGAGCGGAACCGCGCCATGGAGGCCTTCCGCGAGGGGTCGGTCCGCCTCCTCGTCGCGACGACCGTGATCGAGGTTGGGATCGACGTCCTTGACGCCGACTTCATGGTCATCGAGCACGCCGACCGCTTCGGCCTCTCCCAGCTTCACCA
>CAYHBG010000016.1:0-8251 GCA_964354815.1 uncultured Thermotogae bacterium
GTCGCCCGCGCGTGCTGTTCGAAGAACCGCCAGACCTCGGTCGGGGCGTCGATGTCGTGGTTCTTTGGTCCGGCGACACGTTCCACTGAGGCCGGGATCGGGTCGGGGCCCGGTGCAGAGTGCCCGCCGCCGTCGACCCGGTAGAAGAGGACATCTTCGCCGCCTGCCCCACCGTCGTAGGTGAACCTCGTGATCGTCGAGTGGTCGGAGGGAACGGTGTCCGGCAGGGCAACCTCGTTCGGAACCGTCGCGGCGCCGTTGGCGTGGACCCAGAAGGCGACGGTCGCGTCCGTCGAGCGGACGCTGCCCCGGTCGCAGGCGCCGCCCGCGACGCAGCCACCGTCGTAGGGGATGACCGGATCGGCGGTCCCGTTCATAATCAGGATCGGGATGGCGGTCGCTACGAACGCGCACTCCGACGGGTCGGGAAGGTTGGCGACGATCGCGCCGACGGCAGCGAGCCGGTCCCCGAGCTGCATCGCCAGGCGATAGGTCATCATCCCGCCGTTCGAGGCCCCGGTGACGTAGATCCGCAAGGGATCGATGGCGACGCGTTCCGCGGCGAGATCGATCAGGCGGTCGATGAAGCCGACGTCGTCCTCCGCCGAGATCGCGTCCGGGTTGGTGACGCCGGTGCGACAGTCGTTCCAGTGGTGCTGGTCGGGATCGGCCGGGTCCGCGCGCCCTTCGGGGAGGACCAGGAGGAAGCCGTGCTCGTCGGCAAGCGCCTTCCACGATCGGCCGCCATCCCCGTTCCAGATGGCACTGGCGCTGCTTGACCCGCCGTGGAGGAAGAAGACGACTGGCGCCGGCTCCGCCAGGTCCGCCGGGGCGTAGGTGGCGAACGTGCGTTCGAGGCCGTTCCACAGGATGTGCCCGAAGCGCAGCTCGGGCTTGTCCTGGGTAGGGGGAGGCCCCTGCGTGCAGGAGACGAGGGCCGGCGCTACGAAGGCGCCGAAGAGGAGTGCGAGCGCGACCACAGCGATCCGGACCGGAGCTGCTTTCATGGACCCTCCTTACGAGGTGGGAGTGTAGTCCGGATTCCGGGAGATGGGAATTGCCGCCTGCGCGCTGTCGGACGCGCGATGAACGCGCCCTCCTCCCGCCGTGAGCCTCATCGACTTCTCGTGAGCTGCCGTCAGGGTCTAGTACATCGTCTGGCGGTCGAGAAGGTCTCGTGCCCGGGCGCGGTTCTCGGCCAGCCGGAAGAAGAAGACGGAGAGGCCGGCGAGGGCGACCGTCGAGCCGCGACGACCGCAAGAAGGATTCCGCCCGGGATCCCGGCAGGAACTCCCCTGGCTTCCCGAGGAGCGCACAGCGCACCGTCTCTTACCGGCACGTGACCGGGAGGGCGCGCCCCAACGCAGCGAGCCACGGCGGAAGGGTCTCGGGCGAAAGACGCCGCACCGTTTCCATTCGCCGGTCCAGCCGTTCCGAGCCCCTCCGTCCTTGGCGCGCGAACGTGCCGACTCACGCGCTCGCTGCCCTTGCCTTCCGGGCTAGAACCTGCGAGCATTCGACTCGGTTCCCTGCGGTTGTGGCGAATCTGCGGAGGCAGCCCCGCCGGCACGAGGAGATGGGTGCAGCCGAAGGCGGCGGGCGCGCACCGTGGTCGAACGAGCCGTGAGGGAAGGAGGTAGACCTTGTCGTTGGGGGCAGTCGTCGGTGTGGCACTGGGGGGCGGCTTTCTCTTCCTCGTCGTCGTCCTGAAGTCGATCCGGAACATCGGGCCGACGCAGGTGGGGCTCATCCAGAAGCGCGTCAGCTTCCGGAAGCTCAAGGGCGACGACCCGATCGCGTTCCACGGGGAGGCGGGGTATCAGGCCGACCTTCTGAGAGCGGGGCTGTGGTTCAAGTTCTGGCCGGTCTACAAGGTCACCCGGCACCCGATGGTCCAGGTCCCGGCCGGCGAGATCGGCGCCGTCATCGCCCAAGTGGGGGCGAGTCTGAGGGAGGGGCAGAAGTCGGGGATCTACAAGCCCGTCTTTGGGGACTTCTCCGACGCCCGGGCCTTTGTCCAGAACGGGGGGCAGAAGGGTCCGCAGCGCCCGACCCTCCGGCCTGGGACCGTCGCCGCGATCCACCCGGCGGCGTTCCTCATCCGCACGGCGAGCGCGATGTACGGCGTTCCGATCTCGCGGGAGGCGTTCGAGCAAGCGAAGGCGCTCCCATCGGAGAGCTTCAAGCAGGTCGTCATCCGGCCGCAGGTGGTCATCGGATCGGAGCAGCAGGACGTCGGCCCGCTCCACGTCCACGACGACCTCATCCAGGACGTGGAGCGTCGGAGCATCTTCGCTTCGGATGAGGGTCCTCGGCGCCATCCCGGTGCGCCATCCGAGAAGCTGAACGCAAGGGAGTTGGCCGAGCTAGGGACCCCCAAGGGCACAGACGAGGCGACGAGAACCAGGGGGCGACTGGTGGACGTGATCGGCATCATCAGGGTTCACGAAGGCCCGGCCCTCGACCCAGGAGACATCGCCTGCCGCATCGGCGGGTTCGACGACATCCGCAAGAAGGAAGAGTCGGGCGCCACCGACGCCGAGCTCGCGGACCTGATCCTCGACAGCAAGGCGAAGCTTCACGACAACTACCAGGACTTCCAGGCGTTCCTCGACGCGGGAGGCCGGATCGGGCTCCAGCACGACCCACTTCTCTACGGGACGTTCAACCTCAACCCGTACCTGGTCGAGGTCGAGATCGTCCCGATGCTCGTCGTGGAACAGGGACAGGTCGCGGTCATCAAGTCGTACCTCGGCCTCGTCCCGAAGGACACCTCCGGCGAGGCGTTCCGGTTCGGGACGCTCGTGCGGCCTGGCCACCGCGGGATTTGGCAGGAGACGCTGCGGACCGGCAAGTACGCGATCAACCCGCGCTGCTACGACGCCGAGATCGTCCCCACCTCCATCCTCACCCTGAACTGGGCGGCGCAGGTCTCCGAGGCCCACAAGCTCGACCGGCGCCTGAGCCAGATCGTGGCGAAGAGCCGCGAGGGCTTCGTGTTCAAGATCGACCTGCAGGTCCAGATCCATATCCCGGACACGATGGCCTCGCGCGTCATCTCCGCCGTGGGGACGATGCAGAACCTCGTGAACGAGGTCTTGCAGGCCGCGGTCGGGAACCACTTCCGCGACAAGCTCCAGAGCATGCCGGCCATTCAGTTCATCGAGAACCGGCAGAGGGTGCAGGAAGAGGCGTTTCAGCACATCAGGAAGCAGCTCGAGATCTACAACGTCGACACCCGCGGCGTCTTCATCCAGGACGTCATCCTCCCCGAGGAGCTGACCAAGGTCCTGACCGAGCGCGAGATCGCGAACCAACAGATCCTGACCCTGCAGAAGCAGCAGGCCGCGGAGACCGCGCGCATCGACACCGAGAAGCAGCGGGGGCTCGCCGACCAGCAGGCGGCTCTCGCAAGATCGAGCGTCGGGATACAGATCGCGGAGAACACGGCCGCGGCCCGAAAGAAGGAGGCCGACGGAGAAGCCACCTACCTGGAGAAGGTCGGAACAGCGAAGGGCGCGGAGGTTCGCGCTGTCGCCCTCGCCAAAGCGGACGGGTACCTGAAGCAGATCGAGGCCCTCGGGAGGGAGGGGACGACCCTCGTCAACGCCATCCAGGCCCTCGCCGGGAGCCAGCAGCCGTTCGTTCCGGAGGTTCAGGTCTCGGGAGGCTCGAGCGACCAGGGGGCGATGAGCGCGTTCTTCGCCACCCTCACCGGCCTCGCCAGAGCAGGGAAGCTGCGGGACGTGCTGGCAACTGGGGAATCCAAGGCAGGAGCCGCGGAGCCAACGGACACGAAGTAGGAGGGCAACCCTACATGACGAGTGAGACAACCTACCGCCCCCTCAACGAGGAGACGGTCTGCGACATCGCCTGCTGCCCCGGCGGCTTGGAGCTGGCCGGCAAGAGCTTCCGGGGAGACCTTGGGCAGGTAGCGGAGTGGCACCGCAGCATGGTCCGGTCCGGGATGCGTGGCGTCGTCGCTCTGAAGGCGGGAGCCGCACACGGGTTCGCGGAGTACATGCCCGCGGAGTCGGCTCCCTTCCCCATCGAGGCTCCCGGCGCGGCCGTCCTTCTCTGCTTCCACTGGGCGGGGACCGAGCCCGAGGACCCCGAACACCTGGCCCAGGAGCGCGCCATGGTCCTGGCCGTGATCGAGGAGACGAGGTCCGCGTTTTCTGGTCTCGCCACCCTTGGCTGGAACCATCCGACGCACTACCCGATCCAGCTCCTTGAGGATCTCGGGTTCCAAGAGATCGTGCGCGAGGAGCCGATCGCCCTCATGTGGTTGCACTTCCGTGAGGGCGTTCTGAAGCCCCAACTTGCGCCGGCTCACTTCGCCCCGCGGGACCTCTCCGGCCGCGGAATCCTCGCCGTGGACGCCGCGTCCAGCGCCCGGTGTCCCTACAGCGTGAACGCCGTGGAGAGGCTGAGGACTGTCATCGCAGCTCATCCCGACCACGCGCGGATCAGCCTGCGCGAGCACCGGATCGACACGCGGCAGGACGCCTTCCGACTCGCCGTCTCGCCATGGGACTGGACTTGGACCTATCTGAACGGGGAGTCCGTCAACCTTGTCGTCTCCCGCGAGGAGGTGGTCCGGGAACTGACCCGCCGCGTCCCGCGCTAGATCCACAACAAAGGCACGCCGACTCGGTTGCTCGCGCCCACTGGCGGCCTCTTCCTGACGCCGGGCCAACACACGTGCGTCGTTCAAACGGAGCGCAGGGTCACGCCGGCCTCTCGACGCCGCGCCCTGCTCTTCCCTATACTGGGCTCGGGGTTCCCTGGCGAGTCCCTGGGGAGGAGCCAAAGGCGTGTCCGAGGTCGGGCAGGGTCAAGGTCGATTCAGAACCGCGATGAGCGTCCTCATCGCGACGGTCACCGTGGTGGGGGCGCTCGTCGGCTGGCGGATCTCGGTTGCGAGCGGCGCGACGGGCACCGCCGACTCGAAGGGCCTGAACGCAGCCCTCCAGGCAGCGAACGCCGGGATCGGCACCTCGACTCACCTCTCGATGAACCTCGGCTTCTTCGCCGACTACCGGGAACACCTCGAACGGGCGACCCTGCTCGACCGAGACGCCGAGCGGGAGGCTAACGCGGAGCGAAGGACCCTCCTGCTCGAGGACGCCGCGCGCGAGCGGAACCTCGCCGCGACCGCACGCGCCTACGTCGATTGGGACTACGTCACGACGGATCCAGAGACCGGAGAGGAGGTCTTCGACGGAAACCGCTACTGGGCGGCGTCGTGGGCAGAGGCCGCGGCAAGTCAGGACCTGGACGATCGGGCCTCGTTTGCCAGGGCAGACCGCACCCGCGACAAGGCGCGCGGCCTGACGCTCGTCGCCGTCGCCCTGTCCGCCACCCTCTTCCTCCTGACGGCCGCAACGGTCGCCCGGCGCAGGGCGACGTATCTCTTCGCGGCCCTCGCCGCCCCGCTCCTCGTCTGCGCGGTCGCCGCGGCGATCGCCCTGGAGGTGCTCCTGTAGCCGTGGGCGACGTGAACCGGGAGCCGAGGATCGATCCACCTCCTGCGAGAACGGACGGCGCGCGCGTCGTGTCGGATGACGGTCTGAAGCGCGTCCTCGTCCTCCTCATCGCCGCGACGGCCTTCCTCGGCGCGGTGACCGGCGCTCTCCAAGTCGATTCGGGGGCCCGCAGCGGACAGGCAAGTCGCGACGCCCGCGCCTACACCCTCCAGGCGATCGGGAAGAGCGAAGCCGGGATCCTGCGCTATATCTACGAGCGCAACCGCCTCGCCGCGCACCAGGCCCTTCTCTCGGAGTGGTTCCTCGCGCGGCGCCAGGCCGAGGCGAGGGCCGCCGCCGGAGCGGAGGGCGACGCGGGTGCTGCGGACCGCCTGTGGCAGGTGATGGAGGATGGGCGCGCCCTGTCGTCGCTCCTCTCCCCGCCCTACTTCGACGAGGCGACCTTCGCCGCGGACGTCCTCCAGTTCAGCGTCGACTACCTCGTCGTCCCCCAGGCGCTCACGGTCGAGCGCGAGGCGGCCCGGCGCGAGGTAGCCGAAGCCTGGGAGAGGAAGGCGGACCGCTACGTCCTCGCGATCACGACCCTCGCCGTCGCCCTCTTCCTCTTCGGACTGGCCCTTGCGGTGAGGGGCGGCCTTCGCCGCCTCTTCACGGCGGTGGGCGCGGGGATCGCGCTCGTCTGCCTCGTTAGCGTCCTTCTCACTGCCCTCGTCCCAACGCCGCGGATCGCTTTGGAGAGCCTCGACCTGTACGCGAGCGGCCTCGGCGACGCCTACTACGCGGGGATCCTGGAGCTCGGCTCGGTCCACCAGGCGGTCCCGGCACGCGCCGACCGAGCCGTCGAGGCCCTCTCCCACGCGATCTCGCTTCGCCCAGACTACGCCGCGGCGCACGCGGTGCGGGGCGACGCGCGCCTGGTCAAGGCGCAGGCCCTCCTGCTCGGCGGCAGTGATCCCCAGGACGCGATCAGCGAGCTTGATAGCGCAGTCTTGGACTACGAAGAGGCGGTTCGTCTCGGCAGAGACACGAGCTTTACCGAGTCGAGCCTGTCCTGGTCCCTCTTCCTCTCCGGCCGAGCCGCAGAAGCGGTCGCGGCCGCGCGGAGGGCGCTGGCGCTGGCGCCGCAGGCCCGTCTTCGGTTCGGCCTGCGCCTGGGACTCGTCCTCCTCGGTGAAGGCAAGCGCGACGAGGGGATGCGCGAAGCCGAGGCAGCCCTGCAGTGGGCGGAAGGGCACCCCCTTGCCTCCGACCCCGAAACCTTCCGAGAGACGATCCGCGCCCTGGACCGTCTCCAGCCGGTCGCGCCGCTCGCCGGGTGGGAGGAGATGGAGTGGCGGCTCAAGGAGGCCTTCGTCTCTCTCACCCACCAGGGGACGATCACCGTCACGCCAAGCGGGGCTTCGGTCGGACCCCTTGCGTTCCGAACCCCTGAGGAGAAAGGCGCAGGCAGCGCCTCTGGAGACCGCGTCTTCCCGCCCGGGACGGGCAGGGTCCTAGTCGACTTCGATGTCCGTGGGATCCCAGCGGGCGCCCTCGTCGTCCTCAAGGTCTACCGCAATGGGGAGGAGGACGTGGGCCTCGGAGCGGTCGAGCGCTGGGCCGGCCCGGACGCAGGCCGAGCACGGCGCGAGATCCAGGCTCCGGTCCAGGGAACGCTCCTCGGCCTCTTCGCTGGAGCCTACGAGGTCGAGGTCTACGTCGAGGGCGAGCTCCTCCGAAGCGGCCGCTTCCGGATTGGGTAGCGAGAGACACCCTCTCGCCGACCGGTGGGAGCCGGTAGCCCACGCGCGAGGTGTTGGGTCCCGCTCCCTTCCTGAGGAGACCGTGACGGTGCTACCTCGACGGCAGCGTCGCGACGGACACGACCGCCAAGACCTGGACCTTCGACAACGTCCAGCCAGGGAAGCACGTCCTGGCAGCGGAACTCGTCGCGAACGACGGTTCGCGGCTCAGCCCAGCCGCTGCGGCCAGTGTGCTCCTGTATGTGATCGAGTACTCAGGAGGGATTGGCTCGCAGTGAGTCAGCCAGGCGGGGAACCCTCCCCGGCGGGAGCGTCTCGTCGGGAGGGGAACCTTCCGGCCGGTTCCGGCAGGGCGCCTTCTCGTTCCTCTGGGGAGGTGCCCTGCGTCTTGGCCCTAGAGCCCCATCGGGCAGACGCCGTCCACGCAGCAGTCCCCGATCGGCGCAGTGGACCGCCGCTCCCCGAATCCCCAGTCGAGTCGGACCTCGACCGACGGCGCCAGCCGTTCCCCAAGGAAGACGGCGCGAGCCTGGGCCGTGAGGCCAAGCTCCGGGACGGCGGCCTCGAGGATGACCCGCTCCGCGTCGAAGCGGCACGGCGTCAGGGAGACGGACGTCTCGCTGCGCAGCGACACACAACCCCATCGCGCGCTCGACAGGAGCGTCGCCGTCATCCACACCTGCCCGCCGCTGGGGGCGCTCAGGATCCCCTCAATGGACCCGCCAAGAGAGAGCTCATCGAGAACGACGGCGAGGAGCGCCGACGTCGCCGACCCCTTCACCCAGAGTTCTGAGCGCAGGGGGACGCTTCTGAACGTGTCTCCCTTCACCCTAGCCTCTGCCTCGACACCCAGGTCAAGACGCAGGTTCTCCACCTCCTGCACCCAGTGCGGGGGCACTGCCCGGGCGAAGAGAAGCGCCGAGGAGATCCCGATGGGGACAATGCTCTGGCTCCTCTCGCCTCCAAGGGTAAGCCACTCGCGGACAAGAGAGAGGCCGAGCGTCTCCTCGCTCTGGGTGA
>CAYHBG010000016.1:8351-21020 GCA_964354815.1 uncultured Thermotogae bacterium
AGGGTAAGCCACTCGCGGACAAGAGAGAGGCCGAGCGTCTCCTCGCTCTGGGTGAACGGCCAGAAGGAGGCGTCCGTGCGACTCGAAAGGTCCCAGTCCCCCCATCCCGCGACCAAGGTCAGGGACGCGTCGACCCCGAAGCTGGGATAGACCGGGGTCCGAGTCTCAACAAGCCCCCCGAACCGGAACGCCGGGGCGTCCGCCGCGAGCCCCAGGATCCCAAGGGAAAGCGCCGCCCCAAGAAGACCGACGATCCAGATCAGGATCCGACAATGCATGCTCACGTTCCTCCCTCCTGACAAGCTCAGGCTCGGATTCTATCCCGTGGGCGAGGGCCTCTGGAAGGACAAGCGGGGCGCCCGAAAGCGCCCCTCCGCGCGACCTCCGTGATCAAGGGAACCGAAGCTAGCCTTGGCCTCCCTGGATCGCCGGTTCGACCAGCTCGCCCATCCCACCGCACCCCCCCTGGCTGATCGGGGCCTCGCACATCCCCCGATAGCAGTCGCCTTGCGTCGTCAGGCCGTAGAGCCCCGGATCGGTCCCCTCCTTCTCCAGAGCCGCGGCCATGAAGTAGTCGGGGCGAGCGAAGCGAAACCACTGGAGGACGGCATCGCGAACCTGATCGACGGTGTAGCCCCCCTCCCGGATGAGGTGTGCCGCGAGCCCCTTCCCGCTCGTGACGAGGTTGCAGCGCGCTCCTCCCTTCTCGCAGCAGCATTGGAAGGCGGTGTTGTCGTCGCAGCAGGGGGCCACGAGCTGGACAAGGGCATCGTGGAACACGATCTCTTCCCCCTCGGCGAGGACGATCGCGTCCTTCCATCTAATGAACAGCGGAAGGCTCTGAAGGCTCAATGGAATGCCATAGTCCGTTTGTGTCCCCGCAGCCGGGGTGATCTCTTTCGAGATTCGTTCGAGGGGGCTCGGTTCCCCCGCCTTCATGACCCACCCCATGAGAGAAAGCGCCGATCCGAACAGCACAATCGCCAGTAACCCAACCCAGAATCCCGCCCTTCGAGGGATGTACCCGTGCAAACCTACCTCCTCCAAGACGTTCCTACGAGTGCCACAGGCTAGCCGCCGATCGTGAGGATTCTCTGAATGGGCTGCGGAGTTCGTGTGGGCCGCCGTGGGGCCCGCCTTTGGGATCCCGAGCGAGCGCGCCGGGGAACTTCACTCCGAGGCGTGTGTAGTCTATAGTGACACCTGGAGGTGATCTGTATGACCAAGCGAGGGTTCGGTCAGTGGGGTTCTCTTCTGTACGTCGGTTCTGCCCTACTCGTGGTGGCCGTCCTCGCGCTCGGCCTCCGCACCACCGTCGCCTACGCCCAGCAGGAGTCGCCGGTCGAGCGCTATTATCGTCTTCTGATGAGGATTTCGGACGAAACCCTTCTCAGGCTCCCTGCCGCCATGGCGGACCTGGCCGGAGAGGGAACTGAGGGGAGAGGGGTGTTCTTTGGCGAGCCGAGGGTGTATCTGAAGGGCAAGGACATCGACCTTCCGGTGAACCACTACCAGGTGGTCGCCCTCGACTTCTCCGTCCGGCCCGAGGATCCGGCACTGGCCTGGTTCGGGGTGGCCGAGCAGCAGGAGAGCCTGACGTTCGTCGCGTCCGGGGTTGGCTTCTTCTACTCGAACGTGGGCATCTTCATCCAGGCGGCCGTGAAGCCGGAGTCTCCGGCCGCGGCTCCGACGCCCGTGATGACCTTCGCCCCCTCAGGCGGGACGGGTCTCGCTATCGAGAGCTACCTGCAACTGATCGAGCGGATCCCGGCGGAGTCTCTGACGAGGCTCTCCGGCGTGATGGAGGAGCTGAACGCGGCCGGCGAGGAGGATCCACGGCGGGTCGAGTTTGTGACGAACCCGCGAGACTACCTCCTGAAGCAAGACATCCTCCTCCCCAGCGCGTACTATCGGATCACGGCCATCGACTTCCAGCGGGCGGCGAGGCTTGACGTACCGGTCGTGTTCCTGTCACGGACGCGCGGCGGACTCGCCGTGGTGCCGCAGGGAATCGGGCTCTTCTTCAACGGGGAGGGGCTCTTCATCCAGGAAGCGATCTAGCGAGGAAGACAGCGGTCCGGGCCGCGGGGGGACCGGCGGGGGGGCAAGGAGGCCGGATGCGAGGACCATGCTGCGGGAGAGGTGATCGGCGGAGAACAGAGGGGAACGCGAGAGGAACCGCAGTCAGCCTGACAGCGGGGGTCATTCTCGCTGTGCTGTTGGCTGCGGTTCCGGCCTTGGGAAGCCCCGACATCTCTGTGACCGACATTGAGTTTGGGATCGTCGCTCAGGGCGGCGCGGGGAGTCGCCCTTCCCTCAGCGAGAACCAGGCGATCCTCGGCGACACGGTGCGCGTGCGTGCCGTGGTCCACAACAACGGGGATAGCGCTTCCGGCGTGTTCAGTGTCGAGTTCTACTTCATCGAGATCTCGAGCCAGGAGACGGACCGGATCGGCAGCGCGACGGTCTTCGGCCTGGCTCCGGGCGAGCAACTGAAGCCTGCGGTCACCCTGGACACATCGGCCCTCGCCCCGGGGATCTACGAGATCGTGGTCAAGGCCGACCCGGGCGGGACCCTCGGCGAGACGAACCTCTGCAACAACGAGATCCCGCGGGAGGCTTGCCCGGGCGACGTCTCCAAGGAGAGCTCCGCCTACACCCTGACGCTTCTTCGCCAGGGGGCGGCGATCTCCGACGTCCAGGCGGGAACGACCCTCGCCTTCCCGATGTGCCGGATGGGGGCTCTCGTGAGCAGCCAGGCACTCAACTTCTACAACGTGGGAACCGAATCGCTCAGCCGGACTGACTATCGGGTGAGCATCGCCTACCGGACCGACCCCACGGACTCGTTCACAGACCTCGCGACGAGTCTCCTCGCGACCAGTCAGCCAAGCCTCAGCAATCCTGGCGAGGAGACGACCCTCTTCGTTGGATGGAGCGACTCCCTCCTGAACAAGGTCTTCGGCGAGATCTCGGACAGCGAGCATGACCTCTACGTCGGCCTCGGGAAGAGCCTTCCCATCCAGATCAGGATCTCGATTGCCCCCATCGGCGAAGACGGAACGTCGTCGGTCCTGCGGGAGGTCTTCCTCCCGGCCAAGCGCGAACGATCCAACCTCTACTCCACCGTCGATCTCTGGACGTTCCCGGAGCGGCCGGCCTGCTCCGCCTCGTTGGTCGCGGACACCGGAAGCACAGTGCGCGTCGCGCCGGCGGTCGGCCCGGACGACCTGATCTACCACGTCCTCGGGGGACCTGGCGGAGACGAGCTCTTCGCCTTGAACGTCAACGGCGAAGTCCTCTGGAGCCTCTCCCTCTCGGGCGAGCTCACGACCGTCGCTTTCGGGCGATACGAGGGGACGGCCGAGGCCCACACGACGGTCCTCTACGTCGGATCGAGCGACGGGAAACTCTATGCGTTGAGGAGCCGAAAGACGGAGGACACCTACACCGTCGAGCAGCTCTGGGAGAAGTCGGTCGGCGCCGTGACCGCCAGGCCGGTCGTGTCCGGGGACAAGACCCGCGTGATCGTCGGCTCGGCGAGCGGCCTCTTCGTCTTCGACGAGAACGGGACTGAGAAGGCCAAGGTCACGAACAAGGGCGCCGTGAGCCTGCCTCCGCTGTACGTGGACGCCACGAAGGAGACCTGGTTCGCGTCAGGGAGCACGGTCTACAAGGCGTCGGAGGATGCAGCGATTCTCTGCACTCACAACGCGGGATCGAATGTGACGACCCCGCTCGAGACGAACGCCGGACAAACGGTTGTGTACTTCGGCACGGAGGACTCGCTCCTGTGGGCGATCGGGACGGTCAAGGGAGCCGACTGCAAGCCAAAGACCTCCCTTGATCTGGCGAGTCCCGTGAGCGGCCTGAGCGTGCTGCGGCCGGGCGACGCGCGCCGGGATGAGATCTACGTCACGACCGAGGACGGGCATGCGCACCTCGTGAGGTACGCGGCGCCGACCCTCACGCAGGAGGAAGACAGGAAGCTCCTGCGCAAGATCGTGGAGACGCCTCCCGCACTCGTCGTCAGCGACAACCGAGTGAGGGCAGTCTTCGTCGTCTCTCCATCGGGGGAGCTGAAGGCCGTCTCTGACGACCTGGGGCAGGTCCTCGACGTGGAGGTGTGGGGGGAGTCGGTGCCCTATCAGTTTGTGTCCGGGAAGGCCATGACGGCGCCGGTCATCTACACCGAGGCGGACCCGATGATCCTGCTCGTGGGGTCTGCGGACGGTGTCCTGTACGCCTTTGACCTGTCCCAGTTGAGGTAGCCGCCGGGCGAGCCGTCATCGGTGCGGGCGGAGGGGAAGCAGAGCTTCTCTGAGGTTGGCGTCCGGGGGTGCCGGGCGGGGGGCTGGTGTAGGACGTGAAGGAGAACGTGATGGGCAGAAGGCTGCGTTTCTCACTCTGGCTTTTCCTGCTTGCCGTCTGCCTTGCGCTCGGGCTCCCCGCTTGGGCGCAGGAGGCAGACCTGACTCCGCTCGCGCTCGTCCTCCAACCCGTGACGGGAGAGCCCGGGACCGCCGTCCTCATCGGCACGGAGGTTCGCCTCGTCGGCACGATCCGGAACGAGGGGACCGCGCCGGCAGGGGAGTTCTGGGTCGAGTTCTCCTGGCGGCGTGTGGACAAGGCGGAGGCGTGTTGCCTTGAGCGCGCACTCGTCCCCGCCGGGCTCGCTCCGGGCTCGGAGGTTTCTCTGGAGGTGGCCCTCGACACCGCGGACCTCACGCCAGGGAGCTACGAGGTCGTCCTCCGAATCGACCCTGACGACCAGGTTCGCGAGTCGGATGAGACCGACAACCGCCGGAGCGCCATCCTGGTCGTCCTCTCCTCGCGCCCTGAGCTACACCCGATCAGCCTCGAGGTGAACCCCAGCTCGCCGGTCGAGCGGGGTGAGACGGTCCTCGTCTCGACGGAGATCGAGAACACCGGTGAGGCGACGGCCGGCGAGTTCCGGGTCCGCTTCCTCTACTGGCAAGGCGAGATCGGCGCGTCTCTCGCCGCACCCGAGACGTCGTGGGTCCAGTTCGGCTCGGCTCTCGTCCCGGGTCTTGGCCGTGACGGGCGCCTGCGCATCGAGCAGCCTCTGGACACGCTCCTCCTCGATCTCCTCTCGCCTGAGCTGGGAACGATCACCCCGCACACGATCAGGGTCGTGGTCGATGCTCCGGACAATGTCAGCGAGGAAGATCCCGACAACAACGAGATGATTGGCTCCCTGGGGGTCCTCCCCTCCGATCTCTCGCTCCCCGAGCTCCGGCCGGTCGCCCTGACGTTCGACCGGGACCTTCCTCTTGCCTGGGGGAACGAGACGAGCGAGGAGGTGACCGCAACCGTCACGGTGGTCAACTTCGGCGGGAGCACGGCCCCCGGCTCGCGCGAGAACCCGATCGTCGTCCGCTTCGCCTTCCGCCGCTTGGGAGAGCTGGCATGGACGGACGTCCCAGCAGACAACGTCCGCCCGATCCGCGAGGACATCGCCATCGAAGAGGGAAGGAACAGCGTGGAGGCGACGGTCGATCTCGTCTTCGACGAGCCAGGGAGCTACGAGGTCATGGCGAACGTCGATCCTGGGAACCTCATCGCCGAGCAGAATGAGGGGAACAACCGGATCGTGGTCGGCCTATCCGTTCAGGGGTCCGAGCTGCACCCGCTGGGAGTCGAAGTCGGGAGTGCCCCCGTTCGCCAGGGCGACGCGATCACGGTCGTCTCTCTGGTAGAGAATACAGGAGAGAAGACCGCGACCGCGTTCACGGTCGGGTTCTACATCGACACCCTGCGCTTCGACACCTTCTCCTACACCGGCGAGGGCTTGGAACGGGACGACAGCGTGAAGGCGGAGGGCGTCCTCCAGACGACCGATCTTCCCCCTGGCCCCTACACCCTGCGCGTCGTCGTCGACCCGGACGACCGGGTCGCGGAGCTGGATGAGGCGAACAACGTCATCAGCACGCCGCTCGCCCTCTTGCCGCCCGTTGCCCGCCGCGCGGAACTCCACCCGACCTCCCTCATCCTCGACCCGCCCTCCCCGATCCCAGCCGGGGTCGGGGTCCGCGTCATAGCAACGCTCTGGAACACCGGGGCCATCGACGCGGAACGGTTCCAGGTCGCCCTCGCGTACAGCCCCGACCACGGGGCGAGCTGGATCCCCTTCTCCGTCGAGGACGTGTCCTCCATCGCCCGCGGCGAGCGGCGGGCCATCGAGGGGTGGCTTCCCACCTCCAGCCTCGCCGCTGGGGCGCGCTACACCCTCCGCGTGCTCGTCGACTCGAGCGCCCAGGTGGAGGAGGAAGACGAGACGAACAACGCCCTGCTCGCTGGGCTCTTCCTCGGGGTCGCGACCACCCCGTCTAGCCTGGGGGCGGACCTCACGGCCTCCGACCTCGTCTTCACCCCTCCCTCCCCCATCCCACAGCGGATGGAGGTCCGGGTGTGTGCCGAGGTCTCGAACACGGGGCAGCAGGCAGTCGGAGGGTTCTCGGTCGGGCTCTCCTATCGAACCGACCTGGCCGGCACCTTCATCCCCTTCGCCACTGAGTCGGTCCCTGGCCTCGCCGCCGGCCGGAGCGTCACGGTGTGCCGGACACTCGACACGAGGAGTCTCCCTCTCGGAAGTATCGAGGTGAAGGCCGTCGCCGACTCCGCTGGCCAGGTCGCCGAGGCGGACGAGGCGAACAACGAGCGCACGAGGACGATCTACGTCGGCGCCACGAGCCAGAAGCCTGATCTCTCCCCAACCGCGTGGCGGATTGACCCGCCCTCCCCGGTGGAGCAGGGAGTCTCGGCCCTCGTGTGCGTGAAGGTCGCGAACCTCGGTGCCGGGTCCGCTGGCTTGTTCTCCGTTTCCTACGCCTACCTCGCGACATCGTACGTCTCCTTCGCCACAGCGACGGTCGCCGGCCTCGCCGGCGGGCAGACCGTCGAGGTCTGCCGAGCCCTAGACACCTCGAGCCTCGCGCCGGGGACATACGCTGTCCGGATGACGATCGACCCCGACCAACGCGTGTCGGAGCAGAACGAGGAGAACAATGAGCTGTCGGCGTACTTCACCCTCACTGTGCCTCCGAAGCCGAGTCTCCAGGCCCTGTTCCGGTCAAGCGGCGTGGTGCGGCTCTTCTCGGGCGATGTGGGGAACGGGACGGTGTACGCGGCGTCGGACGACGGGAAGCTCTACGCCCTGAATCACGACAACGCCTCTCTCGCCGGATTCCCGTTCAGCGCTGGGAGTGCGATCCGCGCCCTCGCTCTGGACACGGGGTCCGTGCGGACGGCGTACCTTGGAACGGCGAACGGTGAGCTCGTCGCCGTGGGGCTTGACAGCGGGCTGGAGATCCGCCGGACGTCCCTGGGAGAGGAGGTCCTGGCCCTGGACGTCGACCAGTTCGGAAACGTCTACGCCGGCACCGCCGCCCGACTCATCAGCCTGACGCGGACAGGAGGCGAGCGCTGGGCGGTGGCGCTGCCGGGCGCGGCGCGCGGCCTGGTCGTGGACCGGGTACGAAGCGCCGCCTACGTCAGCACCTCCACCGGATCCCTCGTCGCCGTCTCGACGAGCGGCGCCCCTAAGTGGCAGGCCGACCTCGGGGTCCCCCTCACGGCCCTCGCCCTCGGGGAGGCGATCTACGTCGGAACCGAGGACGGCAACGTGCGTGCCGTGAGCCCAGGGGGGACAATCGGAGCCGGCTTCACCGCAGGCGGAGCGATCTCCGGCCTGACGGTCGACCCCGGGCGCAGTGCTGGGCAGCCCGTGTACGCCACCTCAGCCGACGGGAAGCTGTACGCCCTGGACCGAAGCCTGAGACTCCAGTGGACCGCGACGAGCGGTGCACCGATCCGCGCCGCGGCTCGCGTCGACCCTCGCAGCGGGCTCGTTGCCTTCGGATCTGATGATGGGAAGCTGTACGCAGTCAACCCGGACGGGAGCGCGGCCTTCACGGCCAGTGCCGGAAGCCCCATCCGCTCCTCTCCGTGGATCGACGCCCTCGTGGAGCGAACGGGGACGGGGGTGGTCCTCAAGCGGGCGATCCGCTTCGGGACAGAGGACAAGGCCGTGTACCAACTCGTGACGAGGCTCTAGGTGGGAGAGATGAGAGGCAAGGAGGGGAGGCTCATGAATCGGAGGGGTTGGATCCTGGTTGTCGTGGGGCTCGCTGCCCTGCTCGTCGCCCCGCTTGCGGGCGGGGCGGGAGGGCTGTCGGAGCTCCATCTGCGCAAGATCGTGCTCGAACCGCCCTCGGCGGTCATCCGCGGCGAGGTGGTCGCCGTCCACGCGTGGGTGATCAACACCGGCGAGCGGCCGGCGGGCGAGTTCAAGGCGGAGTTCTTCTGGCGCCGCGCCGGAGGAGATGAGAGCTGGACGAGCTTCCACACCGTCCTCATTCCCAACCTTGCCCCTAGCCAGGCAGACGCCCTGGAGATCAAGGACGACGGAATCCCGATCGCCCTGGATACCTCTCCCCTCGATCTTGGGGTCTACGAGATCCGCGTCGTCGCAGACTCGAACAACCAGATCCCAGAGGGCGACGAGATGAACAACGAACTCGCGACCACCCTCACCCTTCTCCCCTCCCGGACCGGCCTCGCCGATCTGCAGGCCGTCTCCATCGCCTTCGACCCGGCCTCGCCGGCGAGTGGCGAGATCGTCGTCGTCTCGAGCGAGATCCGCAACACCGGGAACCGCGATGCCGGCCCGTTCCGCGTGACCTTCCTCGTCGACGGCGTGGAGTTCGACGGCGCCACCCTAGAAGGCCTGGCGGCCGGGTCGGGGATCGCCGCGCAGGGTGCGCTCGACCCCTACGCCCTCGGTCTTGGCCCGGGGAGCCACGCGGTGCGTGTCCGCGTCGACGGCGACGCGCTGGTCGAAGAGCAGGATGAAGCGAACAACGAGCTCACCGCCTCCCTCACCCTCCAGGGGGCAGAGCTCCGCCCGCTCTCCCTTCAGCTCGATCGCTCCCTCGTCCGACTCGACGAGCGGGTCACTGTGTCTGCGCGGGTGAAGAATGTGGGACGCGGTGAAGCCAGGTCCGTCGAGGTCGCCTTCTTGATCGGCGGCGTCCGCTTCGCCCTGGTGAACCTCGGACCTCTCGGCCCAGGGGATGAAGCCACGGCCGTCGGGGAGCTCCTCCCGAACCGGCCAGACCTCGCCGTCGTCGCCGGCCTGCACGAGTTGCGCGTGACCGTTGACCCCAACGGCCTCGTCCCGGAGTTGGACGAGGCGAACAACGACCTCGGGAAGACGATCACCGTCTTCGCCGAGGTCCCCAGGCTAGCCGAACTGCATCCGGAGAGTCTCGAGCTGAACCTCCCCTCCCCGGTCGAACTCGGGAAGGCTGACGCCGTCACGATCTGCTCACTGGTGGTCAACACGGGGAAGGCTCTCGCCAAGGGCTTCTCGGTCGAGTTCGTCTGGCGCGCCAAGGGGACCCTCCGCTGGGAGCCGATCCCCTGCCGCGACCTTGCAGGTTGCGGCGGCGTCGACCTCGCACCGGGGGCGGAGATCCGCGCGGAAGGAACCCTCCCACTCTTCGCGGCTCTCCCGGGGATCTACGAGGTGCGCGTCGTCGTCGACCCGCACACCGGCTGTGACCAGGCCTCCTGCGCCGACGTCGGCCGCGTGGCGGAGCTTGACGAGCACAACAACGACCTCGTGACGACCCTGACCCTCCTCTCCCCGCGCCTCCCGGACCTCAGCTTCGACCCCTTCCTCCCACTCGAGATCGCCCCAACCCCGCCGGTGAAGCGCGGCCAGACCCTCCGCCTCGCAGCCAACGTCCTCAACCTAGGCGATGTCGAGGCAGGACCGTTTGAGGTCGAGTTCTCCTACCGCTACACACCGCAGGCAGCGCCGCAGGTCGGCCCTGCTGGGATCATCGTCCAGCCCTCCGCATCCACCCGCTTTGCGGCGATTCCAGCTCTCAGTCTTGGGGTTGGCAAGGAGACGCGTGTGCAGGCTCTCCTGGAGACGATCGACCTCCGGCCCGGAACCTACGTGATCCGCGCGGAGATCGACCCGGTCGCGCCCGGCACTTCAGGCACGGTGCGCGAAAGGAACGAGGTGAATAACCTATTCGAGACCCAGGTCCTGATCCAGGGACCGGACCTCACGCTGAGCGGCGTCGAGGTCGCCCCACCGTCGGCCGTTGCCGTCGCCCAGGTGGTCAAAGTGAGGGCCACCGCACTGAACACAGGCGTCGAGGCTGCGGGGAGGTTCTCCGTCGGCTTCTCTTGGTGCCGGGTCGCAAACCCGACCGGGCTCGCCCCGGAGTTCCAGTGCGTCGGCCTGGGCGCGGTCCCCTTCACGGGGATCGCGATCGGGAGCCCGGTCCTCGCGGAGTGGACCTTCGACACCTCCTCTCTGGAGCCTGGGGAGTACGTTCTGCGGGTCGTGGCCGACTCGCAGGATGAGGTGGCGGAGCAGGACGAGCTGAACAACGAAATCATGATCCCGCTCACCGTGGGTGGGGTGGCCTCGGGGGCCGATCTCGCGCCGACGGGTCTCATTGTGGACCCGGAGGGGTCCAGGAGCCAAGCGTCAGTCGCCGTGAGGGTGACGAACCTCGGGACGGGCGACGCTGGACCCTTTATTATCCAGTTCCTGTACGCACCCGCGGCCAAACCCGAAGGGAGCCCGGAGGCTGTCGTCTTCGACACCGTGGAAGTCGCTGGGCTCGCCGCTGGCGCGACGACCATGGTCCGCGGAACATTGAAGACGTCTCTTGGAGGCAGGACCTTCCGGATCATCGCCAGGGTGGATGCCGGTGGAGCGATCCAAGAGACGGACGAAGGGAACAACACGATCTCGGAAGTCGTGACGCTTCAGTAGCTACAAGTCAGGGGCCGCAGGCCTCGCGCCCGCGGCCCTCTTTCTTTCGGTCTTCTCTAGACCGGAACGAAGCGCAATCCCTGGATCTCCTCGCCCCCGCGGCGGCGAACGACGCCCACGGTCGCCCGAACCCGTTTCCCGGTGCGCGGCGCCTCGTCGACGAGGTGTCCGGTCGCGCGAACCCCGCTATCTAGCTCCACGATCGCCAGCCGCAGGTAGCGCTCCACGTAGTCGATCGCCAGAGCGTAGACGTCCGTGAACGTCACGACCGTCCCCTCGCCGGTCACCTCGAACGGCTCGAACTCCATTCCTCCGCACTGGGGGCAGACGCAGTGCGCGGGATAGGAGAGCTTCCCGCACGTCTTGCAGCGAACGCCGTACACCTTCTTCTCCATGCTAGCCCTCCCGCACGAGCACGGTCGCGATGACGTTGTTTCCGAACCCACCGAAGTTGAGGGCGAAGGCGTTCTTCGCGCCTTCCACCTGCCGGGCCCCGGCCTCGCCGCGAAGCTGCCAAGCGAGCTCCGCAAGCTGCGCAACGCCGGTCGCTCCCACGGGGTGTCCGCGCGCTTTCAGGCCTCCGGAGGGATTGATGGGGAGCTTTCCCCCGAGAGCGGTCGCCCCCTTCTCAATCGCCTTGGCCGCCTTCCCCTTGGGGAAGAAGCCGGCGTCCTCGCTCTCCGCGATCTCGAGGATGGTGAACGCGTCATGCAACTCCGCGACGTGGATGTCCTTCGGGGCGAGCTTCGCCCGGTCGAAGGCCCGCTCGGACGCGATCCGGACGGCCTTGAGCACGGTCGGGTCCTCTCGCTCGTGGACGGCGTGGGTGTCCGTCGCCTGGCCGATCCCGGCGACGCGCACGACCGGCCGCCCGAGCTTCACCGCAAGATCGAGCGGAGCGAGGACGAGGGACGCCGCCCCGTCGCTCACCGGACAGCAGTCGAACATCCTGAGCGGGTCGGCCACAAGGGGGTTGTTCACCTCGGCGTCCGGCGAGGTGAGGATCCCCTGGATCGTGATCTTCTGGTGGATGTGGGCGAACGGGTTCTTGATGGCGTTCTCGTGGTTCTTAATCGCGACCATCGCCAGGTGCTTCCGCTCGACCCCGTGCCGCTCCATGTACAGGCGGGTGAACATCCCGGCGAGGGAAGGCAGGGTCACGCCGTAGATGTACTCCGCCTCGGGGTGGGAGAGGCTGGCCACGAAGTCGGTCGCCTCGAGGTTGTCGACCGCACGCATCTTCTCCCCGCCGGTGATGAGGACGACGTCGGCCATCCCCGAGGCGACGGCCTCGTAGCCGACCTTGAACGCCGCCGCCCCGGAGGCCGGACCGTTCTCCACCGTCTCGGCCATCGCCGGGTAGAGAGCGAGGCGGTCCACGAGAGCGCTCGCCACCGCCGTCTGGCGGTTCAGCCGCGCCCCGCCCATGTTGGCGACCACGACCTCGTCGACGCGGTGCTCGCCAACCTTGGCGTCGCCCAGGGCGGCGATCGACGGAGCGCACATCATGTCAACGAGGCTCCCCTCGGCGCGGCCGAAGCGGGTCATCCCGACGCCGATGATCGCGACCTCCCTCATCGCCCGCCTCCTCTCTTCTCCGTGCCCTTCCCTGCCCCCTCTGGGAGGCGGATCGTCTTTGCCTTCTCCAGCAGGTCGGACGAGACCGGCCGGCGTCCAGCAACGAGGCGCGGCTTGGCCGCGAAGTAGGTCTCTCGCGTGAGGACCCAGGACGGAACGCCGCCCAGCTCGTGGGGTACCTCGAACTTCCTCTCTAGCGGATACTCGATCATCCAGCGGCGGAAGCCGATCGGGCTCTCGGCGACGATCAGGACCTCCTTCTCCCCGAG
>CAYHBG010000017.1:0-4421 GCA_964354815.1 uncultured Thermotogae bacterium
CCGTGGCAGCCCCAACCGGCTGGACCTTGACACGCAACATGGTTGCTATGGGGTGAGGAAGTAGCCTCTTGATGCGCCGTTGCTCGTAGACCAAAGTGGACGCGCTGGATCTCGGTCCGCCGCGACCCCATCCTCTCAAGGAATCCGGTCTCTGGCAATCCCGGGGCGGCTCAGTCCAGCTCCTCGTGAGCAGGGCAACTCAGGGACTTGACGCAAGGGCAGTGCGGCGACTAGAGTAGGGCATGAGATACCTGCCGGTAGCGCTTGCAGCTGCCCTAGCCTGCGTCGTTCCTGCCGGGGCAAGCTTCGCTACTGAGACCTTGACGATCTCGCTCGTGCAGGATGCGGATGCCTTCCCCATCCTCATCAACGTAAAGATTGGCGGCGGGACTTCTCCATTCAAGGTTCATCTGACCGCGGATCCAAGCTTCGAGTCACCCCTTGACCAACAGCTGATCGCGGAGCAGCGCGAGGTGACGGTCCGCATCCTCTCCAACGAAAGCCAAGTCATCACTGTAACGGTCTTGGATGCTGCGGGCGCCTCCTGCACGGGACAGCAACTGATCGGGCGCCGGGTATCCCAGGATGAGGAGTTCCTTCTCGATGCGGCTCGCCTCGGTGGCAAGCCCGCCCCTGGAGCATGGACGCAGGTGACCGACCTGGGAGACGACACCTACTGCTCTACCACGCCACTCCCAATGAAGACCGTGAGCAGCAAGGTGAAAGCACGAGCTACGTGGCCGGGTGCCTACTTCTTCCGAGCGGGCCCTGGTGGGGCATTGGTCAAGGTAGTAGTGAAGCCAAAGAGCGGAGCCGAGATCGCGATTCGCGGGATGTGTCAGAGCAGCAGCCCGCACCCGCTCGGGTTCTCCTACATTGACGACCATCTCCTCCGGATGCAGCAAGACGGGGTGAACGCCATTCAGTTCATCAAGGTGCTCGAGATGAAGAGTGTCACAGACACAGAGATCCAGGACCCCGCTCCGCTCTTGTTCTGGGATGATTCGCTTTTCTGCGCCATCCGACGCGCAAAGGCAGCGGGCTTCACTGTGATGCTGCGCTTCCTCTTCTTCCTGGACGCCCCATGGCCTCAATCTGACAACCTGATGCGGGGCCTGCACCCGCAAGACTGGGATGCTTGGTTCACGAACTTCGAAGAGATCGTCCTACGCTACGCCAAGTTGGCTCAGGATGCTGGTGTCGACATCTACCTCTTCGCGGATTCGCTCTACACGACGTACGCGTTTGAGGATAGGTACCGGGATCTCATAGCTCAGCTGCGGAAGGTGTTCAGTGGCGCGCTTGTCGTCGGGTCGGGCCCTTGGGCCAAGGGGGGCCTGAACACCGTTCGCTTTTGGGATGCATTGGACTACATTGGCCTGACCGGCAGCATCTTCACAATGGGCGAGGTGTCCTACGAAGAGGCCCTGAGGCTTGACACGGACGGCGTTGCCGCCATCGTTGGGAGGGGGTTCAAGACAGAGGTCGCTCCTGTCGCGAGGAAGTTCCAGAAACCACTGCTCTGGGCCGAGATCTACTACAATTCGGTCGTCGGGAGCACCTACTCGCCCAACGGCGTTCCATTCTGGCAATCCGGCATCCAGGATGCGCAGTACGAGGTGGCTCAAAGCTACCGCGAGCAGGCAAAAGGCTTCGACGCGACGCTGCGGGTCGTTCAAACGAACAAGGGATTGTTTGCCGGAGTGTTCTGCCTCGACTGGCCGTTCTGGGACCCAGAAGAGCTTCGCTGCTGCTCGAAGGGCACGTTCCACATCCGTGGTACGCCAGCGGAGGAAGTCTTCGGCACTTGGTGGGGGCGGGAAGGCCGCGGCCTCTCGACGCCCGCTCCATCCTTCGATGGGTGCCTAGTCGTCGACGAGTTTTCGCCAGGGGCAAGAGGCCAATGGGCACTCGACGGGTCAGGGGGAAAGTGGGAGGAGGAGGTCCTGCATAAGGGCCAGCCGGAAGAGATGCCGAGAATCAGAGTCGATGTCTCAAACCCGAACGGGGAGTTCTTTCGGCTTCGGTACACCCTGAACCAGGGACACCGAGACCTCAGTAGTTATCAAGGGATTGCCTTGGCGGCGAGTGCGCCGACGCCCATGCATATCCGAGTTGAGTTGGCCATGCAGACGTCCTCCGGACAGTGGATTGATGGCTTCTTCTCGCAGCCGGTAGCGCTTGGGCCAGAGACCAGCTTGATCACACTCCCTTTCGGCGCGTTCAGTCTCACGCCAAAGGCCCAAGCACAATACAAGCGTCCTCCCGACCTAGACATCACACATGTTAGCGGCGTCTGCATCTGGGCGGTGGAGAGCACGGGGACTCTCTACGTCTGGAGTTGGGGCGTCGGCGCATACCGTTGAGCGCTTGCACGCTAGAGTGCCGCGCCCGGTGAACGCTCCGCGTCCGGGACAGCCCCCCCACGTGGGCTGCCGATACGAAGCACCGCCTGTAGGACGCACTGACCGATCAGGTTGGCAGGGATGACGAGGCCATGCCGGGTTTGAAAGCAGTGCTCTGCGGGGAGTCGATGGTGGGTACTACGTCCGCTCAGCCCAGGGGCGGCGGGAGTTCAAGAGTAGTCCACTTGGGGTACCAGATGGTGCGACTTCCGGACTTGGCTCCCAGTTCGAGAGCTACCCGCTGAGGCGTCCCGGCCTTCTTCGGAGAGAGGAGACTCGTGTGCGCTTCCTCTACCGATGCTCGCCCGGCGCGCCGAGGCCTGGGATGTGGAGACGCTTCTCGACGGCCCGCAGGCCCAGAGTGACGACGAGGACGAGGGCGAGGTAGAACAGGGCCACGACGACGTAGACGTCGAAGGAGTTGAAGTGCTTGGCGGCGAGCTTCTTCGCCTCGCCCATGATGTCGGGGAGCGTGACCATGTACAGGATCGAGGAGTACTTGAGCATGAGGATGAGCTCGTTCGACCAGGGCGGAATGACCAGGCGCACGGCCTGAGGCAGGATGACGTAGCGGACGGTCTGGGGGAGGGTCATCCCGAGCGACCGGGCGGCGAGGGTCTGGCCGGGCCTCACGGCCTGGATCGCGCCGCGGAAGTACTCGGCCTGGTAGGCGGCGGTGTTCAGGCCGAAGGCGAGGATCCCTGAGACGAACGGGGAGAGGCTGATCCCCCACGAGGGGAAGCCGTAGTAGACCATGAGGAGCTGGACGAGGAGCGGGGTCGCGCGGAAGAACTCGATGTAGATCCGGCAGGGCCAGGAGATCCACCGCCGGCCGTACAGCCGTCCGAAGGCGAGGAGAAGCCCGAGGGCGATCCCGATCAGGACGCAGATCGCCGTCACCTCGAGGCTCAGGCCGAGCCCCCGCACGAGCTGGGGGAGCCACTCCCACTTGAACTTGAACGTCATCCGCCCATCTCCCCGTACAGCTCCGTGATCTTCCGCAGGAACTGGCCGGTCCGGGGGTGCTTGGGGGACGTGAAGAGCGCCTGCGGCGTCCCCTCCTCGGCAATCACCCCGCTCTCCATGAAGATGATCGAGTCGGCGACCGAGCGGGCGAAGCCCATCTCGTGGGTGACGGCGAGCATCGTCATCCCCTCTTTGGCCAGTTCGATCATGACGCTCAAGACCTCACCGATCAGTTCCGGATCCAGAGCCGAAGTCGGCTCATCGAACAGGATCAGCTTGGGGTCCATGGCGAGGGCGCGGGCGATGGAGACGCGCTGCTGCTGGCCACCGGAGAGCTGGGCCGGGAAGGCGTCCGCCTTGTCAGCAAGCCCCACGCGCTCCAGCTCGGCGAGGGCGCGGGCCCGCCCCTGCTCCTTCCTCATCCCCTTCACCTTGAGGAGGCCGATCGACACGTTCGCGAGAGCGGTCAGGTGGGCGAAGAGGTTGAAGTCCTGGAAGACGAACCCCATCGACGCCCGCAGGTGGTTGATGTTCGCCTTGTGGTGGGTGACCTCGTGCCCCTCCAGGAAGACCTGCCCCTGGTCGGGGAAGGTGAGGAGGTTGATGCAGCGCAGGAGGGTCGACTTCCCGGTCCCGGACGGGCCGATGATGACCTTCGTCTCGCCGCGCTCCATCCTGAACGAGACACCGCGCAGGACCTCTTCCTTCCCGTAGCGCTTGTGAATCCCTTCGACCCTCAGAAGCTCCGTCATCGTCTCCTCACCGGTTCTCTCCCCCGATGCCCTTCATCTCTAGGCCCGGGATCCGCGTCTTCTTCTCCAGGAGCCCAAGCCCCCAGTTCCCCGCGTACGTGAGAGCGAGGAAGAGGAGGGCGACCGTCAGGTAAGCCAGCATCGCCAGGTTGTACTGCCTATCCATGACCACCCGCGCCGCGCGCAGGACCTCGTTCAGCCCCACCGCGTAGGCAAGGGTCGTGTCCTTGGTCACGCCGGAGAACTCGTTCGACCAGCCGGGGATGGAAAGCCGGAACGCCTGCGGCAGGATGATCGT
>CAYHBG010000017.1:4521-8585 GCA_964354815.1 uncultured Thermotogae bacterium
GTCCCCGCGACCAAGCCGACCCCGAGCAGGGCGACGAGGACCTCGAGGTTGATCAGAAAGGCGCGCAAGAGCATGGGGACGCTCTTGCCGATCGCGGCCAAGGAGTCGATACCGATCTCCCTTCGTCGTCTCGTGACGGCCCTCCCCGCCGCGCGGGGAGGGCCGAGCCTCTCGAGTCAGGATCCTGCTACTTGTTGGCTTCGTTGGCAAAGGCGAGGGCGAACGCCTGGACGTCCGCGATCGTCTTCGCGTTCAGGATGAGACTCTTCGTGGCGAGCCACGCGGCCTCGATCTTGTCCGGGGACGGCCCGAAGTACGCCCGCACGAGGTTCGCCCACGCGCTCCCCGACTTGATCACCAGGTCCTGCATCCCGCCGGCACCGGTGACGATCTCCAGGCCGAGCTGCGCCATCGCGGCGTTGACCCTCGGGAGGATGCCCTTCGGGTCGCCATTGGCCACCAGGAACCCGAAGTACTCGTAGGTGTTGATCACCCCGGCGATCGTGAGGAGGTCAGGATAGCCGGCAATCGAAGCCTGGGAGGCCGGCTCGTCCTGCACGACCGCGTCGATCCGGTTGTTCACAAGGTCCAGGACCGCCATCGGGTACGTGTCGTACCCCTTCAGCTCGACCTCCACCCCGGCCCCCTGCAGGCTCTCCACCCAGCCATACCCGGTGGTCCCGTTCTGGGCGCCGACGGCCTTGTTCGGCCCCATCCCCACGAGGGCGGTGACGAGATTGGCCGGCGAATCCTTGCGCATCACGACGGCCTGGTTTGACAGGTAGTACGGGCTCGAGAAGTCGACGTTCGCCTCGCGCTCCGCGGTGATGGTGAACCCGGACGCCCCAATGTCGGCCTTGCCGGTCAGGACCGCCTCGATGATCGTATCGAACGCCGTGTTCTTGATCTCGACCGTGAATCCGGCGACGACACCGATCGCCCGAACGACGTCCAGGTCAAACCCGAAGAACTCGCCGGCCGGGGTGACCATCTCGAACGGCGCCCACGGGATGTCGGAGGCGACGATGAACTTCTCTCCGGCCCCAAGAGCCCCAGACGCGGCGACCCACATCAGCAGCGCGAGCACCGACAGCAACCTGAAACACTTCTTCACGACCTACCACCTCCCTGAAGTATGCCCTAACGATAGACCCTCGCAGCGCGTGGAGTGGCCGGAGCAACGTCTGGGTCAACGCAAAGAGCGCTTGACAGCTGTCCTCTCCTCGGCGGACAAACCTGCGCTTTCGTTCTCCCCCATTCCTGACCCGGGAAACACTCGTCGGCTACGCTCGTCACGGTGGAGAAGGAGGTCGGGATGCCACGGAATGGTCGGTGGGTCGTCGTCTTTCTCGTCGTGGGGGTCCTCGCCGGGGCCTCCGTTGCGCTCGCGGAGGGGGTCGCCTTCTCTGGAGGCGTCGAGCTCGTCACCACGTTCACTCCCATCCCTCCGCTTTCCTACGACATCTCGTCCGAGCTCACGCTCTCCTTGTCCGTGACCGGGTTCACGTTCGAGACCGCGACGGGGTTTTCCCTCGCTGGGTTCCAGTCGGAGCGGATCGAGATGGGCTTCGACCTCGGCGCCGTCGACATCGGGGAGGAGGTCCTCTTCAACCCGGCCTTCAGCTGGAACGAACTCTCCGTCGACGTGGACGTTCTCGGTTTCCTCCTGGGACTGGACCTGATCCTGGCCAACATCGGGACGCCGCAGACCCCCGACTTCAGCGTGGGGATCGTCCTCAAGATGGAGAGCACGATCACCTGCGGGCTGACACTCTCTACGCTCACCGGGTTCGGGGCAGTCGACCTCGTCAACCTGATCGGCGGCATCGAGGCGCCCTTCTCGAACCAGGTCCTCGCCCTCACCCTCAGCCTCGACCATCTCTTCGCCCCTTCCGAGGAACTGAACGTCACGGTGGTCCCGGGGATCTACTTCGAGGAGGAACTCCTTCGTCTCCAACTCGACGCGCTGGGGATCCTCCTCTCGACGAGCACGTGGTTCGACTGGACCGGGTTCTCCCAGGAGATCCTCGAGTTCGGCTACCACTTCGACGAACCGCCGCTCGCCCTCCTCTCGGTCCTGACCGTCGACTCCGACCTCGCCGTGAGCGAGCTCGATCTCTTCCTCGACCTAGAGATCGGGATCGTTCGGTTCACGTCAGAGACGTTCTTCTCCGAACCCTCCGTCCCGCTCCCCGTGCCGCTCCTGTTCTCCGGACAGGACTTCGCCCTGGGGATCGCGTGGGAGGGGATCGGCCTCGTGTCGGAGATCGAGTTCGACGACCTGTTCCTCTTCGAACGGGAGCGGTTCTCGATCGAGGTCGTGATCGACCCGGTCTCCGTGGCAAGCTTGACCGAGTTCGACGCCACGGGGTTCGTCGGAGAGTGGATCCGGGGCGGCGTTCAGGTCGGCGGGGTCGTCCTGTTCACCGAAGCGGTGTTCGACGTGGGCGGGGTCGCCTCCGTCTCCTTTGGCTTCGAGCTCCGTTTCTAGCGGGATGAACGGAGAGGACCTCTCGCGCCGCTCCCTCGACGACCTCCTGTGCCACCTCACCGACCCCACACGGGCTGCGTCAGCCCTGCGCGAGGAGGCGCTGAGGCGCATGACGCCCTGGGTGCGCGACATCGCCGCCCTGAGCTTCGCCGAGAGCGGGATCCCTGAAGAGGACCTCTTCCGGGCAGGGTACCTGGGTCTCCTCTCCGCCGTCTACAACGCCGATCTTGCTCGCGGACAGGACTTCAGGACCTACGCCGAGAACCTGGTCAAGGGCGAGATCCGCCAGCACATCCGGGGCGTGGCGCGGCCGTCGGCCGTCCCCCGCTGGCTCCGGGACCTGAACCGTCAGATCGAGGCGGCGGAGGCCCGGATCCTTCGGAGGACCGGGCGGCTGCCGACGCTAGAGGAGCTCTCGCAGGACGTGAATCTGACGGAGGAGGCGACCGCCGAGGTCCTCAAGGCTCGCGACGCCCTCAACTACGTCTCCCTTCGCGAGGAGGAGCGGCGGACGGACCCCGCGCCGTCGATCGATGTCGCCAAGATCCGCAGCGCGCGGCCGGACCCGTTTCCCATAGAGGACCGGATCCGCATCGCCGCGGCACTGGAGAAGCTCGGCCTGCTTCAGGAGCTCCTCCTGGCGAGTCTGTTCGCTCCGCCGCCGACCTAGGCATTGTCCTAGGCTCCCAGCGGCGCTACCCTGGGGCTGTGACCGAGCCAAGGCTCCCGCCGGGGCAGCGATGGGTCGACCGGCTCGTCGTCTACGACGTCGCGGCGGTCCCCCCGGTTGACCCGCACCAGGTTTCCCTACGGCTGTTCGGGGACGTCGACCGGCCGATCGACCTCTCCCTCGTTGCTTTCTCCCGCTTGCCCCAGGTCGAGGCGACCTGCGATCTCCACTGCGTGACAGGCTGGAGCGTGAGAGACGTCCACGTCACGGGCGTCTCGGCCCGGACGATCCTCGACCTCGTCCGGCCGAAGGCAGGCGTGGCCTGGGTGATCGCCCACGGGCGGGAGGGCTACCGGACGAACGTCCCGTACGATCACTTCGGGCGGGAGGGGACTCTCCTCGCCCTGGAGATGAACGGAGAGCCCCTCGCCGCCGAGCACGGCGCCCCACTGCGACTCGTCGTCCCCTCCCTCTATCTCTGGAAGAGCGCGAAGTACCTCTCCGCACTCGAGTTCACGAGCGCGATCTTCCGCGGCACGTGGGAGGAGGCGGGCTACCACGACATAGGGGATCCCTGGCGCGAGGAGCGGTTTCGAAGATAGATCCACGTGAGGCACCCCGAAACCCGGTGCCGTGCCGAGGTGTTCATTCCGCGGCTCCCGGTTTGTCCGGGGCGGGCGGATCTGCTATCGATGAACGCAATACGCTTCACTCCAAGGGGGCGGTGACGATGACGACATGGCGACCCAAGAGCCTCGCTCTGGCGACCCTTCTCATTCTGCTTGTGTCCGTAGGGGCGACCGCGGTCCCCTCCTCCAGCGGGCCTGCCGCGCCGGTGGTCGTATCGCGGATGCCGGAACGGGGCGAGGCGCTCTCCCTCGACGGAGGGATCGGGTTCTCCTT
>CAYHBG010000017.1:8685-16721 GCA_964354815.1 uncultured Thermotogae bacterium
ACGATCGCCTTCAACCGGCCGGTCGTGCCCCTCCTCGCGGTCTCCGACCCGGCGTCCAGTCTGCTCCCAAGCCCGCTCGTCCTCTCTCCCCAGCTGCCCGGCAAGGGGGCGTGGGTCGGAACGTCGCTCTACGTCTTCACGCCGGACGTCCCCCTCGCGGGGGGAACGACGTACACGGCGCGCGTCCCGGCGGGGCTGACCGACGTCGGCGGAGGGCTCCTCGCGGCGGACTTCGTCTGGACCTTCGCCACGGAGCGTCCGCGAGTCACGTTCTTCGCCCCCGAGGACGGAGCGGACCTGGTCCCCGTGGACGCGACCCTCCGCGTCACGTTCAACCTGCCGCTCGACCCTTCGAGCGCCGAGGGCCGGTTCGTCCTCCGCCCGACCGACCTCTTCGGCCCGGCGGTCGCGGGAACGGTCAAGGTCACGGATGAAGCGGTGGAGTTCACCCCAACTCGCCGGCTCGAGTTCGGCCAGACCTACGTCGCCACCCTTGAAAAGGGCGTGAGGAGTGCCGGCGGCGGACTGGGGACCGACGTCCCTCTCGTGTGGGAGTTCACGACGGTCCCGCTGCCGCGGATTGTCGGGACGACTCCCTGGGGCGGGGAGCAGGACGCCGATCCCTACACGTCGTTCGCGATCCGGTTCAACGCCCCGATCGACCCCAAGACCGTGATGCGGAGGGTCGCGGTCGAACCCGCCCCTGACCCGAAGGACATCGACACCTACTACAGCGAGTGGGAGAATACGTTCTACGTCTCGTTCGGGGCGGAGCCCAGCCACGACTACCGCGTGGAGGTCGCTCCAGGAATCGAGGACCTCTACGGGAACGCGATCGACCAAAGCCTCTCCGTCCGCTTCCGGACGCGTGCCCTCGAACCGGCGGCCTGGCTGCACGTCCCGGGCCGCGTGGGGACCTACAGCGTCTACGGCACGGCGCGCATCACCGCCGCCTGCCGGAACACGAGCGAGCTGCGCCTCTCCCTTTACCGGCTCTCCCTGGACGACTACTTCCGGGCGCAGGACGACTGGTACGGTTTCAGCCCTCCCTGGGGCGGGCTCGTCCGCACCTGGTCGGTCGAGATTGAGGCTCCCGAGAACGAGCTCGTGTACGTCCCTCTCGACCTTGTGGACGAGGGCGGCGCTCTCGAGCCAGGGATCTACGCCCTCGATCTCCGCGCGCAGGGAGTGACGTACGATCGCTGGAACCTAGAGCGTCACCTCTTCGTGGCCAGCGCGGTCAACCTCGGACTCAAGGTCGACGAGGGACAGGTCCTCGCCTGGGCGACCGACCTCTCGACGGGCGCTCCCCTCTCGGGGCTCGTCCTTCGCGCGTATGCTAGCGACGGGGTGCGAGCCGGGACAGCGGTGACCGACGGAGACGGGGTCGCCCTGCTTCCGCGTCCGGAGGGACCCTCCTGGTACGGGGTCACCGTCGTCGGAGACGGCCCGTTCACCCTGGCAAGCTCGACTTGGGAGGACGGGATCTCCCCATGGGACTTCGGCTACCGCTCGGAGTCTCCTCAGGCGTGGCGGGGCCATCTCGATACGGATCGCCCCCTCTACCGGCCGGGCCAGACGGCCTTCTTCCGCGGCGTCATCCGGGCGGAGGACGACGCGCGCTACACGCTCCCGCCCGAGCGCCTCGTCACGGTGACGATCGATGACGCAGCCGGGGAGCGGGTCGACGAGAAGACTCTGCCTCTCGACGCGTTCGGGGTGTTCTCAGGTGAGGTCGTCCTGCCCGCTGCCGCGGCGATCGGGGCGTACTCGATCCGCGCGACGATCCGAGGGGCCACCTTCTACGGCTCGTTCCAGGTTGCCGCGTACCGGCCTCCGGAGTTCGAGGTCCGCGTCACGCCGGAGCGGAGCGAGATCTCCCTCGGAGAGAGGACGACCGCCTCCGTCGACGTGCGCTACTTCTTCGGAGGGGCCGTTGCGGGCGCCCCCGCGGAGTGGCGCATCCTGGCCGAGGAGTATCGCTTCTCCCCCCCGGGATTCGAGCCCTACACGTTCACCGACGAGGACGACCCCTGGCTCTGCTGGAACTGCTTCGGGTGGACGCCGCAGCGCCAGACGGAGGTCGTCCTCTCCGGCTCAGGGACGACCGGACCTGACGGGAAGCTCGTGGTCGAGATCCCGGAGGGGACGGGCGTGCCGACGGCGGCGGACGCGACCGTCTCCCTGACGGGGAGCCGGGAGTTCGTCATCGAGGCGACGGCTCGGACCGCCGACGGCCAGGTCCTCTCCGGCCGCGCGACGGTCGTCGCGCACCGGGGGGCGTTCTACGTTGGCCTTCTCCCCCAGACGAGCGTCGGCCAGGCTGGGAAGGAGATGGCGATCGACCTCGTGACCCTCGACTGGAGCGGGAGCCGCGTCGCGAACCAGCCCTTGTCGTTCACGGTGTGGCGGCGGGAGTGGGTGAACACGTTCGTGGAAGATCCCGCGAGCGGAGGTCACTGGACGTGGAAGACGGAGGACGTCGAGGTCGCTCAAGGGGACCTGATCTCGACAGACCAAGGCGAGGGGACGGTCTCGTTGGTCCCTCCGTCCGGGGGGTCCTACAAGGTCTCCGTTCGCGGGCGCGACGCACAAGAACGCCTGGTCCAGTCGAGCGTCTTCGTCTGGGCGAGTGGGGCGGAGGAGGTCGCCTGGCGACGGACGAACGACGACCGGATCACGCTCGTCTCCGACAGGGCGCGCTACGCCCCGGGGGACGTGGCGAAGATCCTCATTCCGAGTCCCTTCCCTGGCCCCTCTTGGGCCTTGGTCACGGTGGAGCGGGGGACGATCCTCGACCGCCGGGTGCTCCGCCTCGAGTCGAATAGCTCCGTCGTCGAGCTCCCGGTCACCGCCGACCACGTGCCCAACGTCTACATAGGTGTCGTCATCGTGCAGGGGCTCGAGGCCGCCCTCGCGTCGGCGCCTGCCCCCGGCCGGGCCGCGGCCGGGGAGGCGGTCGGCTACGTCGCCCTGACGGTCGATCCGGTCCCGCAGACCCTTGTCGTGGCCATCCAGCCGAGCGCCACGCAGACGGCGCCCGGGTCGACGGTCGAGGTGGAGGTCCGCACGACCGACGCCGCCGGGGCACCGGTCCCGGCCTCCCTCTCCCTGGACGTCGTGGACAAGGGGGTCCTCACCCTCCGGCCCCGAGTTCCCCATGCGATTCGGACGGCGTTCTACGGCGAGCGCGGCCTGGGGGTCTCGACGTCGAGCGGGCTCGCCGTCTCGATCGACCGGCTCCTCCTGGAGCAGATCCAGAGCGAGGGATACGACCGAAACGCCCTTGGAGACGCCACCACCGGTGCGCCGGCCCCGATGGCTGCGCCAGGGCGAGGAATGGAGGCCGACGGCCTCGCGGCGGAGAAGGCGGCCGACGAGGCGCTGCCCCCCGGAGTCGAGGTGCGCGAGACGTTCGCCGACACGGCGCTCTGGGAGCCCACCGTTGTCACAGGCGAGGACGGCCTGGCCCGCGTCGTCGTGCCTCTGCCGGACAACCTCACGACGTGGGTCGTCCGTGGGGTGGGAGTGACGACGGAGACCCAGGTGGGAGAGGGGACGGCGGAGGTCGTCGTCACGAAGCCTCTCCTCGTCCGGCCGGTCGTCCCGCGGTTCCTCGTCGTCGGCGACCGGGTCGAGCTCGCTGCCCTGGTGAACAACACGACCCCGGAGACGCTCGAGGCCGAGGTTCGCCTCGGGGAGAACGGTCTCTCGGTGGACGGCGAGACCACCCGAAGCGTGACCGTGCCTGCGGGCGGGGAGGCCAAGGTGACGTGGTGGGTCACGGTCGAGGACGTCGAATCGGCCGACGTCGTCGTGAGTGCGGTCTCCGGACCGTACTCCGACGCCGCCCGACCTCGCCTGGCGACGGGTCCCGACGGGACGCTGCGCGTTCTGCGCTACAACGCCCCGGAGGTCGTGGGGACGGCCGGGGAGATCGTCGGCGAGGGGAGCGCAGCGGAGGTCATCGCCCTCCCGCCGCGCTACGACGGACGGGACGGGAGCCTCACCGTCCGCCTCGACCCGTCGCTCGCCGCCGGGATGCAGGACGGCCTCGACTACCTCGAGCACTTCGAGTACGAGTGCACCGAGCAGACAGTCAGTCGTTTCCTCCCCAACGTCCTCACCTACCGCGCCCTGCGCGACCTGGGGATCGACGACTCCTCGCTTCGAGAGAAGCTCCTCGATCTCCTGCGGGTCGGCCTCGACCGCCTGTACACCCAACAGCACGAGGACGGCGGCTGGGGTTGGTGGTGGGACGACCGTTCGAACCCCCACCTCACGGCGTACGTCGTCTTTGCCCTGACCACGTCGCGCGAGGTCGGGTTCGAGGTCAACGAGGACGTCGTTGCCCGCGGACTCGACTTCCTCGCCGGGGCCCTCGTCCCGGCGAGCGGGCTCTCCTCCCCCTGGGAGGCGAACCGCCAGGCGTGGATCCTCTACGTCCTCTCCCGCGGCGGGCGCGGGGCGAAGGTCGAAAGACAGGTCTCCGACCTCTTCTCGGAGCGGGCGAAGCTCGCTCACTACGCCCGCGCCTACCTCGCCCTCGCCCTCGAGGAAGCCGCTCCGAAAGACCAGCGGATCGGAACCCTCGTCTCGGACCTGGGGAGCGCGGCCATCCTCTCCGCGACGGGCGCACACTGGGAGGAGGAGGGATACGACTTCTACGCGATGAACACGGACACGCGCTCGACGGCGGTCATCCTCCACGCCCTCATCCGGCTCGATCCGGCGAATCCCCTCCTCCCGAACGTCGTGCGATGGCTCATGGTCGCGCGGCGTGGCGGGATCTGGGAGACGACGCAGGAGACGGCGTGGGCTCTCATCTCCCTCACCGACTGGATGGCCGCGACTGGGGAGCTGCAGGGCAGCTATGCCTACCGCGTTCGGCTGAATGACGCCGTCCTTTCCTCGGGGGAGGTCACCCCGGAGACGGTCCGTCAGGCGGTCATCATGGCGGTGGGGCTGCAGGGCCTCTCCGCACGGAGCGACCTCGTCGTCGCCCGTGGTCCTGGGGAGGGGCGCCTCTACTACACCGCTCACCTTGAGGTGAGCCTGCCGGCGGAGGAGGTCGGCCCCCTCGACCGAGGGATCATCGTCGAGCGCCGTTACCTCTCCCGGGGGAAGGAGTCGAGCTCCGCCCGCGTCGGTGAGACGGTGGATGTGGAACTGACGATCATCGCCCCGCACGACCTGTACTACGTCGTCGTGGAGGACCCGCTGCCTGCCGGTACCGAGGCGGTGGACACGTCCCTCGCCACGACGAGCCTTCTCGAGCCCGAGCCGGAACTCCGTCGAGACGAGGAAGGGAGGCGTTTCGGCTGGTGGTGGCGTTGGTACAGCCGGAGCGAGATACGCGACGAGAAGGTGGTCCTGTTTGCCGAGCAGCTGTCGGCTGGGACTTACACCTACCGCTACGCCTTCCGCGCGACGCAGCCCGGGACGTACCGCGTCATCCCCACGACGGCGCGGGAGTTCTACTTCCCAGAGGTCTTCGGCCGCGCGGGCGGCCGGCTGTTCACCGTCAGCGAAGCGGAGTAGGAGGGAGGCGGCGCTCGAGGCGCAAGTCGAGCGACCTAGCGCTCTTTGAACATGAGCGCCGCCTTCCCGTTGTTCGAGCAGGTGAAGACGACGACCCCCTTCGTGCTCTCTCCAGGGACGGTCGCGTACAACTCGTCGATGTCGATCTCCCTGCGGGCCAGGGCCTCCGTGACCTTGGAGAGGTACCCCGGGTGGTTGGGAAGGGTGAGGACGACGACCTCCCGCAGCGAGACCTCAAAGGCGGCCTTGCGCAAGGCATCGCGGGCGAAGGACTGCGCGTCCGTGATCAGATGGACGGCAGCCCCCGCCCCTTCCACTTCGGCGTTGATGGCGAGGATGCTGATGCCCCTCTCCGAGAGGACGCGCCCGACCTCGGCGACGAGACCGACGCGGTTCTCGGCGTGCACGATCAGCTCCTCCTCGACGCGTGCCTCGGGCATCCTCCACCTCTCTGACACGCGATGATAGCCCGGGCCAGGGCAGAGGACGGGTAGCGTGCGCCCGGCGCGAGGGGCGGGGGTCCCCGACGTAGACGACAAAGGTCCGCTCGCCCCCCTGGATCCTTCCTTCCCGACCCCGAGAGGCCAACCTACGCTTCTCACCATGCCGTTTCGTTTCTGTCGGCCCTGGCTTCCCGGGTGGGGCCTCGCCCTGCTCGGGCTCGCCGGATCCCTTGCGGTCCTCGCCTCTCCGCCTGACGGAGGGACGCTGTGGGCCGAGCTTCCGGCCCGGTTTCGCGTCGTCCTGGAGGAGAATCCCCTGACCGGCGGGATCGCAGGCGGCCTCGAGCTCTCCGCGTCGGGCGACGCCTTCGGCGGGAGACTCGCGAGCCTGGTGAACCTCGGCTCGCTCACCGGGCCGGACCCGGTCGGCCTCAACCGCGTGCGCCTCGCCTACCAGCGAGGAAACGGGCGCTGTGAGATCGGGGACGTCTCGCTTCGCCTCTCCGATCTCCTCTTCCTCTACACCCGGGGAGGGACCGTGTCGGTGGACGAGGCCCACTACGGTTTCGCCTTCGTTGGCGGCTGGAGCGGAGAGGAGGCGAGGGCCGGCGGCCTGCTCACCGTCGGACCGGAGGAGGCAAACCTCGGACTCGCCTACGCAGAGCGACGGGATGACGTCAACCGGGAGGCGGCGTGGAGCCTCGCAGCGATCGTCGAGCCGCTCGCGGACTGGTGGATCCACCTGGAAGGCGCCCTCGGCCTCGTCGGCCCCCTCACGAGCCGTTCGTTCCTCGTCCGCACGGAGGTCGACTCCGGCGGCTACAGCCTCACAGGAGAGGCCTTCTCCATCGGAACGAACTTCCCAGGCAACCGAAGGGACGAGGCCGGCGTGTTCCTCTCGCAGTCCCTGCGCGAGGAGAAGGTCGTCCTCGGCGCCTCCCTTCGCCATGGGTGGGACAACGTCGATCAGGACCCGCTCCTTCCGACGACGATCCAGGACGACCTCACGGTCGACCTCTCCCTGACCCCGGCGAAGGACTGGCCAACGGCCAGCGCACGCCTGAACTTCGCGTTCCGACGCGACACAACGCTCGTCCTGACCGACGAGGTCGAACGCAGCCTTCTCTTCTCCCTCTCCAAGACCGACGGCAGAGTCCCCTTCTCCTTCTCCGGGCGATGCGAGGACCGGATCGACCATGTGGCCGGGACTCACCTCTCGACGTGGGTCTGGAAGGAAGGGGTCGGGCTGTCGCTCGACGAGGCCGAGGTCTACCTCGAGCTGAGCCAGTCTCGCGAGGTCGATCTCGTGGCTCAAGCGACGGTTCAAGAGGGGACGGACCTCTCGCTCCGATTCCGCTCGCGGAAGAGCCTTCACCAGATGTCCCTCAACCTGGGGAGCTACGGTGGCGGTTTGCGACTCTCAGGGAATGCGGACGTCAAGATCGACGACGACTTCCACGTCCTATTCAACCTCGCCCTCGGCCACGACGAGGCGACGCCCGGAGCGACGCTCCTGCGCCTGGGTGTCACGTTCGATGTCCGGTTCGGCCTTCCGGTCCCCTTCCTCGTCACCAAGGGGAGGATCGAGGGGCGGGTCTTCCTCGATCAGAACGGAGATCTCCTCCGTGGAGAGGCGGAGCCAGGAGCAGCCGGGGTGGAGGTCCTTGTGGGAACGGCACGGGTGACGACGGACGATCGAGGCGTCTTCCGCAGTCCCGCGCTCCCACCCGGAACCTACGCCGTCCTCGTCGTCTCCGATCCGACGACGCTCCCTTCTGACAGCGGGCCGCGCGAGGTCGAGGTGGTCGCGGGCGAGGCGGCGTGGCTCGAGTTGCCCCTCGTCCCGGTCCTGCCCGCCTCCGCCCCAGCGGGCCCGACGCCGCAGGTCGTGCCAGCGCCCGAGGCTCCCCGCGCCACACCGACCCCCCCGAGGGCGGCGTTCTCCTTCGCTCCGGAGGCACCGAGAATCGGAGAGCCCGTGCGCTTCGACGCGTCGGCCTCCGCTCCTTCAGATGGAAGCCTCGTCTCCTACGCCTGGACCTTCGATGGGGA
>CAYHBG010000017.1:16821-20656 GCA_964354815.1 uncultured Thermotogae bacterium
CTCGGCGCCTCCCCGACGAGGAGATAGGCGGTCGTCCCTGGCTCGCTCAGCTAGACCCCCTCGACGAAGGAGCGCTTCCCAACCTGAAGAAGGAGGGGCGGGCGGAAGGGGAGGTAAAGCTCGGCGCTCCGGATCGGCTGGTCGTTCACCCTCACGCCTCCCTGGGCGATCAGGCGCTTGGCCTCGGCCCGGCTCGTGACGAGGCCCGAAGCCTGGAGCAGGTCGACGACGAAGATCGTCCCGTCCGGCTTGACGAGGGCGCGGTCGATCTTGACCCTCCTCACCTCGCTCGGCCGCTCGTGACGGACGAAGACCCGGTCGAACTCTTCGCGCGCGGCGTCCGCCGCCTCGGCAGAGTGGAACTCCTTCACGACCTCCCAGGCGAGCTGCCTCTTCCGCTCTCGAGGCGAGGACTCGCGGCCTTCCTCTCGTACGTTCGTCAGGCCATCGAAGTACAGGCCCGTCGCCTCGTCGGGAATCGACATCACCTTCCCGAACATGTCCTTCGGAGCCTCTTGGACCGCGATGTAGTTGTCGAACGACTTGCTCATCTTCTGGACCCCGTCCGTCCCGACGAGGATGGGGACGAGGACGGCTACCTGGGGGTCCTGTCCATATTCGCGCTGGATCTCTCGCCCGGCCAGAAGGTTGAACCGCTGGTCCTGGCCGCCGAGCTCGACGTCGGCTCGGATGGCGACCGAGTCGTACGCCTGAGCAAGCGGGTACAGGAACTCGAGGACCGTGATCGGCCGCTCTTCGGCGAAGCGCTTCGCGAAGTCGTCCCGCTCGAGCATCCGGGCCACGGTGTACTTGGAGGCAAGAGCGATCACGTCGGCGAAGGTCAGCTTGCCGAGCCATTCTGAGTTGTAGCGAACCTCCGTGCGCTTGCGATCCAGGATCCGGAACGCCTGCTCCTCGTAGGACGCCATGTTCCGGGCGATCTCCTCCTCGCTGATCGTTGGCCGCGTGCTCGAACGGCCCGAGGGGTCGCCGATCCGCCGCGTGAAATCCCCGACGACCAGCACGCCCGTGTGGCCGAGGTCCTGGAACGCACGCATCTTGCGGAGGGGGACGGCGTTCCCCAGGGTGAGGTGAGGGGCGGAGGGGTCAATCCCGAGCTTCACGCGCAGGGGAGTCCCTGTCCGCGTGGAGCGCTCGAACTTGGCAGCGAGCTCGTCGCGGGGAAGGACCTCCGTCCTCCCCTGCTCGATCCGCGTCAAGGCTGCCGCGCTGCGCGAGTCCATCCCCCCTCCTACGTCTTGACGACGGAGACGATCCGGTCCTCGGGTTCGAGCTGGATCAGGCGCACTCCGCGGGCGTAGCGGCCGTAGGTGTTGATCTCCCCCGCAACGAGGCGGATCACCTTCTCCTCCGTCGTGATGATGATCTCATCCTGGTCCGAGACGATGCCGATCGAGACGAGCGGCCCAGACTCCGGGTCGAGCTTGATCCCCTGCACGCCCTTCCCTCCCCGGCCCTGGAGCGGGAAGTCGACGATCGTGGCGCGCTTCCCGTACCCGCGCTCGGTCACCATGAGAAGCTTCCGGTCCATCGTCGCATCGCGGCCGACCGCAACCATGCCCACCACCTTGTCGCCCGGGTCGAGGCGGATCCCGATCACGCCTCGGGAGGGGCGCTTCGTGAGCCGGGCCTCCTCCTCACGGAAGCGGATCGACTGACCCTGACGGGTGGCCAGGACGAGCTCGCCGTCCCCCTCGGAGAGCACGACATCCACAAGGCGGTCGTCCTCGTCGGCGTTCAAGGCGATGATCCCGTTCACGTGGGCGTTCGAGTAGTCCGCGAGGCGGTTGCGGTTCACGATGCCGTTCGCCGTCGCCATCAGGCAGAACCGTCCTTCCACATCGGAGAAGCTCCGAATCGGGAGGATCGTTCGGACGACCTCCTCCGGGCTGACGGCGACGAGGTTCCGCAGGTTCTTCCCTGACGCGTCTCTCTTGAGGGAGGGGAGCTTGTAGGCCTGCGTCCGGTACACCTGGCGGCGGTCGGTGAACAGGAGGAGCTCGTCCCGAGCGTTCGCCAAGCAGGTCGCGGCAATGTAGTCGTCGTCCTTCGTCCTCTGGCCGATGACGCCCTTCCCGCCGCGGCCCTGGCTCTTGAACTCGCTCGCCTGGGGAGCGTTGGCGTACCCGCGCTGGGTGATGGAAAGCATCAGGTCGTAGTCGGGGATCAGCTCCCCGAAGTCGACGGCTCCGGTCTCATCGGCGATCAGGGTCCGGCGCTCGTCGCCGTGGCTCTCGGCGACCTCGCGCAACTCGCGCTTGATCGTCTCATCGAGGAGAACGTCACTCCCGAGGATCTTCTCGTATTCGGCGATCGCCTGGCGCTTCTCCTCGAGCTCACGGTCGATCTTCTCCCGCTCCAGGGCCGTCAGCTGGGAGAGGCGCATCTTCAGAACGGCGTCCGTCTGCTCGTCGGAGAGGCCGAGCTCCTGCGACAGCCGGACCGCGGCGGCGGCCGCATCCTTGGCCGCGCGGACGATCGCCACGACCGTCTCGATGTGGGCGAGGGTGATCTGGAGCCCCTCCAGGATGTGCGCCCTCTTCCGGGCCACATCGAGCCGGTGGGCCGTCCGGCGCCGCACGATCTCCCGTCGAAAGTCGATGAAGCAGACCAGAATCTCCTTCAGGGACAGCGTGCGCGGGTTCCCGTCCAGGATGACGAGGAAGAAGGCAGCGAACGTCCGCTCGAGCGGGGTGTACTTGTAGAGCTGGTTCAGGACGACGTTCGGGTTCGCCGTCGACTTCAGCTCCACCACGACACGAAGGCCACTGCGGTCCGACTCGTCCCGAAGATCGGAGATGCCGTCGATCTCTCCTGAGCGGACCTTCTCGGCAATCACCTCGACGATCGCCGACTTGCGGACCTGGTAAGGGATCTCGGTGATGAGGATCCGGTCGTCCTCGATCACCGCCTTCCCGCGCAGGGTGATCTTCCCCTGCCCGGCTCGGTACATGTCCTCGATTCCCTCCCGTCCCATGATCAGGCCGCCGGTCGGGAAGTCCGGGCCGCGGATGTAGGCGAGGAGGTCCTTCAGGGAGGCCTCGGGGTGCTCCATCAGGTGGATCGTCCCCAGGACGAGCTCGGAGAGGTTATGCGGCGGGATTTGGGTCGTCATGCCGACAGAGATCCCCCACGCCCCGTTCATCAGGAGCGAGGGGACGCGGGCCGGGAGGACGGACGGCTCCTTCAAGGAGTCGTCGAAGTTCGGCGTCCAGGCGACCGTGTCCTCCTCCAACTCCTTCAGGAACTCGGTCGCGATCGGGGTGAGGCGGGCCTCGGTGTAGCGCATCGCCGCCGGCACGTCTCCGTCGATCGAGCCGAAGTTCCCCTGACCGTCGACGAGCGGATAGCGGTAGGAGAAGGGTTGCCCCATGTTGACCATGGTGTCGTAGATCGCGACGTCGCCGTGAGGATGGAACTTCCCCATCACCTCACCCACGATGCGGGCTGCCTTCTTGTGCGGCTTGTCCGGACCAAGGGCAAGCTCGGAGAGACCGTAGAGGATCCTGCGCTGGACGGGTTTCAGACCGTCACGGATGTCGGGGATCGCCCGACCGCGGATGACGCTCATCGCGTAGTTGATGTAGGACTGCTCCATCTCCTGCTCGATGAACGTCCGTTCGATCCGTTCCATGGCGGTTCGCCCCTCCTCTAGGCCTCAAGGCAATGGGAAAGGGTACTGGGGCTCTCGATGGGCTGCAAGGCTAGCTAGCTCGGGCCCCTGAAGGAGCCCGCTCTTCCCTACGCCGCGCGAACGGTGCCGGCGGCGATGTCCTTCCACAGGCGGCAGGCGACGAGGTGGCCGGGGGCGACC
>CAYHBG010000018.1:0-19927 GCA_964354815.1 uncultured Thermotogae bacterium
GGAGGCCGGGCAGGGTCGTCATCTCTCCGCAGAGAGGGTAGATGAATCCCGCGCCGTCGCGAGGAGGGCCTCCGCTAGCTTTCGATGAACAGGGCGATGTCCGGGCAGTTCGTCTCGCAGAGGCGGCATGCACTGCACTGGTCGGCCTTTGCGGCCTCGACGACCCGGTACCCTTTGGAATTGGGTGTCGTGGAGAGGCGGAGGACGCCCTTGGGGCAGTAGAAGGTGCACAGGCCGCACCCTTTGCAGACCTCTCCGTTGATGTGGATCTGCTTCGTGCTCATCTTGACAGGCCTCCCAGCTTCCTCACGAACGAAAGGATCTCTGCGGGGTTCCGCGCGACGTGGCAGCCTGCCTCTTGTAGGGTCGCGAGCTTGCTCTCTGCTGTCTCCTCCTCCCCCGCGATGATGGCTCCGGCGTGCCCCATCTGCGCGCCAGGCGGCGCGGCCCTCCCCACGATCAGAGCGACGACCGGCTTGGTGACGCTCTCCCGGATGAACTCCGCCGCCTCGTGCTCCATGGTTCCGCCCACCTCGCCGAGCAGGACGATGGCGCGTGTCTCGGGATCCTCCTCGAACAGGGCCAGGACGTCGCGCTGCGTCGTCCCCCAGAGCGGGCCGCCGCCGATCCCAACGACCGTGGACTGTCCGAATCCGTTCTCGGAGAGGAGCTTGCACATCTCGTAGGAGAGGGCTCCGCTCTTGGAGACGACTCCGATCGAACCCTCCTCGAGGACCCGGTTGGGGTGAACGCCGACCTTGCACTTCCCCGGGGAGACGAGCCCCGGCGTGTCCGGACCGATGACCCTCGTGCCGCGAATCGCCGCGTAGTGGAGGATCGCAAGCAGGTCGTGGTCAGGGATCTCACCGGTCGTGAGCACGAGGAGAGGGACGTTGCTCTCGATCGCTTCGATGGCGGCGTCCTTCGCGAAACGGGCCGGGACGAAGCACAGGGCGGCGTCGACCGGTCCGGCCGCGATCGCCTCTTCGATGAGGTCGTAGACGGGAATGCCGTGCACGGCTGTCCCGCCCTTGCCGGGAGTGACGCCGGCGACGACCTGCGTTCCGTATTCCTTCATGACGAGCGCCTGGAAGGATCCCACGTTCCCGGTGATCCCCTGCACCAGGACGCGCGTCTGCTCGTTCACGAGGATGGACATCGGCTCTCCTTCGCACTCCGGACCGCCTCGCGGACTGCCGAAGGAAGGTCGTCGAAGGTCTCGATCCCGATCGCCTGGAGCGCTGCCCGTCCTTCCTCCTCCTTGGTGCCGGCCATCCGGACGACGAGCGGGACCTTGATCTCGTGCTCCCGCAGGAAGGCGACGATGCCCTCCGCGATCTCGTCCATGCGCGTTAGCCCGCCGATCAGGCTGACCAGAACGGCATGGACGGCGGGGTTTGCCAGGACGACGCCAAGGGCTTCCCGCATCCCGTCCGCGTGGGCGAGGGTGCCGAGCTCGCAGAAGTTCGCGGCCCTTCCCCCGGCATCCTGGACGAGGTCGAGGGTCAGCATTCCCGTCCCGGCACCGTCGGAGATGAGGCCCGTATCCCCATCGAGTTCCACGTAGGTGAGTCCGGCGGCCTCGGCGAGGTGCTCCGCCGGACTCTTCTCCCGGGCGGTCAGAGCCCGCCCTTCTTCCGCGAGGGCCGAGAAGAGATCGACATGGCGGAAGGTGGCCTTGTCGTCCAGGATGAGCCTCGCGTCCACGGCGACGAACCCGTTGGCCGTGAGCGCGAGCGGGTTGATCTCGACGAGCGTGGCGTCCAGGTCTCGGAAGAGCCCAAAGGCGCTCTGGACGAGGGTTCGGAACTCCCCGAGACGAGCGCTGAGGCCGAGGCGCGAGGAGAGAGCGCGGATCCCGTGCTCCGTGGGCCCCAGGCACAGGTCGATCTGCCTGCGGGCCACGCGCGCCGGGTCCTTCTTCGCTACTTCCTCGATCTCGACCCCGCCGAAGGCGCTCGTCAGGATGAGAGGCGCGCAGCACGTTCGATCGATGAGGACCGCCAGGTAGAGCTCCTTCGTCGCCTCGACCTTCTCCTCGGCGAGCACGGCGAGAACGGGGTATCCCTTCACGGAGGCCCGGAGGAGCTCTCGCAGGGCACGAGCCGCCTCCTTGGCGTCCGAGACGAACCGGATCGCCCCGGCCTTCCCCCTTCCACCCACCGGGACCTGCCCCTTTAGCACCGCCGGGTAGTGCAGGCCTTCCAGGTCCGCCGGCGTACGCACGAGGGATCCCTTGGGAACGGGGATCCCGCGCTCCCGGAACAGCTTCTTCGCCTGGAACTCAAGGACCCGCATCGGCTAGACCTCCAGAGAGACGTTCTGCTCCACGGCGAGCGCCTTCCCGCGTGCCGCGGCCGCGAGGTTCGTCTCGCAGAATCGCTCCGGCACGCTCTCCCGAATCGCCTCCAGGAGCGCGTCCTCGGGAACAAACCCGGTCGCTTGGCGCAGGAATCCCAAGAGGATCATGTTCGCCACAATCGGAAGTCCCAGCTCCTCCGAGGCGATTCGGGTCACCGGAACCTCGACAATCCGCACGTCGTCCCGGGCGGGTCGCCTGACAAACTGGGGATCGATCAGGAGTGTCCCGCCGCGGCGGAGCCTGCGGAGATAGCGGTCGAGCGCGGCCTGGGACATGGCCACCAAGACGTCCACCTCATCGGGGGAAGGGGAGCGGATCTGTGCGGCTGAGACGCTCAGCTTGGCCTGGCACTCGCCTCCGCGAGCCTCGGAGCCGTAGGACTGCGTCTGAACTCCAAAGAGCCCGGCGCGCACGGCGGCCGTCCCGAGGACGGTTGCCGAAAGGACCAGCCCCTGCCCGCCGAAGCCGCAGAACTGCAGGTTGATGCGGCGCGCGTCCGTCATGGCTTCCCTCCTCGATCGAGCGTGGAGCTTCCCGCGAAGACCGGACGCTCTGAGTCGAGGAAGTCGCCCAGAACGAACCGGCCGGAGCACTCCTTCGGAGAGAGGCTCTTTGCCTGTTCGATCGTCACCGATCGTTCTTCGATCCACTGGACGTTCTTGGCCGGGTCCCCTGTCCCCAGCGCCCGGCGGCCGAAGTTGGTCGGGCACTGCGCCACGAACTCGACGAGGGAGAAGCCCTTGTGATCGAGGGCCTGCTTGATCGCGCGGATCCCCTGACGGGAGCGGAACGTGCTCCACCGGCTGACGAAGGTGGCGCCCGCCGTGATCGCCAGGGCGCAGAGGTCGAAGCGGGGCTCGACGTTTCCGTATGGGGTCGTCATGGTGTTCATCCCCTCTGGCGTCGTCGGCGCGACCTGGCCTCCCGTCATGCCGTAGTTCAGGTTGTTCACCACGATCATGACCACGTCGAGGTTCCTCCTGGCGGCTTGGATCAAGTGGTTCCCGCCGATCGCGGCGGCGTCGCCGTCCCCGGAGAAGATGACGACCTTGAGGTCCGGATTGTGGAGCTTCATGCCCGTCGCCCAGGGCAAGGTTCGGCCGTGCACTCCATGCAGGCAGTCCGCCTTCAGGTAGACCGGGATCCGCGCCGTGCACCCCACGCCGCCGATCCCCACGAGCCGGTCGAAGTCGAGCTGGACCTCGTCGGCAGCGCACAGGAAGTAGTTCAGCACCTGTGCGGCGCCACACCCAGGGCAGAAGAAGTGGGGCAGACTCCCCTCGCGCAGGTAGCGGGTCAGAGGGCTCGGTTTCATCGAGCCGCCTCCTCGATGGCGGCGAGGATCTCCTTTGACGTGTGGATCTCGCCGCGGTTCTTGGTGACGCGAACGACCCCGCAACGCCCGGCCGCTACGCGCTCGACCTCTCCGGCGTACTTTCCGACGTTCATCTCGACGGCGAGGAGGACCGAGGCCCGCTCTGCTGCCGCGGAGATCTCCTTCTCCGGTACGGGCCAGACGGTGATGAGGCGCAAGAGCCCGGTGCGGATCCCCTTGGCACGCGCTGCCTGGACGGCATCAAGGCATGGCCTGGCCTCGCTTCCGTAGGCGACGAGGACGATCTCGGCATCGTCGAGGAAGTACCCCTCCGTTTCCACGATCTCGTCTCGATGGGCGGTGATCTTCCCGAGGATTCGCTGGTACATCGTCTCGAAGACGTCCGGGTCCCACGTGATCCCGCCCCGCTCGTCGTGAGGGTTGAGGGAGTGAAGGATCGCGTAGCCCTCTCCCAGGCGCGGGAGGGGCGGGACGCCATTCCTCCCCGCGCGGAAGGGGACGAACTCGGCAGGCGGCACCGTGGGTCGTGCCCGGTGGACGATCTTGATCCGGGAGGCGTCAGGGATCACGAGGTTCTCGCGCATCAGGGCAATCGTCGTCTCCGACATGACGATGATGGGGGTGCGGAAGCGCTCCGCGAGGTTGAACGCCTTCACGGTATGGTCAAACAGCTCCTGCACCGACCACGGCGCGAGCACGATCATCTCGTGGTCGCCGCTCGCCGCCCAGCGGAGCTGCATGACGTCGGCCTGTGTCGCGTAGTTCTCTCCCCGGCAGCGCTGGACGTCGACGAACACGCAGGGGATCTCCGCAGCGACCGCGTAGCCGACCCCCTCCAGCATGTAGTTGAACCCCTCGCTCGCCGTCGCTGTCATCGCCTTGGCCCCGGCGAGGGCGGCTCCCGTCATCGCGTACACTGAGCAGAGCTCGTCTTCGCCCTGGAGGAACTTGCCGCCGACCTCGGGCATGCGCGACGCCATCCGCTCGGAGATCTCGTTTGCGGGCGTGATCGGGTAGCCCGCGAAGAAGTCGCACCCCGCGGCGAGAGCCCCCTCCACGACAGCGTAGTTGCCGAGCATGAAGTGCTTTCCTGAGAGAACCCGGCCTCGGGTCATCTTCCCCTCCTAAAGCGTCCTCTTGGTTCGATCGTGTTCCTCATCCGGCGTGGCGGCGGAAGAACGCCTCCATCCGCGTGAACGCCTCCTGGATCGCTTCTTTCGACGTGGCGTAGGAAAGGCGCAGGTGCCCCTCGCCGCACGCCCCGAACGCCACTCCCGGCACCGCTGCCACGTGCGCCTCGGCGAGGATCGCCTTGGAGAGGTCTACCGACGCCACGGGAAGGCGATACGAGGGGAAGCAGTAGAAGGCGCCTTGCGGCACCGGGGCGCAGTCGAGGAACTCCGACTTCCCCAAGAGGCCGACCATCAGCGCTCGACGCTCCGTGTAGCCGTCTACCATCTCTCGCGCGGCCTTTCGCGACCCGGGACTGGTTAGGGCTTCGAGCGCTCCCGCCTGGGCGAACGCGGTGACGCAGCTCGTGGAGTGCTGCGAGATCTTGAGCATCCCCTCCAGGATCTCCTTCGGCGCGGCCACGTACCCCAGCCTCCAGCCGGTCATGGCGTAGCTCTTGGAGAAGCCGTTGACGGTGATGACGTTCTCGAACTCGGAGCCGGGGCTGTAGGCGTGAGAGTCGTAGGCCAGGTACTCGTAAATCTCATCGGAGAGAACGTAGGTCCCGCAGTCCCTTGCCATCTTGGCGATCTCGCGGACGGTCTCCTCCGGGAAGACAGCCCCGGTTGGATTGCAGGGTGAGTTCACCACAACGACCTTCACCGAGGGGTCGAGCGTCTTGCGCAGCCGGTCGAGGTCGGGCTGGAAGCCGTCCTCGGCAGATGAGGGCAGGCGGACGACCTCGGCGCCGGCCATCTGTGCTGCGGGCTCGTACGTGACCCACGCCGGGTCGAGCAGGATCACCCGATCCCCTGGCTCGATGAGCGACTGGAAGGTGAGGTAGACCGCGTACTTCGCTCCGGGGGTGACCATCACGTCGTGGATCGTGGCGCGGATGCCGTTCTCCGCCTTGAGCTTGGCGCAGATCGCCTCCCGCAGGGCGTAGTCCCCCGCGGTGGGCTCGTACTTCGTCTTTCCGGCCAACAGGGCTTCCCACGCGGCCCTCTTGATGTTCTCCGGCGTGTCGAAGCAGGGCTCGCCGACGCCGAGCGAGATCATGTCCCTGACCCCCTCGCGCAGGAGTCGCTTCACTTCGTTGTCGGTCTCCTCGGTCGCCGACGGCGCCATCGCGGCGATCTTCTTGGCGAGGACGTGGTGCATGGGCTTTCCCTCCGGACGTGGTCGACTCGGCAAGTGTTCCTTCATCCTGGTCATTTGCGGATCACCCTCTCCGGGAACTGCGTGAGCATCTCGCACCCTTTCTCGGTCACCACGATGGTCTCGCTCACGCCAAATCCGTACTTCCCGTACTCCCGGAGAGCAGGGGGCATGTGGAAGGTCATTCCGGGCAAAAGCACGGTAGGGTCGTCCTTCTGCAGGCCGAGGAAGTGCCCTTCTCCCCAGTCGGGCGCAAAGGCCAGCCCGATGGAGTATCCGGTTCGCTTGCGGAACCGCTCGTAGAGTCCAGCCTTCTCAATCACCCCGCGACAGGCGGCGTCGGCTTCGCCGGAAGTGATCCCCGGCTGGATCCTCGCCACGACGGCGTCCAGGGCATCGACCGCGACCTTGCCCCACTCCAGGAGTTCCCTGGGAGGAGATCCCAAGAGGACGGTCCGCATGAGGGCGGCATGGTACCGGTTGACGCACCCGCCGATCTCGACCAGGACCGGCTCGCCCTCTTGCATCACCCGGCCGGCCCAGATGGCGTGCATCGAGCCCGTCCGTGGCCCGGAGTTGACGTAGGGTTCCATCGCCAGAAACCCAGAGCCGGTCTCGACCAGAGACTGGAAGATCGCACCCGCGACCTCGTTCTCGTTCCTGCCTGGAGCGATCGTCTCGACCGCCCGCTCCATGGCGGACGAGACGATGCGAGCAGCCGTCCTGATCATCTCGACTTCCTTTGGGCTCTTGACCTTTCTTTCCTCGATGACGATCGCCGTGGCGTCGACCACATCCGATCGGCCGAGATGGCCCGTCAGGCGGCGGAAGCGGTTCACCGTGAGGAAGTTCGAGTCCATCTCTGCGCCGATCTTCCCCTTGCCTGCGAGACGCTTCGCCTCGTCTGCGACGAGCTTCAGGGGGTCGACGGTGTCGTCGTACGGGACGAGGTTCTCGGTCCAGGATGTCGTCCGGGCGTTCGCCATCTCCGCGCGGCGCAGGACGAGGGCCAGATCGCCCCTTGCCGGGACGATGGCGGCCATGTACATGTAGTACCCGGGCGTTTCCATCCCGGTCAGGTAGGTGATGTTCTCCGGCGTGTCGACGAGGAGGAGAGAGATCCCTTGGGCCTCCATCCTTCTCCTCACCCGTTCGAGTCTCTGAGTGTACTCGGTGATCTCGAACGCTCTTGCGGCCTTTGCCTCGCTCATGGAGCCTCCTTCCCCAGCCACGGATCGATCCTCCTTGCAGGCCCTCAGCCGACGACTCCTTGGGTCAGGGCGAGCAGGGCCATGCGCACGGCCACGCCGTACTTCATCTCCTGGAAGTAGCGAGCGTAGGGGGTCGCGTCGACCTCGGCTGCGATCTGCAAGCCCAGTTCGTCCGTGCGCGGAAGGTCGTGCATGACGATCAGGTCACGCTTTCCCTTCTTTACCAGGTCGAGGGTGATGCGCGGATAGGTCTTGAGCAGGGCCTCGTAGGTCGGCCCTGCCCCTTCCTTGTTCAGCCGCGTCACATACAGGACGTCGAGCTCCTTGACGACGGCCTCGACGTCGGTCGCCTCAGAGAACTCGACTCCCTTCGACTTGAGAACCTGCTTGACCGAGTCATCGAACCGGAGCTCCTGGGGGGAGACGAGGACGAGGCGCGAGCGGAAGTTGCTCAGGCAATGGACAAGGGAGTGCATCCCGCGTGTGGAGCGGAGGTCTCCCACCATGCCGATCGTCAGCCCATCCAGCGTCCCCTTCTCGTGCCAGACGGTGTACGTGTCCAGGAGTCCCTGGGAAGGATGCTGATTCATGCCGTCTCCGCCGTTCAGGACGGGAGCCTCGGCGACGTCGGCCGCCCGCCGCGCTGCGCCGGTCTCCGGATGGCGAAGCACGATCGTGTCCGCATACTGGTCCACCGTGCGGATCGTGTCCTCGAGCGTCTCCGCCCGTGGCCCGGACGCGCGTGAGGACTCCGCGCTCGCGAAGCCGAGCACGCTTCCGCCGAGGCGCTGCATGGCGGACTCGAAGCTGAGCCGGGTCCGGGTGCTCGACTGGAAGAAGAGCGTGGCGAGCACCTTCCCCGCGAGGAGGCTCAGGCTCGTCCGACGCTCGATCACGCCGAGCATCCACCGCGCCTCCTCGAGGATCTCCTCGATCTCGTCTCGGGTGAGGTTCTCCGTGGACAGGATGTCTTTTCCCGCAAAGCGCCCCATCGATCTCCTACCTCCCTGCACTGGTTTCGTTCGATCTTCGCAAGCCTTGCCCCTTGTCTGCGTGGTTGGACACGACCGGCGGGCCTTGCGAGAGGGCATGCAGCGCCATCCAGGCGTAGATCTGCGCGGCCTGATGAAGCTCCCGCAGCGGCACGCGTTCGCTTGGGGTATGGGCGAGGTCAATGTCGCCTGGGCCGAGGACCACGGTCGGGGTCCCGGCGGACGCCAGGTGCACCATGTCGCAGGCGACGGACAGGCCGCCGAGCCGGGGCTCGCGCCCGGTGATACGTCGGACGGCCTCGGAGGCGATCCGGACGACCGGTACGGTCTCGTCGGTCTGCGCTGGGCCGCCGGTGGTCTCGAGGGTGCGCTCCATCCGCACCTCGAGGCCCGGTCGCTCCTGTCGAAGCTCGTCGAGGGTGTCCTGGATCTCCCGGAGCGCCGACTCTTGTGATTCGCCCGGGACGAGCCGTCGGTCGACCAGGATTCTGCAGCGGTCTGGGAGCATGTTGTCACTGACCCCCGCCTCGATCCGGGTGAGAGCAAGCGTCGGCGTGCCGCAGCGGCCGGCCTTCTGCCCGGCGAGCCGGGCGGCGAGCGTCCGGAGGCGCTCGATGACCGGGACGGCCTCGTAGATCGCGTTCACTCCGCGGGATGGGCTGGCGGAGTGGCAGCTTTTTCCCAGGACGGCAATCACACACCGCAGACTCCCGCGGTGCGCGGTCATGACGCGGAGACTCGTCGGTTCTCCGACGACACCGAGGTCGCCGGAGAGATCGCAGCCGAGGGCTTTCGTCCCGCTGCTCTTCCCCTCCTCATCGACGACCGCGCAGAGGATGATCTCGCCTCCCAACGAGGCACCGCGCTTTGAGAGGACCTCCACGGCGGCGATCATCGCGGCCAGGGAGCCCTTGGCGTCGGCGGCCCCTCGTCCGTAGAGAAAGCCGTCCTCCACGAGAGGTCGGAACGGATCCCCTCGATCCCAGGAGCCCGCAGGGACGACGTCGGTGTGGGTGTTGAACAGAAACCGTGTCCCGACGGTCCCGCAGCGGGCGACGACGTTCGGCCGCCCGGGCAGAACTTCTGTCTTCGATACCCGGCACCCTGCCGTCTCGAGGACCTCGGCGACGTAGTCGGCGACCCGGCCCTCCTCTCCGGGTGGATTCGGCGAGGGAAGGGCGACGAGATCCGAAAGGAGGGCCGTGACCCGGTCCTCCTTGATCTCTCGCAAGAGCCTGTCTCTCTCCGGTTCCCTCACGGGGCCTCCTCCGTCCGACCTGCGCGCCCTACTCCAGCCCCAGGATCCGGGCTGGGTTCGTGCGGATCATGTACTCAAGCGCCTTCGGCGCCATTTCGGCGTCCAGGAGCTGCGTCAAGAACAGGTGCAGGGCGTCCGCCGGAGGCGGGTTCTTCATCTGGCCGCAGTCCGACGAGATCACCACGCTCTCGTAGCCGACCGCGTCGATCATCTCCGCGACCTTCTCCGGTGCGATCAGGTAGCGGTTCTTCATGCAGAAGATGGCGACGTGCTCGATCAGGGCGCCGTCCCTGATGAGCTCCTTCTGTTCCTCGATCGGCCAGTCCCAAAGCTCGTTCAAGGTAATGTGGTTGATGACGATCTTCGTGATCCCCAGCCCCTTTGCTGCCCGCACGAGCTTCTGGATCTCCTCCTTCGAGAGGTGTGAGGTGCCCAAAGCGACGTTTGCGCTCGCGATCACTTCGAGGACCTGTTGGGTCTCTGGGGTCAGCTCCCCCTTCTCATCGAGGACGGTGACGCCTTTCGCGGGGAGCGCTTTCCCCGTCGCCTTCGCGGCATGTTTCATGTGGTGGTATTCCGGCGCCCCGTAGACGTCGAGGTGGTGCTGTGCCCACTGCGTGGGCATCCACACGATCTTCCCGCCCAATCGCACGGCTGCCTCCGCCGCGTGAGGGTTGATCCCGCCGACGTAGCGGTTCAGGACCACTCCGCCGTAGACGCCGATCTGCGGAACGATCTTCCCGACGAGGGTCGCTCGGTCCGCGCTCATCGAGTGGTGATTCTTCAGGACGATGCCCCTCATCCCGTAGGCGGCCGCTTGTTGGGATGCCTCGAAGGAGTCAGCGATGCGGGGGAAGAGCCCAGGCCCGGTATGGGCGTGGATGTCGAACCCTCCCCGCAGGATGCTCCTTGCACGATCGCTTGAGGTCTCCACAGAACCCTCCTTGTGGTGCGTCTTGGTGCTGTCTCTGCTGTTCCGCAGCCTTGAGAACGTTGCGTCGGCCGTGCCTCCCTGTGAGGCGGCGCTATCGCCTCCCCCAGAACACGTAGCGCCGCTCAATCAGACCGACCGCTTCCGAGAGGAACATGGATAGGGCGAGCACGGTGAAGATCACGGCGTACAACTCCGCCATGGCGAACGCGTACGTGTACGTCGTGATGAGGTACCCGAATCCGACGACGGCGATCAGCATCTGACCGACGATCATGCCCTTGATGCCGCGGACGACGCCGAGCCGAATCCCGGTCAGGATCTCGGGCAGCGCAGCGCGGAAGAGGATCTTCCTCATCATCTGGAAGTTGCCGGCTCCGAAAGAACGCCCCATCTCCTTGAGTGCCGGACTGACGTGCTTCACCCCCGCCATCGTGTCGACGACGATGACGAAGAAGGAGAACATGAACACCGTGACGACGATGCTTGTATTGCCGATCCCGGCGAGGGCCATGATGACCGGGACGAGCGCGCTCATCGGGGCCGCCATGAACAGGTTGATCCACGGCTCGAAGAAGTACTCCACTGCCCTGTATCGTCCCATGAGCAGCCCGAGCAGAAGGCCGGAGACGACCGCAATCGACTCTCCCACTGCGAAGGCCTGAAGGCTCAGAACCACCGAGTCGACAAACGTGTGGCGGCCTGCGATCCGAACCCAAGCCAAGACGATGTCGGAGAAAGGCGGGAGGAGGAAGGTAGCGTGCAGCCTCCCCACGACTTCCCATACGCCCATCCCGAACAGAACGGCCACGAGCCCGGGGATCCGCAGCCCGAAGGGGCGCCACGAGGCGCCAGCCGTGCCGTGTGTCCTCTTCATCGGACTTTGTCCTCCTTCAGCAGGCCCCACAGCCGGTCGACGATCGCCAGGAACTCGGTCGTCAGCCGGACTTCAGATCGGGGATGAGGGAAGGCGATGTCGACCGTCTCCCGCACCCTGGCCGGCCGGTGGGTGAAGACGACGATCCGGTCGGAGAGGTACACCGCCTCGTCGATCGAGTGCGTGACGAAGAGGACGGTCTTCTTCTCGGCGAGGAGAAGCTTCTCCAGGTCCTCCTGGAACGTCCGACGGGTCAGCTCGTCGACCGAGGCAAAGGGCTCGTCCATCAGGAGGATCTGGGGGTTGGTGGCGATGGCGCGGGCGAGGCCGACTCGCTGCTGCATCCCGCCGGAGAGTTCGTGGGGATAGGCCTTCTCGAATCCGGTCAGCCGGACGAGGGCGAGGGCCTCGCGTGCCGCCTTGAGTCGCTTCTCCTTGGGCACGCCGCGCAGCTCAAGCCCGAATGCCGCGTTTCGCAGCGCGTTCTCCCAGGGCAGGAGGGCGAAGTTCTGAAAGACGAGCGCTCGATCCGGTCCGGGGCCGTGGACCTCGCGTCCGTCGATCACGATTCTGCCGCCGCTCGGCGTGATCAGGCCGGCAATGATCTTGAGGAGGGTCGTCTTCCCGCAGCCGCTCGGTCCGAGGAAGGTCGTGAGATCCCCGCGATCGATCGAGAAGCTGATCTTGTCACAGGTGTGGACGGCGGATTCTCCCATCCCGTAGAAGTGCGAGATCCCCTCGATCAGGATCCCCTCATCCCTCGGACTCGCGGGCACGGTGGTGGTCGCTGCCTTGGGCGCGAGCGTCTCTCTCATCTAGGCCTCCTCTCTTATCCCCATGCTTCCCTCGAACTTCCAGCGGAGCAGCCGGTTCTCCAAGTTCCTGAGCAGGCTGAGCAAGAGAGCGGCGCCGAGCAGGATGGCCGCGATCACGGCGAACAGCTTGTCGAAGCGGAATTGAGCTTGGTAGCGCAGCATCAGGTCCCCTAGACCGAAGGGCGAGATCATGAGCTCGGCGAGGATCATCCCCACGAAGCCGAGCGAGAACCCCAGGCGCAGTCCCGCCATGACCATGGGCATCGCGTCCGGGAGCAGGATCCTGATGAACACCTGGCGTCGACTCGCGAGGAACGCTCGGCCCATCTCGAGGAGCGTCTGGTCGACGTTCTTCACCCCGCTGTACGTGTTCAGAATGATGATCGGCATCGCCATGAGGACGACAAACGCCGCCTCCGCCCCGAGCCCGATCCCGAAGGTCAGGGTCATGATCGGGACGAGCGCGGCCGTTGGCGCACCGTACAGGATGAGGACGTACGGACGGCTCAGCCAGTTGAGGAAGTTGAAGCTGCTCATGAGGAGTCCCCACGTGACTCCGGCGACGGCCGAGATCACGAACCCGATCAGGAGGGACCGGAAGCTCAGCAGAAACGCGCGCGGAAGGACGCCGGACACAATCAGCTTGTACAGGGCCACCATGGTTTCGGAGAACCGCGGGAAATTAAAGGTGATCTCCCTTATCCCGGCGAGCTCCCAAAGCCCAAGAACCGCGGCGACCGACAGCGTCCTCAAAAGGAATCGCTGGTTGAGCACTCTCTTCGAGAGTCCCTTCATGCCTCGATTGTCCTCCTCTTGCCCTCACAGAGCGGTGCGTTTTCTGCTCGCCGCGCCCGGCAGGATGCACCGGTCGGCGTGAGGGGACGGGGGGACCCTCTCCGCAACAACGGATCCCCCCAGCAGACCTCCCGCTCAGAACTGCACTTTGATCGTTACCCGTCCGAGCTCGTCGAGGACGGCGTTCAGCGGAGCGAAGTCGTAGTAGTCCTCAACCTTCAGGGCCTCCGCCGGGCCGGTCAGTTCCTCGCCGGCAACGTAGAGCTCGAAGTTGCCGCGGGCAAGTTCCGGAGTGATAGCACCGTTCGGGTCGAAGACCCCCGCCTCGACGTTCAGTCTCAGTAGCTCGGGAAGCTTCTCCCGCTCCGGCACGTCCATCAGGAGCTGGTACTTGTCCGCTTCCTCAACCCAGTACGTGTAGTCGGCGTTGCCCCGCCGGTTGACGGTGACGAGGGCGGTGATCAGGTCGTGGATCAGGACCGGGTTCTGCGCGATGAACGTGCGCGACGCGCAGAAGCTCTCGGTGCTCCCGTCGGCGGCGTCGAACTTGAGAACGTGGAATTTGCCGGGCGCCTGGTCGAGGACGAGCTGCGTCGTGGCGATGTCGAGGAAGGTCGCGTAGATCTGGCCAGCCAGGAGCGCGACGTACCTCACCTCACCACCGGGCATGAAGTTGATCCGGCTAAACTTGATGCCGTACTTCTTCTCGACGAACTGGGCCTGCGCCAAGGTGGCCGACCCGGCCGCGTGCACGTACATCTCCTTCCCGTTCATGTCCTGCCAGGACTTGATCTCGACGGGGACGACGGCCTGGAACTCGATGCCCCGTCCCTCGCAGAAGATGCGCAGGTCTGCACCCTGTTGGATCGCGGCAAACGGGATGCACATCCCGATCTCAACCTGGCCGCTCGCCAGGGCCAGCGCCGCGAGCACGTCCGTCTCAAAGTACACCGGCTCGAAGTCGTACCCCTTTGCCTTCAGGTGCTCGAACGCGATTTCCATCGGTGCGTCGCTGAGGCTGGGGATCGATGTGAACGCGACTTTGTAGGTCTTTGCATACGCCGTCCCCACCAGCAGGGAGACGAGCAAGAAGAGGCAGACTGCTGGAACAAGAACTCTCAACTTTCCGGACATGGGCGTTCCTCCTTGATTCTTCCATGGACTGCCGCTGCATTCGCAACGTGCCACTCCCTTCCGTTGCATCACCCCTTGGCTATCACCTCCTTGAGGCCCGAAGCCTTGTCGGTCGGCTACGTGAAGCTCTGGACTCGACCCCCGTCGATCTGGACCGTGTTTCCTGTCATGTACGACGCGCGCTCCGAGGCGAGGAAGGCGACGAGATCCCCGAGCTCTTCTGGCCGACCGTGCCGCCCCAACGGGATGTCCCGTATCCAGCGCTTCTCTGCTTCCTCGAACGTCACCTTCGACTTGACGGCCATCTCCGTGATCATGTCGCGCTGGCCTTCGGTGAGGAACGGACCTGGGCAGACGGTGTGGGCACAGATCCCCTGAGCCGAGAACTGGTTGGCAATGAGCTTCGACAGCGCGGGCACTCCGATCCTTCCGATGCTCGACATCGCCATCTCTCCGAGGGGCTGTTTGACGCTGGTCGAGGTCAGGAAGATGAGACGGCCCCACCGGCGCTCCAACATGTGAGGGAGGACGGCCCGGGAGAGCCGAACGGCGCTCAGGAGGGACATGTCCAAACCGCGCCCCCAATCCTCGTCAGGCAGGTCAAGCAGCTGCCCCTTGGGGAGGAACCCCGTGCTGACGACGAGAATGTCCAGCCGGGCAAAGCGACTCCGTGTCTCACCGACCAGCCTCAGGACGTCGTCATTCCGAGTGATGTCGGCCAGTGCCGTGAGGACCTCGCCCTTCGTCTGCGCCTCGATCTCGGTCCGCGCCTTGTCGAGGGCCTCCTGCCTTACGTCTGAGATGGCGACGTTCGCCCCTTCTCTTGCCAGGGCGAGGGCACAGGCCTTGCCGAGCCCCGACCCTGCCGCTGTCAGCAGGGCCACTCTTCCCTTCAGCCCCAAGTCCATCTGCCTTCACCTCCGCTCTGTTCTGCAGACTCTCCCTTTCTTACCTGTCTTGGATCACGGCTTCCGAGAGGACATCGACGATGTCGAGAACGCGTACCTTCCGGCGGAGGAGCCGCAGCGCGGTCTCCAGGGTCGTCTCGCAGTTGGGGCACGCCGTCACGATCGCTCCTGGCTCCTCTTTCAGTATCTCCTCCAGGCGATGGTGGGTTGCCTGTCGCGCCACCTCGGGAGCGGCCGCGAGGGTCAGACCACCCGCCCCGCAGCAGTGTGCCCCCTCCCTCGAGCGTCCGAGTTCCACGAGCGTCGCCCCGGCCAGGCGGAGCACCTGGCGCGGCGCGTCGTAGACCGCATTGAGCCGGCCCAGTTCGCAGGGGTCGTGGTAGACGGCGCGCTCCGCTCCCGATCCGCAGGCGAAGAGCCTCTTCTCTTCCAGGAGGCGAAGAAGGGCCTGCGATGTGTGCTGTGCGGCGATGCCCGTCGGCTCGCCCAGCACCTCGGCGTACTCGCTTGCCCACGCGGTGTAGCACCCTGGGCAGGCGGCGATGACCTCTCTCACCCCGAGGCGGCGGAACGCGGCCACGTTGTGCTGGGCGAACTCCCTCATGCGTTCGGGGTCTCCGGCGAGGTAGTGGGGATGGCCACAGCACCACTCCTCCTCGCCCAGGAGCGTGAACTCGACCCCTGCCAGGAGGAGGAGATGAGCCAGCCGGACGGGAGTGCGGTTCCGGCTCGAGCGGAGGCCGAACTGGCAGCCCACGAAGAGGCCCAGGGGTGCCCGCACGAGGACGCGCTCACGCACCTCGGCCGGGGCGACGCGGAGCCAGCCAGCCGTGCCGTGCCCGCCGGCCGTGGCCACGACCCGCTGCTCTACGAGGCGGCTGAGGAAGGTTCGGAGCTCGTCTGGCTCGAGTCCTGCTGCGGCCGCCGCTCCCCGCGCCCTGCGGTTGAGGAGGGTCACGGGCACGTCGCGTGGGCAGACCTTCACGCACTGCCCGCACAGGAAACAGCGATAGAGCTCCTCGCCGCCGTCAGGAGTTCCTCTCTTCTCCAAGAGCACCGCTCGCACGGCCTGGAGGAACCCCGGTGGGCCGGCATGAGGGTGGTCGAGCGCCGGCGCCGACGGGCAGGACGCGGTGCACAGGGAACACTCGGTGCAGTCCTTGAAGGCGACGTAGTCGTCATGCCGCTCCTCGGCGACCACCCCATCCGGTGGCTCGGGGCTCTCTATGCTCGAGAGGAGAGCGCGCTCCTCGGCGTAGTACTCCGTCCGGTCCACGAAGAGGTCGCGGACGATCGGGAAACCCGGAAGAGGATCGAGGGTCACCTTCTGGTCGGCCTGGAGTCGCTTCTTGCAGGCCAATGCGGGCTTCCCGTCGACCAGGACGCCGCACAACCCGCACTTGCCCTCTCCACAGGCGGCCCGGAACCCCAGAGACGGATCCAGGTTCTCGCGTACGTAGCGGAGGGCGTCGAGGACGTCCATGTTCGGGAAGTGCGGAATCTCGTAGACGGAGTAGGGCTCGCTGCTGCCGGGCGGGGGGTCGGAGCGGAGGACGCGCAGGGTGACCGTCTCGCTCACGGGCGACCCCTCCTTTCAGGGGCGTCGAGAGAGACCTCGGGGCGCCCGCCGGCCCTCCGGACGAGCACGTTCCTCGTCCAGCTCTCGTCCTGCTTGGGGAAATCCTCGCGAAAATGGGCTCCGCGGCTCTCGGTCCGGAAGAGGGCTGCGCGGGCGATCAGTTCCGCAAGCCCGAGCATGTGAAAGAGCTCGATCGACTCAACGAGGGGGAGGTTCGCTCTCAATGAGGAGGAGGTGAGACGGAGCTCCCCAGGCCAGCGCGCTCGCCTCTCCTCAATCTTGCGCAGTCCCCGCTCGAGGCTCTCGCGAGAGCGGACGACTCCGACGTCCTCCCACATGATCTGCCGGAGGGCGCTCTTCGCCCCGTAAGGGTTGTCCGTTCCGCGCGCCTGGGAAAGCAGTCCCCCCAACCAGGCTCGGGCCTCCTCGACCTGGCGGAGGCCCTCGGTGTCCCTGGGGTTGGACTCGGGTTGGGCGGCCGCGGCCCGGGCCGCCTCCCGTCCAGCGTATCTCCCCAGGACTAGGGTCTCCGTCAAGGAGTTGTCCGCGAGCCGGTTGGCCCCGTGGACTCCCGCGGCCGTCTCGCCGGCCGCGAACAGGTTCTTGAGAGACGTCCTCAGCCGCACGTCGACGCGGACTCCGCCCATCGTGTAGTGGGAAGCCGGGCTGACCTCGCCCCTCTCCTTGCGGAGGTCGAGGCCTCCGTCGAGACACGTCTGGATCTCGACCGGGAACTGGGCGTAGTAGGCCTCTCCCAGTCCGGTGCGGTCGAGGTAGACCCCGCCGTGCGCCGTGCCGTTCCCGGTTCGGATCTCCAGGTAGATGGCTTGGGCGAGTCGGTCTCGCGTCGTGTTCTCCAGTTCCGTGGGGGCATAGCGTTCCATGAACCGTTCGCTACGGGCGTTGTACAGGCGTGCCTCGGCGTAGCTCCCGGCGTTCTTCCCGGCGAGGGCCTGCGGGTGGACGTAGTTCACCGGGTAGAACTGCACCATCTCCAGGTCCATCAGTTCCGCGCCCGCCGCGTAGGCAAGCCACATGCCGGCTCCGACGAGTTGAGGCGGGTTCGACGTGCGGGCATAGAGGTGTCCGGCCCCACCTGTGGCAAGGACCGTGGACCGCGCCGTGATGGAGGTGATCTCTCCGGAGAGGACGTCCAAGCCGATCGCGCCGAAGACCTCGCCGTCTCGCTGGAGAAGGTCGGTCACGAGGACGTCGTTCCACGTCGAGACGTCCCTTCGGTAGGCTTCTCGCCTGAGGACATCGAGGAGGACCTTCCCGGTGCTGTCCTGGCACTGGAGCAGACGGTAGCGGCTGTGCCCGACGAACCCCTTGTCAGGAGGGGCATAGAGGGACGGATCCTTTGCGTCAAAGAGCATGCCCATCCGTTCCAAGGCGACAATGGCTTCCTCGGCCCCACCCGTCATGATCTCGACGAGGCGCGGATCGTTCAGCCCGCAGCCCGAGTGTAGGGTGTCCTGGAAGTGTCGTTCGGGGGAGTCGGTAGAGAAGGACCAGTTCCCCACGGCCGCCAGCTTCTTCGCGCCTACGCTTGCTCCAGATTTCCCGGCCTCGCACTTGTCGAGGACGAGAACTCGCTTAGCCCCGCTCTCTCGTGCCGAGACCGCCGCCATGAGGCCGGCCAGTCCTCCCCCAATCACGAGGACGTCCACATCGGCGCTCAGCCTGGGTTCAGGCATGAGTCGGCTGCCTTGCCTGCCAAGCGGCCAGGGCATCGAGCGTTCGCCTCTCGGCGTTGTCCAGGTGGGCGGCCAACGCGGCGTACGTCTCCTGTGGATTGCCGCTGCACAGTCCATCCAGAATGCGGCAGTGATCCTCGGTGATCGCGCGTGACACGCTCGGGCTGTCTGCCCCGGTGACGGCCTCGACGAAGCTGCGAATCCGCAGGGAGTGGTTCCCCACGAACCTCGCGCTCTTTGCGAGCAACGTGTCTCCCAGAGCTCGCTCCATCACGTTCTGAAGGTCGAGGTCCGTCTTGATGACCGCCTCGCGAAGGGGACTCAGGTCTCGCACAGGCTCACTCGCCTTCCGGTGGGCTGCCTCCGCCTCGCGCCGAACCTCAAGGAGGGTGGCGCGCAGGGCGGCGTCCTCTGGAACGCGGCTCGCCACGACACTTCCCACGTACGGCTCAAGGAGTCTTCGAACCTGGTAAACCTGCTGGACCTCCTGGTCGGAGATGTCGGCGACGCGCGGCTGGTGGTGCGACTCGTACTCGATCAGTCCGTCGGCGCTTAGCTTGACCAGGGCCTCGCGCACGGGCGTCGGACTGATGCCGAGGTTCTTGGCCAGCGTGTCGATGGAGAGGACTTCGTTCGGGAGCAGCACGTTGCGGAGGATCGAATCCTTGATGGCCTTGTAGGCCTTCTCTTGTAGGGTTTCCGAGCTGAGTCTCTCGAGCGTCACCGCTGCGTCCCCTCCCTTGCTCCTATAGAATATAGCAGGTAGGATATGGGATGGCAAGTCGGCTTCGTGTTCGCATGAGGCTGAATAGGAACGAGATGAAGGGATCCAGAAAGCGGGAGAGCGGGAAAGAAGGGACCGTCGGGATCATCGGCGGCATGGGGCCTGAGGCGACGCTGCGCCTATTCGAGCTCCTGATCGCGGCGACCCCCGCGCGGCGGGACCAGGACCACCTACGGATCCTGATCGACAGCAATCCGAAGATCCCGGATCGCACGGCGGCGGTCCTAGGAGAAGGGAGCGATCCCCTGCCTGCGCTCCTTGCGTCGGCCGCGCTCCTGCAGCGAGCTGGGGCAGACTTCCTGCTCATCCCATGCAACACGGCGCACCATTGGCTCCCCGAGCTCCAAGAGAAGCTTGAGATCCCCATTCTCGACATGGTGGGTGAGACCGTCGCCGCGGTCGGGGCGCGCACACCGCGTCTCGAGCGGGTCGGTCTCCTGGCCACGACGGGGACGGTCAGGACGGGACTCTACCCGCGCGCTCTCACGGCCGCGGGGATTGCGGTTGTGGAGACGACCCCGCAGGAACAGGAATCCGTGATGAGAGTCATCTACGGCATCAAGGCGGGGAACCGCGCCGTCGGGTCCGATCTCGTCCAAGTGGGGCGGAACCTCATCGAACGAGGAGCCCAGGGCTTGATCCTCGGCTGCACGGAGCTCTCCCTCGTCGAGGAGACGCTGGAGCTGGGATGCCCGCTCTTTGACCCCCTGGCCATTCTGGCCCGGCGAGCGGTCGGGGTCGCCAGAGACTCGACTTAACCTTTCCCGTCTTCCCTTGGGCCGTCGCGGCGATCTCGTTCGGATCAAGGCGGCGCTGTCGGTCTGCCTAGAAGAGGCCGACGACGTTCCCCTCGGCGTCCAGGTCGACCTTCATGAACGCCGGCCGGGTCGGGAGGCCGGGCAGGGTCGTCATCTCTCCGC
>CAYHBG010000019.1:0-3920 GCA_964354815.1 uncultured Thermotogae bacterium
CGGTCTCCGGCAATCCCGGGGCGGTTCAGGCTTGTGGTGTGGACCACGATTGACTCCCCATCCTTCCGGGTGAGATGATGGACAGGCCTCGGGGCTCTGCTCGCCATGACACGCCCAGGGGCGTGTGGATGCTGAAGCGCGAGTCTGAGGCTGTTCCGTTCGCGACAAGGGAGGTGGCGAGGTGCTGAGTAGCAGGAGGCGTCTTTCGGTTGTGGTGGCTGTTCTGTGCCTTCTCCATGGGCTCGCAGGCGGTACAGACTGCCCGACGGGAGCCATCCAGAGCGACACGGTCGTCGTCCAGACGTCCTTGGGCAAGATCCAGGTCGACGTGTGCCTCGTCATCGACGCGACGTCGGCGACGCACGTGTACGAGTACAAAGTGACGAACCTGTCCGTCTTCGTCCCCCTGACGAGCCTGATCCTGGCCAGGGCGCAGGGCGTGGACGCGATGCTTGAGGGCACACCCTCCTGGTCAAGCGCTGTGGAAACGACCCGCTGGATTTGGCAGACAGAGCGGGAGCAAGGGATCTACATTCGGAAAGGCGCGATCTTCCGGCTCCGCACGCCCGCTAGCACACCGATCGGCAGGATCCCGGGGACGGTGTGGCCTGTCGAGGGAGCGACTGGGCGGAAGGAATTCTCCTTTGAGATCCTCGGACCCGGAGGCGGGGTATCGGCGTTGGCTCTTCAGGCAACGTCTGGATCCGATGAGAGACTCGGATTCGCCAGCCTCTGCGGGTGTTCCGCCGTTCCCGGTCCCGCGCTCCGCGTGGCAGCCGGGATCAGGGTCCCGACCGGATACCGGGCCGAGTACCTCGTCCCTCCCTCCCTCCTCAACATGCCGACCGACGTCGCCGTCCGAGAGGACGGAAGCTTCTTCGTCAACTCAGGTCGCAACCAGAGGATCTTTCTTGTCGACAAGAGCGGGGCCGTCTCCGAGTACGCCAGTGGCCAGAACTCGTACTCGCTCGACGTCGACGCGGCAGGGAACCTCTACAGCTACAACTTCCCCGCCGGTGAGATCTACAAGATCTCGCGCGGGCGCATTGACGTCGTGGCCGAGATGCCCATCACCTTCTGCACATCGGTGCTCGCCGCAGCCCCAGACGGCACTCTGTACGTAGGGCACTTCTCGTGTGGCGGTGTCTCGATGGGAACCGGGAGTATCTGGGAAGTACCGCTGGGAGGGAAGGCGCGTCGGGAGCTCGTCTCCGGACTGAGCAGCGCAGCGCAAGCGCTCGACGTGGGACCTGACGGCATCCTGTACGCGCTCCTCGAAGAGAAGCTCTGCAGCATCGATATCCGCACAGGGGCGCGGACGGAGATTGCCACTCTCCCGTTCCCGGAGCCTTCACCCAACGGCTTGGTCGTTGTCAAGGATGGAGCCTACGTCTCCACCGGCGGTCAGTCGCCTGGAGGGAAGCTCTACCGGCTGTCACTGAAAGGGGATCAGTCCCGACTGGTCGCAACCTTCGTTGGGAACGGCGTGCAGGGCATCGCGGCTCTTCCGAATGGGGACGTCATTGGTGCACAAAGCAGTATCGGAGGCCTCGTGGCCGTGCGCCCCAGCGGGGAAGTCCACCGGATCATCGAGCCTAACGGCCTCGTCTCGCCGCAGAGCGTTGCGGTGACATCTTGCGGCGAGCTTGTGGTCGTCAACGATGAGGCCCGTTGGATGTCGGTCGTATGCCGCAACGGGATGGTGAAGGCCTTCGCCAGTATGATCTCGTTTCAGCCTCCCCTGACGCGCGTCGCGTGCAGCGCGCAGGGCTGGATCGTCGCGGGCGAATCCGCTCCCGGCTTCCCGCCTCAACTCGTCCGCTACGGTCTGTCCGGAGAGCGCGACGTTCTGGCCGGGGATCTCCTGGGCGTGAGCGGAGTAGCCGTGGCCTCGGACGGGACAGTCTTCGCGGCAGCCACAGACCAGGACCGGATCGTACGTCTGCTGCCTAGCGGGCAGCGAAGCGATGTGGCGACGGATCTCCGGAAGCCTCAGGCCCTTGCGCTTTCTCCAGACGGCACCCTGTACGCGATCATCAACCAGAAGACTTCCGATGCGTTCGAGGCGTCTTTCTACGGAGACACTGTGGTCGCGATCGCCCCGGACGGGAAGGTCCGAGTGGTCGCCAACGTGGCGAGGGCCTACGCGCTCGCCCTGGACGAGCTGGGAATCCTCTACGTGGCCGCTGACGATGCCGTCCGCAAGATCGACAAGTCCGGCACCGTCTCGACCTTCGCCTCCGGGTTCGAGGCAGCTCGAGGGATTGCGTACGCCGAAGGAGTTCTCTACGTGACGGACGACGAAGCGAACGCGATCGTGATGATCGCCCGCGCGGCCCGCTAGCGGGCCTACCTGCACGGACGGTGTGCGGCCTGCTGCGGGCCGAGGCCGGTCGGGACTCCTCGCGTGGCTGCCCGTCACACGTACGAGTTCCCGAAGATCTCGGATCTCGAGTCACGGACAGGTTCTGAAGCTTGCCACCAATCACGGCTTCCGGCAGCGAACCAGGCAGTCTGCCATAGAGTTCAAGAGTAGTCCACTAGGGAGAACCAAAGCGTCGGTTCTCCGCTCGCTCGAGCGTTCGGCCGCATCCCGGGGACGGAGGACCCCTCGCCATCGCTCCTTCTCGCCTTGTCGGTCCTCCGGTACGATGGCACCATGAAGGTCGGTGTCTCGCTCGGATCCGGTGGGTCGCGCGGCTTTGCCCACCTCGGCGTCCTCCGCGCTCTGGAGGAGGCGAGGGTCCCGATCGACCTTGTAAACGGCTCGAGCATCGGGGCCGTCGTCGGCGCGACGTACGCGCTCCACCGTGACGCGGAGAAGGTCGCGCGCCTCGTCCAGGAGGTCCTCCCCAAGATCGACGTCGGCTTCTTCAACCTCTTCCACTACCCAGCAAGCAGTCCTACCTTCCTAAGGAACTGGCTCGCCGAGGCCTTCTGCAACCTGTCCGCCCTCCAGCCGTCGATCGTCTCTCACCGGAACAACCGCCGCGCCCTCAGCCTTCTGCTAGGGAAGAAGACCTTTGCCGACACGGCGATTCCCTTCTCGGCCGCCGCCTTCGACCTTCTTGCCGGCGAGACGGTCATCCTCAAGGAGGGGAGGCTGGCTGACGCGATCCTTGCCTCGATCTCCATCCCAGGGATCTTCCCTCCGGTCGAGCGCGACGGGCGCCTCCTCGTCGACGGGGCGGTCCAGGCCGACGTCCCGGTTCGCGAGCTGCGCGCGGAGGGGGCGGACTTCGTGATTGGGGTCCGCCTCGTCCAGGAGGTGCTCAAGGACTACCAGAACGGGTTCGGGCTCCTCATCGCGATCGATCAGGTGAAATCGGACGCCGTCTGCGCCTGGGAACTCGCCGCCTCCGACTTCGCGATCACGATCGATCTTCCGGGCTACGACATGGCGCGCTTCGACCAGAGCGAGCTGGCGATGAAACTCGGCTACGAAGAGGCACGCCGGGCTCTCCCCACCCTCCTGCGCCGGCTGGAGGAGGCGCGATGACGTCCGGGATCACGCTCGTCCTCGGTGGGCTCGGGGTGAAGGGGGTCGCTCACGCCGGAACCCTCCAGGCCCTCTCTGCGCGAGGGATCGAGGTTCGCCGGATCGTCGTCGGCGGGATCGCCGGAGGGATCGCGGCCCATGCCGCCCTGGGGGGGAACCTCGACTCCCTCGTCTCCGGCCTCTCCAGCCTCTTCGAGCGCAACAACGCCCGCCTGTGGGGAATGGAGCGGCTTTCCGGGGCTCCGGTGGGGGAGCGACGCCTGGCCGTCGCCAGCCTCTCCTACTTCCTGCGGGAGCGGCTCTTCTGCCGGATGAACCTGGCCCGCGTGAGCGTCCTGGATTGGGAGATCGTGGACGACGACCTCGAGAGGCTTTTCGGGGGCGCCCACACCTCTGACCTCCGGCCGCGGATCGCCTTCGC
>CAYHBG010000019.1:4020-15311 GCA_964354815.1 uncultured Thermotogae bacterium
TCCTTCCACTGGGGGAGCTACCGTCGTCTCCCCCAGCACGTCCTCCGCGCGCGGGAGGACGTGCTGGCGAGGATTGACGCCGGCTTCTTCCGGCTGACCTGAAGACCCCGTCGAAACGCTGAACGCCGCTCTCAGACGCCCGCTTGGGACCGCGCGGGCGCCGGTCGCCGGCACTCTCCGTGCACGGTGCGCGTCTTTCCGTGAGAATCGCACCTAGGTTGGATCCCGGCCGGACGGTCGAATCCCGTGAGGAGGTTGAGGTGCCACGTGACGAGCGTTTCGTCGAGTTGTGTCGGTTTGTGCGGTCCTATCTTGAAGAGTCCGCCGCCAGCACGGATCAAGCCTGGGTGAAGTCCTTCCCTCGTGCCGTTGAGCACCGCTGGCGCCACACCCTAAACGTCCTGCGGAACGCGGAGGAGATCCTCAAGGGAGAAGGGGCGGATGAAGAGACAGCGGCCGTCGTGCGAGCCGCGGCGGTCCTGCACGACGTCTCGATGTTCGTCTGTGATCACGCCGTCCACGGGAAGGCGAGCGCCGAGATCGCCCGGACGCATCTTCGAGAACGGGGCTACCCGAAAGAGTTCGTCGAGCGCGTCTGCCTTGCGGTCGCCGAGCATGGGACCGACCTCGGCCCCCTCCCTCCTGGAGAACAGGGGAGGCTCCTCTCCTTCGACGGGAGGGTGCTGATCGAGGCCGACATCCTGGACAAGCTCGGGGCGTGTGCGGTGACGAGCGCGCTCCTCGGTTTGGGAGAGAGGGGGAAGCTCCCCCACGAGTGCCGCGCCGGAATGGCCCAGGGCGTGGCCTTGGAGAGAGCCACGCTGTTCAAGGACTACGTCTGGACGAAGACCGGGCGGGAGCTCGCCGCAAAGCGGTACCTCGTCTTCGTCGACTTCCTGAAGCAGCTAGCCGAAGAGGTCGACGACGGCGAGGATCCGTGCGGTTTTGCCTGACCGATGCCGGCCGTGAGGGCACCCTTCTCGTCAAAGGTCCGCACACAGCGATCGTCTGCCTTTCTCGCCTGCCGGCCAGTGCCCTGTCTCAGATGCCGCCCGGGTCTTCCGTTCTGCAGGAGGCGGATTCCGCCGCCTGGAGCTTGAGGGCCCTGGTTACAGCGTCATGGCCTGCCCATCCACGACTTGCCAGCACCTCCCCCAACAGACGGTGCCCTCCCTCCGCTGCTTGTTCGCGCAGCGCCTTCTCGAGGATCTGAGGGCCGATGGCCCCTGCGTCGACAAGGATCTGTCCGAGAAGCCGCTGACCCAGCCCCTTGTGATCCCGGTTCCCGTGGCCAGCACGCGGCTCCGGTCTCCGTCCGTTCGCAGCTGTGGCGAGGGTCGTCCCCACCGCTCTGCTCGCTCTGTCAGGGTCCCAGCGCATCCTGTTCTTCATACCTCCTCACCTCCTCCCGACAGGGAGGGATCCTCAAACCCCAGCCTCTCCCCGCAGGCGTCTTGTGGCGTCCCCTCCTCTTGTCACCGGGCCCCGGGCTCGGCCAGGACTGAGGTACGTACCATCCGGCGCCGGCAGGGCCATGAAGAAGGGGCCCCTCCTTTGAGGAGCCCCTTCCCCGAGAGAAGCACCGAGTCGCCACTTCGCCATCCCCTAGCCCTGGCAGCTCGGCCGTCCTGCGATGCGTGGACCCGCCGCTTTGCGCCCCCGCCTCACAGCAGGGTTGCCCTTTTCAGGACCTTCTCCCTCCTAACCGCGTCGGTCGAGGGGGCGAATGTAGCACGTATCACGTCCGTATGTCAAGACCTCGCACTTCGCCTGATCTACGCCCAACTGTGCATTGCCTATCGTAGTCGTTCATCCCGGCGCGGCTCGCTCAAGACCGGTCATGATAGGTTCGTGTAGCTGCCGCTCGTGAAGACGAGCCGCCTCCACCCGGCCTCGCACCCCTCTTCCGGACGCAGTCTGCCGGACCGGTGCCCCCTGAGAGTCGCCAAGGAGGTGCCTGTCTTGACTCACCTGGCGCCGATGCGCTCGACCTTGAGGAACGTCGTCTGGCCGGGTTTTGCCCCTCTCCCGCCTCCGGTGACGACCACGAGGTCTCCTGGGGCGACGAGGCCGCGAAACAGGAGGTCCGACCGGGCGGCGAGAAACGCCTCTTCCGCCGTTCCGTACGGAGGGACCAGGATGGGAAGGACGCCAAAGGAGAGAACGAGACGCCGTTCGACCGACGGGTCGGTCGTCAGGGCGACAATCGGCTGGCGCGGCCGCCACTTCGCGACCTGACGCGCGGTGTGGCCGCTGGTGGTCGGGGTCACGATCAGGCGCGCGCCTACCTCCTCGGCAAGGGCACACGCGGTCTCGCTGATCGCATCTTCCACCGAGGGGCGAGGCCCTCCTGGTCGGGCTCCGCGCCAGCGGGCGGGGGGCAGGAGGCGCTCCTCGACGATGGCCGCAATCCGCACCATCATCTCCGCAGCGAGAACGGGGTGCCGACCCACGGCCGTCTCCTCGGAGAGCATCACAGCGTCGGTTCCGTCTAGGATCGCGTTCGCGACGTCGCTGGTCTCGGCGCGCGTCGGCCGCGGGGACTCGACCATCGAAAGAAGCATCTGCGTCGCGGTGATCGTGGGAACGCCTCTCTCGTTGGCGCTGCGGATGAGGGCCTTCTGGTGAAGGGGAACCTCCTCGGCCGGGACCTCCATCCCGAGATCCCCGCGCGCGACCATGATCGCGTCTGAGGCGGCAAGGATCTCCTCCACGTGGTCGAGGGCTTCCCTCTTCTCGATCTTTGCCACGATGCCGACGGCGCGTGGGTCTCCGGCGACCTCAGCCACGAGGGAGCGAAGATCGTCCACATCGCGGCGGGAGCGGACGAAGGACAGAGCGAGGAAGTCGACCCCCTGTGCCAGGGCGAAGCCCACGTCCTGGCGATCCTTCTCCGTCAGTGCAGCGAGGAGCGGGATTCCGCGCGGCGCGGCGATCCCTTTGTGCGAGAAGAGGTCGCCGGCCGTGAGGCTCCGGCAGACGAGGCGATCCTTCTCGACCTTCTCCACCACCAGTTCAATCGCTCCGTCGCCGAGAAGGAGACGGTCACCGGGGTGCGCCGCGGCGAAGAGCTCGGGGTGAGGGACGGCGATCGCCTTTCCGGCCGGATCGGCGCGCTCTCCGACAACGAGGGTGACGCTCTCGCCGACCTCCAAGCGGAGCGGCTCCGGGTCGATCCTGCCGACCCGAAGCTTCGGTCCGGCCAGGTCGGCAAGAATAGCGACGGTTCGCCCCTCCTCGGCGGCGACCCGCCGAACGAGGGAGACATCCTGGGTATGCTCTTGCGCTGTCCCGTGGGAGAAGTTGACCCGCGCGACGTCCATCCCAGCCCGGACAAGGGCGCGAACGGTGCCCTCGTCACGCGAGGCGGGGCCGAGGGTAGCGACGAGCTTCGTCTTGGTCCATTGCATAGGCACTCCCTCCATCGGTCGCCTCTCAAAGAACGTACGCGCAGCCGCCCGACGCGTCAAGAGCCCTTGACATCCCCTCTCGGAGGGGTATCCTTTCATTCCAGTTCGGAAGTCAACCGGCGCTCCGCCGGAGATTCCACTTCCTAAAGAGAGTCAGGATGCGTGCGGGCTCCCACGCGCTGGCGCGTGGTGAGCCCAGTTTGTGTGATGAGAAGCCTGTCGGCCGGGGTCCGGCCGTGCGGGCGACGGAGGATGACGTGGCAAAGCAGCTCGACATCACGAAGGTGCGCAACGTCGGCGTCATGGCCCACATCGACGCGGGCAAGACGACCGTCACCGAGCGGATCCTTTTCTTCACCGGGAAGAACCACAAGATGGGCGAGGTCGACGACGGCGAGGCGACCATGGATTGGATGGAGCAGGAGCGGGAGCGAGGCATCACCATCACCTCAGCCGCTACAACGACCTACTGGCGCAACGTCCGAACGAACATCATCGACACGCCCGGCCACGTGGACTTCACGGCGGAAGTCGAGCGCTCCCTCCGCGTCCTGGATGGGACCGTCGCCCTCTTCTGCGCCGTGGGAGGCGTCCAGCCCCAGTCGGAGACCGTCTGGCGCCAGGCCGAGAAGTACGGGGTCCCGCGGATCGCGTTCGTGAACAAGATGGACCGCACCGGGGCCGACTTCGCGCGCGTCGTGCGCGAGATCCGCGAGGAGCTCGGCGCGAACGCCCTGCCGGTCGTCCTCCCCATCGGCGCCGAGGAGTCGTTCCGCGGCGTCGTCGACCTCCTCGACATGCAGGCGATCTACTACGATGAGACCCCGAACGGGATCGCCGTGCGAGAAGGACCTATCCCAGACGACCTCCTCGCGAGGATGCAGGAGGCAAGGGGTGAGCTCGTCGAGCGTCTTGCCGAGCAGGACGACGCCCTGCTCGAGACCTACCTCGCCGGGGAGATTCCCGAGCGGGAGGACCTGCTGCGAGTCCTGCGGAAGGCCACGATCGAAGGGCGAGTCGTCCCGGTCCTCTGCGGGGCCGCCTTCAAGAACAAGGGCGTCCAGAAGCTCCTCGACGCGATCGTGGACTACCTCCCCTCTCCGGCGGACCTTCCCCCCGTCTCCGGCATCGCCGCGGTGCTCGGCGCTTCCTCCATCCGGCTGGCGCGCGACGACGCGCCGCTAGCCGCCCTGGCGTTCAAGGTCCAGTCGGATCGCCACATGGGGAAGCTCGTCTACGTCCGCGTCTATTCGGGCGTCATGCGAGTAGGCGAGTTCGTCTACAACGCGAACCTGAAGACGCGACAGAGGATCTCCCGCCTGTTCGAGATGAACGCGAACGAGCGCCGCGCGGTGGACGCCCTGCGCGCGGGGGACGTCGGGGCGGTCGTCGGCCTCGCCGAGACGCGGACCGGCGACACCCTGTGCACAGAGGAGCACCCGATCGTCCTCGGGTCGATCGTGTTCCCCCGCCCGGTGATGGACCTCGCCATCGCCCCGCAGACCGAAGCCGACCGCGACAAGCTTGCTAAGGGGCTCTCCCGACTCGCCGACGAGGACCCGACCTTCCTCGTTTCGAGCGACTCGGAGACAGACGAAGTCATCCTCTCCGGAATGGGCGAGCTGCACCTAGAGATCGTCGTCGACCGGCTGCGCCGCGAGTTTGGGGTTGGGGTGAAGGTGGGCAAGCCCCAGGTCGCCTACCGTGAGACGATTGTCGGACCGGCCGTGCACGAACAGCGCCTGGTGAAGCAGACCGGAGGCCGCGGGCAGTACGCCCACGTCGTCCTGCGTGTCGAGCCCGGCCTACCGGGCTCCGGCGTCACCTTCGAGAGTGAGGTCACGGGGGGCCGCATCCCGCGCGAGTTTGTGGCTGCGACTGAGCGCGGGGTCCGGGACGCCGCGATCGCGGGGCCGTTCGGCGGGTACCCGGTCGCGGACGTGAAGGTCGTCGTCTTCGACGGTTCGACGCATGACGTGGACTCCTCGGACCTGGCCTTCCGCCACTGCGGGGCGGCGGGGTTCCGCGAGGCGTGCCGGAAGGCTGGGATGCGTCTTGTCGAGCCGGTGATGGCGGTCGAGGTCTCCGTCCCAGCCGAGGACACGGGCCTCGTCACCGGCGGTCTGTGCGCGAAGCGCGGGAGGATCCTGGAACTCCTCCCGAAGGGGCGCACGTCCACGGTGCGCGCCGAGGTCCCGCTCGCCGAGATGTTCGGCTACTCCTCCGAGCTGCGCGGCTTGACCGGCGGCCGGGGGGAGTTCTCGATGGAATTCGTCCGCTACGCCCCGGTTCCCGCCTTGGTGGCCGAGAAGGTCCTCAAGGAACGAGCTGAAGAAGAGGGCGCCCCCTCCTCGCGAGGACGGCGCTAGCGGCCCTTCGCTCTGGTCTGTCCTCCTCCTCATGACGGCCTCCCACGGGAGGCCGTTTCCTTCCTAAGCTAGAGAGGAAGGACGTACAGGAGGATCGCTACGTAGTGGCACGCGCTCCCGGCGAGGACGAAGACGTGCCAGATGGCGTGGCCGTATCGGAGGCGCTTCCAGCCGTAGAAGGCGATCCCGCCCGTGTACGCGACCCCTCCGGCAAGGAGAAGGACGAGCCCCCCTACCGGGACGCGACTGATGAGCTCGCGCGAGGCGATGACGACCAGCCATCCCATGAGGACGTAGGCCAGGGCGGAGAGCCGGTGGAAGCGCCGGAAGACGGCCTTCAGGGTGATCCCCGCCGCGGCGATCCCCCAGACCACGCCAAGGAGGCTGAACCCCCAGGGCCCGCGCAGGGTCACCAGGAGGAAGGGGGTGTAGGTCCCGGCGATCAAGAGGTAGATCGAGCCGTGGTCGAAGACGCGAAAGACGAGCTTCGCCTTCGGCGGACGCAGGGCATGGTAGAGGGTCGAGGAGAGGTGGAGGAGGATGAGGCTCCCCCCGTAGACGCTCAGACTCGCGATCCTCCACGGGTCGCCGCCCAGCACGGCGTAGAAGACCAGGATGACCGTCCCGGCCAGACTGAGGGCCGTCCCAACTCCGTGGGTGATCGCGTTCGCGACCTCCTCCCCCAAGGTGTACTCCGGTAGGTTCGGCTTGACGTTGTTCTTCTCCGTCTTTTCGTCGCGCAAAGGGGTCGGCGCCTCAGACCGTCTCGAGGTCGTAGCCCTTCGTGCCCAGACCGATCTTCGCTGCCGCGTCGACGTGCTCCTGGCCGTCGACGCCTAGAGCATCAGTGAGCGAGCGCGCTCCGGGCTTCAAGCCCCGATCGGAGGCCAGGGAGTCTGGGAGAGGAAGGGCGCGGTTGACGAGGTCGAGGGTCGCCTGGTCGATGGCCACGACGTCCCGCGCGGCAAGGATCCCCTGATCCTGGACAAGCGGCGTGTCGGCCATCGGCATGCAGTCGCACTCCGGCTGGACTTCGAGCAGGAAGTTGAAGTAGAGCACCTTCCCCGGAGCGAACGTGGAAAGGACGGCCTTCGTCGCCTCGGCGAGGCCGGCCTGGAACTCGTCCTTCGACCTCTTCTCCAGGCGGATCGCCGCCACCGGGCAGACTCGCTCGCAGCGACCGCAGCGCCAGCACTTCTTGTCGTCGACGACGAGGTCGCCACCCGCCTCCGAGATCGCCTCCGTCGGGCAGACGTGGAGGCATTGCAGGCACATCGTGCACAGGGCGCGGTCGCGCTGGACGCTCGAGGTGCCCGCCGCGGCGTGGAGGTGCCCGCGTGCCTTCTTCCAGTCGCCGCTCCGGTGTCGGCCGGCGACCCCGCCCATGGCGAGGTTCTTGATCGCCCCGCCGAAGCCGGCCTCGATGTGCCCCTTGCAGTGGCTGACCACGATCATCGCCGGGACGTCGTGAATGAGGGAGGCGATCTGCACCGATCCCAAGACCTGCCCGGCCTTCACCTCAACGCTGTCGTTCCCGAGAAGCCCGTCGGCGAGGAGAACCGGGCACCCGACCGACTGCGGGTTGATCCCGTTCTGGTTCGCGATCTCGAGGTAGTCCCACCCGTTGATCCGCACGGTGTCGCAGACGAAGGGTTTCCCTCCCGCGGCCCTGACCGCGTCGGCGAGAACGCGGAGGAAGCGCGGGCGAACGACGCGGTGTGCCCCCTCGGAGCCGAAGTGGGTCTTGATCGCCACGAGCTCGTCCTTGGCGATCGCGCTCCCGAGGTCGATCCGCTTGATCAGGCGCTCCAGGCCCGCGACCTGGCTTGCGCTGTAGTCCCAGCGCCGCGCGCGGGCTGGGGCGTGGTAGACAGGACTCCTCATCTCTCTCCTCCTCCTCTAGGACGACGCGTCTCAGACGGTCCCCGACGACGAGCCTACCGCTCGCCCGGCGCCGGATCAACCTTTCCTTTCGCCCGCGCCGCGCAGGACGGCCGGTGACCCCGCCGTCATTGCCCTCAACTCCCCGTTCCACCAGGCGGAGGCCTTGTCCTACTCGCCTCGATCGACGGTTCGGAAGGTGAGTTCCGCGAAGTCGCCGATCGGGCGGTAGCCGATCCGCTCGTAGAGGCGGTTCGAGATCGGGTTCGCGAGATCGGAAAACAGGGTACAGAAGAGCCTCCCGGAGTCGAGGAGCGTCTGGCTGAGAGAAGCGACGCACGCGGTGGCGTACCCGCGTCCGCGGAGTGCGGGCGGGGTGTAGACAAGGATCACGGTCGTCCCGTGCCGGGTCGGGCGAGCCTTCGCGGCCATGGAGACCGGCTCTCCGTCCTGCCAGAGAAAGAGGTCGCTGTCCCGGATCTTCGCGAGAGCGAACTCGGCCGTCCCCTCGCTCTCCGCCTCACCGAGGGCCTCGGCCTGGAAGGCGGCAATCCACCGCGTCGCCAGAGGGGTGTCCTCCCCTCGCGCCGGGCGGAGCCTGCCCGGTGCAAGCCGAAGCGGCGAGACCCGGTCCAGACGGTACGCCCGTTCTTCCCTCTTCTGCTCGACCTCCCCTCCGGCCAGGCCTTTCCAGATCCCGGCGAAGCGGTGCGCAATCTCCTTCGGCCCGATCGTGCCGGGAACGCTCCGGCCCCCCCGCCGTAGGTCTCGAGCGATCTGCGCTAGGGCAGCATCGGGCGCGGTGCCAGCGGCCCAGAGAATCACCTTGTAGGGAGGGGTCATCACCGCCGCGGAGACGACCTCGCCCCCCTTCCGAACCGTGACAAAGTAGGGAGGGGGCTTGAACCGATCGGGGGCGTCGCGCACGCGGAGGGCGACCCCTAGGATGAGGTTGTTCTCCGCCTCCTCGGCCTCGAACGTCCCCTGGGTCCGCGCGAGAAACCCCTCTGCCGACGTATGCCTCTCGAGCTTCATTCCGTCCCCCTCCCTTGAGGGGAAGCCTACTTCTCTCTCGCCTCGCCGTCACGTCCTGCCGCACGGGCTAGCGCCGGGAACCGCGCGAGGCCCGTTCCGCGTCGGGCTGCGGACGGCTGGTTGTGCCCCGACGTGGGCGCTAGGATCTGCCCACCTTGAGACGGACAGGAGGACCATGACGCGACCTACCGGCGAGACCCCGGCCAAGCGGGCACGCGGCGAGCCAGGGCTCAGGACCGCGCTCCCTTACCTGATCAGTTTCGCCGCCTTCGGCCTCTCCGTATCGGTCTTGGGGCCGACGCTCCCCGGGCTCGCCGCGCGCGCCGGAGTCCCCCTGTCTCAACTGGGGCTCTTGTTCACCGCTCGCGCCGTCGGGGGGATCCTCGGCGCCGTCGGGGGCGGTGCCTGGGTCGACCGCGGCGGGGGAACACGGGCGGTCGCATTGTCCCTCGTTGCGGCGGCCGTCGTCACCGCGGTGGGGCCGCTCGTGCCGAGCTTCGCCCTGTTTCTCGCGTTCTGGTTTGCCCAGGGGGTCGCGACGGGGGCTGTCAACGCCGGGTCAAACGCCCTTCTCATGTGGTCCTACCCAAAGGAGCGCGTGGCCCCCTACGTGAGCGCGGCGCACTTCTGCTTCGGGCTCGGCTCGACCTTGGCCCCACTCCTGATCGTGCCGCTCCTGGGCCGCGCCGATGGCCTCCTTCTCGCCTACGCCGCGGCGGGGCTCGTCCTCCTGCCTGGATCTGCGCTGTTCTGGCGCGCCCCGGCTCCCCGCGTCCCCCTCCTCAAGGCGCCGGTGGCCGCCGAGGGCGGGCCGAAGGGGCTCCCGATCCTCCTCGTCGGGATGTTCCTCCTGTTCACCGTGGGATCGGAGGTCGCCTTCGGAGGGTGGATCTTCTCCTACGCCCAGGGCATCGGCCTCGCGACCGCGGCGGGCGCCGCGTATCTGAACGCCGCGATGTGGGGCGGGTACACCGTGGCCCGGCTCTTGTCCGTCCCCCTCGCGATGAGGTACGCCCCGCAACGGGTCATCGCCCTTGCGATGCTGGGGGGCACCGCAAGCCTGGGCCTCCTTTCCCTTCTCCCGAGGTCCTCACCCGCGCTATGGGTCGGGACCATCGGGTTTGGCTTCTCTGTTGCGCCCGTCTTCCCGAACACGTTCACCCTGGCTGGCCGTCATGCTGCGCTGACCGGGCGGAGGGCCGCGCTCCTCTTTGCCTTCGGAGGAGTAGGCGGGATGGCCTTGCCGGCCCTGTTGGGCGAGTTGTACGGCACCGTCGGGCCGCAGGCGACGATGCCCACCCTCCTCGCGGCCTTCGCCCTCGGAGCGGTGGTGTTCGTGTGGATGGCCGCGCACACAAGAACCGGAGCCAGAGCGCGCAGGGGCTGAGCCTGGCTATCTCAACGAGGCGACGAGGTCTGGGGCGAGTCGAGCGAGGGCAGCCGGAAGGTCCGCGAGGTCGTGGATCGTCGCATGGAGTGCTCCTTCCCGCGACTCCGGGCCCGCCTCGTTGAACCAGACGGCGCGGATCCCGCAGGCATTCGCCCCGAGGACGTCGTTCTCCAGGCTGTCCCCGACCATCACCGCGTGCGACGCGGAGAGGCCGAGGTTGTGGAGGACAAAGCGGAAGAACTCCGGCTCCGGCTTCTTGTGTCCGATCGTCCGGAACCCGTAGATCCTCTCGACCTGCCGATCGAGGTCGACCCGGGCAAGGGCCTGGCGGATCTCGACCTCGCCGGAGGCCTGGGCGTTCGTGGCCAGGGCGATGACGAAGGTCGGCTTGAGGGCGGTGAGGACCTCACGAGCGTGGGGGATCGCCTCCACACGGGGCCAGCTCGACATGGGGCCGGAGGCGCCCGGAATCTCGCGCATCAGGGTGTTCCCCCAGTCGAAGAGGAGGACGGGACGGGCCCTCTGCACTCTCGTCATCCCTCCTCATTGATCGGAAGTGACCCCCGGCGCGTGCGTGGCTTCGGATGATAGCACGCCGGGAAGCCGGCCTCGGCGACCCGCCTTCCCTGGACGTCGCCTTGCGGGCTTCCGCCGACTCGGTGCACCGCGACCTCAACCTCCCCCTCCCAGGCCCACGCCACAAGCTCGCTCCGTTTCAGGTAGAGGGCCTCCTCGTTCGGCTGGGGCAAGAGCAGGAAGAGGACGCGCCGCGTCCGAAAGGACACCGCGAGGGAGGCTCCCGTCGCGGCAAGACACTTCTCGGCCATGCGGCAGCCGAAGGACGCTCGCTCGACCCGAGGGAGGTGCTGGTAGAGGAGGAGCGAGGGTCCGGCACGGCAGAGGGTCTCGACCTCGCGAAGATACAGGTAGCGCGACGATCCGGCGCGGCCGTACGGGACCGACGCGACCTCGATCCCGTTGTCCGGGTCGAGGAAGAGGAGATCACCCCGGCGAGCGAGGGGGCCGAGACGGGAGAAGTGGAGCGCCCGGCCCGCTGCGTCCTCCGGGAGGAGGTCCCGGAAGAAGCGCGCCCCGGGGAGGATGCCAGACTGCTCGACCGCGCGCAGGTTGCGCTGTCCCTCCCGAACGAGGTCCGCGAGAGCCTCAAATAGCTGAGGATCGTAGCGCTTCCAACGCTCCGGCCGG